>NZ_CP042910.1:6200000-6523337 GCF_008298035.1 Gimesia maris
GATACACGCTGTAAATGATTTGAAACCTTGCCATCAAGTTCCGGAACGGAAAAAGAGCAGCCACGCTAAAGCTGTGATACCATAAATTACCAGCATCATTATCATTCTGACAAATGCCACACCGAGAGCACGTAAATAACTCGTGGGCAACAGAAACGAAAACACAGCAGAGGTTGTAAAAAAACTGACCACAGCACAGATAATGCGGATCTTTGGCAGAAATTCCACCAATGCTGATTCAGGAGATGTTTTTTGCGCAGTGGCCAGTATGGCGTAGATCCCCCCAATCACGAAATTTATGAAGGCAGCGACCAGCAGCATGCCCATGGCAGAGGTTGTGGTCGGTTCGGGAATCGGATGAATTTGCCGTTCAGCAGCTTCTGAAACTCTCTCTTTCGCAAAAGCAAACCGATTCAGGAGGCTGACGGCAATTCGTAAGACCATGGCATTGATCCACAAACCAACCACCAGTAATATCACTAAAGCAACCAAAGCGATGCCTGGGCCGCCCAATTCTTCTATCACGCCTGACATTCGATGCATCCTCAAAATGGATTCCAGTTGACCACCAACAATCTAAATCTGCGGCGCAACACCCTGAATGGCACATAACAAAAACTCACACGGAATTTCTTTGGCAGCTACTAATCCACAGGTCCTACAATGCTGCCCCAATTTCGTGAAATATAACTGAAACCTTTGCTTAAAGATCAGGTATGTTCGTGATTTCCAACAGAATTAAAGTCTGGTCTCCACTGCTCTTCCTGTCAGTATAATGAAGAAATAAAGACAGCGGAACCAACTCATTTCCCGATACTTCAATCACTTATTTAAGCCGCTCCCGTTGCCATTACCACAAGTAAAAAAAGCAGACCAATCACAATGGCCAGAGCAAGAGCAATCAGATACTGACAGAGCACGACTCCCATCGCTCGCTTGAAAGTGGTGGGAAGCATTGAAGAAAGGATCGCTGAGAAAATTACAAACGAGACCGGCAAAGACACCAGGTTTAAAAGCATCTCCCCCCCGCGATCAACGCCCTCTGGTCCGTCCTGAATCATACCAGTAGCGACACCAATCGCTCCAATCAGGAAGCTAAAGATGGCATTGGCAATCGTTGATAACAATAGCATTCCCATCCCATTCAGCATGCTTGGCTCTGGAACTCTGTAGCGACTGTCTTCGTCAAAGCCGGCAAACTTGTTGAATAAGCTGACAGAAGCACGCAGAATCACCGCTCCGATCAGCAAACCGATGGGGAGTACAACCACCAGCAAACAGAGTATCACTGCCACTGGATTCGCAGCCCCTAACACTAACATTGACGAATCAAACATCTACCTCTCCTGTATGCGCAGAAATATCCTCAGAAGCAGTCACAATTGTCTACATGACCCTTAAGTACACATACAAGATTACTAAGTCAACAATATAAATTGATTTACATACATTATTCCGTAATTGCTTTTCTTCTAATAGAAGCTATCACAAGTTATTTCCACGCCGGGTTTTAGTTGTACTTCACCTTTTTCGTGCTAACATAAATAGAAATTGATACACTGCTCTGATTCATAAATCTAAGGGCATGGAAGAATGAGGCGAATCTGGCCGCAGGGTGTATGCTCAGAATTCCAGAAGACACTGCGATTCAATCGACGCGGCTTTTTGAAAGCGGGTGGTTTAGGACTCACTGGTCTGTCACTCCCGGAACTCCTGCGTCATGATGCGCACGCTGGTCCCGCCGCCAGAAAAGAGAATTCAGTCATCATTCTCTGGATGCGGGGCGGCCCCTCACAGCATGAAACCTGGGACCCCAAACCTAACGCTCCTGCCGAATTTCGTGGCGATTTCGGAGCGATCAGAACCTCAGTACCCGGGATTGAAATTGTCGACCTGATGCCACGCTGTGCGCAGATCATGGAGAAATGGTCCATCATCCGCAGCCTGCATCACACCAACGCGGGACATTCCGCCGGCGATCAGATCCTGTTTACCGGCCATCCCCCGGGAACGGATCCCACCATCAATGTGCACCCCAGCTGTGGCTCCATCGTTTCAGAGCAACTCGGCTATCTGACTCCTGAGCTTCCCCCGTATGTCATGATTCCCCGTCAGGTCCCCGGCACCGATTCCGCTTACCTCGGCGTCGCCCACAAGCCATTCGAAACGTTAGCCGATCCGGCTAATGATGGTCCATTTACCCTGCAGAACTTTTCGCTCGTCGAAGGCATCAACGACAATCGTTTTGCTCGGCGGAAAGACCTGCTCAAAGGCTTTGATCATTTTCGTAAGGACCTGGATCGTTCCGGACAACTCACGGCAATCAGTCAGTTTCAACAACAGGCATTTGGAATCCTGAGTTCTGACAAGGCGCGAAAGGCATTCGACCTGGATGCTGAACGAGAAAGCACAAGGGAACGATATGGCTTCATTCCCCGTTACGATCCTATGGATCCCACGCGCTGCAGTGCCAGCGCCTTTTCACAGCGGATGCTCTTAGGCCGCCGTCTGGTGGAAGCGGGCGTGAGACTCGTTACCGTCGACTGTCGCTGGTGGGATACCCACGTCAAAGGTTTCGACTCAATGCGAAACGGATTCCTGCCTCGCTGGGATCAGGCTTATTCCGCGTTGATCGAAGACCTCGATCAGCGTAGTCTGCTGGAAACGACACTCGTCGTGGCCTGGGGCGAATTTGGTCGCACTCCCCGTGTCAATAAGAATGCAGGCCGCGACCATTACCCGAATGTGTTCAGCGCCGCAATTGCAGGGGGACCGTTAAAAGGAGGTCGGGTGGTGGGATCATCGGATTCCAAAGGCGCATTCCCGAAAGATAATCCCAAAACGCCACAGGATGTGCTCGCTACAATTTACCAGCACCTGGGAATTGATACTGAGAAGCATTATCTGGATCATTCGGGACGCCCGATTATCACACTCCCCTTTGGAGAACCATTACACGAGTTGGCATAATAATCTCACCAGTTTCAACTTCTATTCATACAAACTCTTCAAAACAAGCGCTATCACACCTAATATCAAGAGAAACATGAACCGAATCACAAAATCGATGGCAACAATTGAGTTGGCGTTAGCGGAATTAATAGGCCAGCACATTGAGAGGACTTTGCTATATGTAAAGAATGCCAGCACGACACTCGAAACGGCCAGCAAAATGTAATACCCCTGACTATTTTTTCCAGAATAGAAAGTCATATCAGCTACGGGAATCAAAATGAACGCAGCTAATATGAGCACTGCTTGAATACTCAGTGTTACGATCAATGAGATCCAAATTGCATTGGGTAAAGTGGGAAACTTGATCTTTTGTGTTTCTTCAGCTGCTGCTTCATTAAACATGCTGATTGCTTTTCTCAATATCATCGCTGAGATCGGCACTGCAATCAGGGACAAAAACAAATCCACGGCTATCAGTCCCGGGATTGATTCGAAATCTCCTAACGAAGCGATTTGATCTGCAAATACGATTTTCATTTTTCCCTCACTATGAAGCCTGTTTTTTGACTGACGCCTTAGTGAAAAAGATTACACCAAACCAGCAGAAACCTCAACCAGGACGAGATAAATGAACACGCGGCAAGTATGACGCATCATGAATTGTAAGATGTAGGGGCATCAGGATTACAGATGCTTGTAATTCCTAGAAAAAATCGCGGACTGCTACGAGTTCTACTCGTCGTCCACACGATTGATCAGCGCGTTGTAATCTTTGAGGCAGCGTTCCACCAGTTCCTTCAGCTCTTTGAACTCGGCCTGATTGGCATGGGAAGAGGTGACGAGAGGCTGCATCCAACCCTGCATCAGATCGAACTGTGTTTCCAGTACATTCAGCAGAGAGCGGGGAATTTTATTCACGACCGTAATTCTGTCATCGGGTGTAGAAGCGGATGCCTCTCCCGCTTGAGCAGACTCAGACTGTGCCGATCGCGTTTTGATAGACTGCTCGAACATTGTAGTCACATCTTTGGTTCCGGTCGTCAAAGCCGCCTGAATTGCGTGCAGGCTTTCTGCCAGATGCTGGAACCGTTCTGCAAAATCTTTAGCATACAAATCCAGATTTGAATCCTTCTCAGCCGTGAGTCGACCGATGCCGGCATTCATACTTTCGCGTATGTCCTGCAGTCCCTCGACCACATTCGCCAGCTGCAGAATCGCCTGGGCCATGCGGTCCTCGCCACCGACGCTCTTGAGCTGCTGATTTTTCCGGAATGACTTTTTGATTGCATTCCAGCGCTCTAACTCAGCCTCGGATAAGATGCCCATCAGTTCCTTGAACTTCAGCAGGTTGGCTTCTGCGTCCGAGGTTAAAGTCTGAACGTCATTTTCGTAGTTGGAGACAATCAATGTCTCCAGCTCTTTATCATTCATCACCGAAAATACTTTTTCGGCGATGCGGTTCATGTTACGGTATGAGCCCTGCAGCTTGAACGCCGGTTCCGTACGGTAATCATCCGACTGGGCCGCCGAGCGGATATACTCGCGGTTCACGCTCAAAATGACATCGCGCACGCGAATCAGTTTTTTCATGGTGGAAACCATCTCGTTGAGTTCTTCCACCGAGTAGTTCCCTTCCAGGTCACCCCGTTCGCCGGCCCCATCCTCGGCCATCTGGATGATCGTGTAGATATCTTTCTGGCTGCGTGAAGAAAGTTGATTGAGCACGGGATTCGAGGTAATGCAGTTCTCCAGGTAGCTCATTTCGAATGCATCCGCATGCTCGCCGATCACTTCACCCAGGTTATAGATGTCTGCACGGTTGGAGAGCATGTCCGGGATCTGAAACTTTTCGCCACTCTCCGTATAGGGATTGCCTGCCATCACAACGGCGACTTTGCGTCCGCGTAAATCGTAGGTGCGGGTCTCTCCTTTATAAACACCTTCAATTTTTCGCTGGGCATCACAGAGTGAAATAAACTTCTGCAGAAATTCCGGGTTACAGTGCTGAATGTCATCCAGATAGATCATGACGTTATCCCCCATCTCGAGCGACAGGTTTAACTTCTTGACCTCTTCCCGTGCCCCGGCATTCGGTGCCGCTGCCGGATCGAGTGATGTCACCTGATGTCCGAGTGCGGGCCCGTTGATCTTCATGAAGATGATCCCCAGACGATTGGCGATGTATTCCATCAATGTGGTTTTACCGTATCCGGGAGGAGAGACCAGCATCAACAGCCCCATCCGGTCGGTCCGTTTATTTTCGCCTGCTTCCCCCATCTGCTTGGCCAGGTTATCTCCAATCACGGGCAGATAGACTTCATCCAGCAGTCGATTCCGGACAAATGATGTCAGTACACGGGGGCGAAATTCATCGAGCCGCATGGCATCTCGCGACTGGTCGACAATCTCTTTCTTGAGAGACAGGTACGATTCAAACCGTGGCACATTCACAGATTGAAACTCAGCCAGCCGCTTCGAGTAGCGATTAAAGTTCAGATGGTATTCGCCACTCCGGATGCGTGCATGTGATCCTGAAAGACCAGAGATCTGTTCGGTCACAATCGCGTCAATCAGCCGGCTACGATCCAGTTTGGCATCAAGCAGCAGCAATGCGACTTCGTCCAGATAATCGAAATCTTCTTCGGAATCAAGATAATCCAGATAGGCCTGAACCCAATCGCGCGCCAGTAGAAACCAGTTGATCGGATTCTCCCTGGTGGAAGACAGGCTGTCTGTGAGCTGACTGGCGGCGTTGTTGTGTTTCAGATATTTTTCGAAATCCTGATACAGATCAGCAGCCCGTTTGCTGATCACAAATGTAGAGCCATGTACCAGTTCCTGAAACAGATACTCGGCTGCTTCGCTGACCAGTGTCTGATCGAGGCAGGAAACCTGCAATACAAACTGGGAAAGCTGCTGCCTGAGTTCGTTGATATAATACTGCTGCTGGCCGGTGCGAGGAAAAACCTGCATCACACTGCCAAATCCGGACAATTTCGTTGCAAACAGTGTCTTTATTTCCGGATCACAAAAGTAGCTCCAGTACAGACCGGCCAGTGCCCGGGCAGCAGACTGGTATCGCAGGAGTCCCAATGCAGGTTTGATTTTCAACAGAGATTTCAGAAGCAGCAATGCATCCTGATCGTGGACCCCCTTGATGTAGCCTTCGGTATAGCGAGGTCCCATAAACTTCTGAATGCAGGCCAGCAATTCTTCATCGGATAATTTGGACAGCGATAGCAGGGACTGATCAGGATCGGCTTCTACCGATTTCAGCAGGCAGTAGGTTAAATATTCAACGCGGTATACATCCTTGTTCTCTGAGACCACTTCCTGATCCCAGACTTCCCTGGTAGCCAGCAGACGCTCGTCTTCGATTTCTTCGAAGAAATTGGTACCCGTTAAATGTAACTGTAGGCTGTCATCACGAAAAACGGTAGTTAAATCAAGCGCCTGGCGATTCACCGTAAACTGACGGTTCCCCAGCTTGATGATATTTTCGCCGTCGACGAACAGTTCCTGCTTGTCTTTCAGCTGCCGAACGGTGTCTTCGCGAATACTTTTCAGGCGGCCCTGAATATCATCAACCTTGACAGTATCCTGCAGCTCACCCAGCTGGCGTACAATGTCCCGAACTTTATCGATCATCAGGTCCGAAGCAAAATAGCCGTTGATCTCATTGATCGTTTTCAGCTGTTCCGCGCGACTGCGAATACCAGTCAGTATGCGATCGGCTGATTTTGCCAGTGAATTGGCCCGCTTATTCCGGCTTTCCACAATCGCCAGCTTGCGTGATTCAAAAGCAGCGTAGATTTCTTCCCGTTTTTCAGTCAGCTGTTCAACAAATTCATCGAACTCAGCAAAACGACCTTCCAGTTCCTCCACCTGAATCATCAGTTTGGTAAGGAAGTCATCACATTTTTCGGGTGAGTCACAGACATCAAGATAGTTCACCACGCCCTGATTCAGCAGCTTCATCTGCGCATTGAATTCGGCCACACCTTCGACCGACATCAGATCTTTAATGCGACGTTTGAGGGCAGCACGGGACTGGTTGATTTTAGAAAAATTCGTGGAAATATTATCAATAATCGCGGTGCGTTGAGTAGTATCTTCGACTTTCAGATTACTGACAATCTCAATCAGCATCTCCAGCTCTTTTGAACTGGCTTCGATCTCTTCTTCCACCTTCCGCGCATCGGCTACTTTCTCGACCAGATCTATCTGTTCGGTCGCAGCCACTATCCGTTCTGCATACGGTTTGAGCGCGTCTTCCCGCATCAGGAAAGAAACGCAGCGAGTTGCCAGCTTCTCGTTCTTCTCACTGACACTTTTTTCCAGCTTGTCGACCAGGCCCTGATCAACATACCGCAGATCGCGCAGCGAGATAACATCGCCTCGCAGACTCCTCAAACTGGCCAGGCTCTGCACAAAGTCATCGATTTTGTCAAATCGACGATGGTCAATGTCTGTTAAAGTTTTTTTAGTCTGCTTTTCAACTTCAACTGTTTTCTGTTTTGTGTTCTGACGAAGCTGCAGAACCTTTTCGTACTCGGTGACAGCAGCTTCAGCGGCGCGTTTGATCTCGAGTACGACCTCACCCAGTGCAAAAGTGTCTTCCTGATTGATCCAGAAGTAGGAATCGAGGACATCGCTGGTGACTTTTACCAGATCCACATACAGATTTTCGTAAGCGTCTTTACGATTAATTAAGCCCAGCAGTTCATGGCATTCCGCCATGCCCCGCACGATATCTTTATTCCCGATTTTATTGAGGTAAGAATCCTGCTTATGGGGAACCTGAAATGAATCGCTGATATAAGGCGTCTGCCAGAGCTGCAGTGTATGGTGTTTTTGTGGTTCATCCTGACCGGAAAAACAGATCAGCTCTCCCCCCTCGAACCGGGTAAATCCATGACAGATCATAGGTGTGTCGAGTTTCTGTTCGATCAGATTGTATTGCAGCAAGACATAGGCCCCCTGCTCTGGCTGACAAAACACATACAGAAAATCTTCACCGTTGGGAGACGCAATTCGTTCCTGGTAGAGCATGTCCTGCAGATCAGTTTCGAATGTTTTCGATTCACCATTCTGCAGATAATAACCATTTGAAAACACCAGACCATGATCATCGGGAAGCAGAATACAGGCATCTTTAATGGAATCGAGACGTTGCGCTTTCTGCAGCTTTTCGTTGTAAATGAAGTAGCGGTACTTTGTTTCTTTATAGGGTTTGATTTTTAACAGAATCAGGGAACCGATGAGGGCATAAAAGATTTCCGCATCATCCAAAATCTGGTCCGGATCGTCGACCGGTTCTGAATAAATGCCTTCACCGGTTTCGGTGTTATTTTCAATCTTGATGGTCAGATCGCCGCCCACGGTTTCGACGAATAATCGGTCATCGATTGAGATATGTGGATGCAGTCCCGCGAAGTGCAGATCACGATGGGTACGCGTCCATTCAAATTCCTGCTGCGCGGGATACTGAACTTCATGATCACTGCGGTTATCAACATAAACCAGTTGATCGCCCTGGAAAGCCCACTTGAAAGATTTGAAATCCTTAGGACCATCTCCCACTTTAAACAGCATATACAAAAAAGGGCCCTTCACGAAAAACTTCGCAAAAGTGGCCTTTTTGTAGTAGCGGTAGATGTCTTTGAAATCTTTTTCGAACGCAGCATTACGAATCAGATCCAGAGGCAGCGCGTGATAGGTACCTTCTTTGAATTCATAAACGGCGAAGACATCGCCGAGACTGATTTCGGTCTTCAGACCAAAATTGACATTATAGCCGAACAGGAAACGAGTCCCGACAGCCAGCATGTCGCGGGGAACACAGTTATGTTCGGTTGTAATGCGATCACTGCCGATCAACCGGGTTTCAATTGAACCAAAAACTTCTTTGCGAAGCTCGTTCAGTTTTCCCAGGCGGGTCTGCAGTTCTTTCCCGTGTCCTTTGAGTCGATTTTGAATAATTTCGTAGGTACTGCTCTCCAGGGCAATGCTATCCGCATTACTTTCTGCAGTCTCTTCTGAATTATTTTTCGTATCGGCCATTAGACGGTGTCCAGTTTTACTACAGCGTCTCCAGATCCTTTTGGACCGAGCAGAATAGATTGAGAGACGCTATGGTGAAATACGAGGCGCTCTAGAACCTATTTTCCGGGAAACACGCTTTACGGATAATTTTTGCAGACGAAAGAACCGACTTCAATCGGCGTTCTCTCCAGAACGTTTATTTCCCGGAAAGAGACAGCCGACTGAACGACGTTTCTGATGCAGAAAGTGAAGTATTACTTCTCGACTTTCGCTTTCATGAAGGAAGACACTTTTTTATCCGCAATCCCGAGGTTTTTCACAGTCGCGAGCAGACGATTCAGCGTCGACCGATCTTCTTCCCCTTCAGCCTGAACCAGCATCTGGGAAATCAGAGCGGCTATTGAGAGGTTCTTGACATCTTCGAATGACATGCCAAACCGGGTAATAAAGGTCTGCAGCTGATCTTCGAAGTAGTCAGGGTTCCCGTTAAAAAACGTATTCTTAATGTCCGTCAGAGTTTCACTGTTGTGAACAAAACGATCGATCGACTTACCACTCTTGATAGAGTCCACAATCTTATCGAAGAATGTTGTTTCGCCTCCCACGATATCGATGCGGGCTGATTTCAACGCTTCACCCACGATACCAGCCTGAGCCTCTGCGATCTCCTGCTGTGCAGCGATGGCAGCCAGTTCGATTTCCTTGTCTTTGTTGAGGCGGATTTTGAATTCTTCGTGATCTCGTCCCACACCATCGAAGAGTTTCATTGCCTTGGCTTTGTCGACAATTCCAGTTGCTTCCGAGCTGTACTTGAGCTGCATGACCTTGGCTTCCGCAGTTCCGGTCTTTTCAGTGGCTTCCGCCTTGGCGATCATAACGTTGGCTTCGGCCTGACCTGTCTTTTCGGTCGCAGTGGCTTTGGCAATCATGACCTGGGCATCAGCCAATCCAATGGCAGCGCCGTCGGCCGTCTTGGCTTCCGCCATGACTTTGATGGCATCCGATTTCTTCTCTGTGGCTGTTTTCTCTGCTTCCGCTTCAATGACCACTTTTTCAGCCAGCAGCTCAGCAGACGATTTCTGAGCTTCTGCAGCTTTGACTTCTTTGACCAGATTTTCCTGGGCTTCCATCTCCGCTTTGGTGACGGTGACCTGCTTCAGACGATCTGCGGTTGCAAATTCGTGAGTATCCTTGATCCGTTCTTCCTCTTCGACAACGGCTCGTTCCACGATGACACGTTCCCGAATCACTTCCTGGATATTGCGTTTTTCAACTTCGATAGCTTTATCTTTGTCAATCTCAGCCAGTCCGACAACGCGGGCACGTTCGGTGACTTCAAGCAGTCGGTCTTTTTCGACCCGTTCATTTTCGACCGCTTCCGTTCGTTGTTTGCTCTTTTCGGCAACAATGACCTGACGCAGCTTATTCTCTTCCGCGATGGCCAGTTCCTCATCGGTGCGAATCCGGGCGGTCTCTGCTTTCAACCGCTCTTCGTGTTCCACGCGACGTGCTTCCGCATGTTCACGGGCAGTTAACGAAGCGATTTCACGTGTCTGTTTCTCGACTGCTTCCACACGCTGACGTTCCAGTTCCAGAATGGTTTCCTGAGCTTCCACGTCCTGCTTCTTAATCGTTTTTTCTTTTTCCCGGGTAATATGGTTCGACAGGACGTGCTCGCGGGCCGTCAGATCGGTGATCTTCTTGATCCCCTCGGCGTCGAGAATGTTCGTGGGACTCAGTTTTTCCAGAGGTGTCTGTTCCAGGTAATCAATGGCACAGTCGTCCAGCACGTAGCCGTTCAGGTCGGTCCCGATGATCTTCAGAATCTCTTCTTTGAACTTATCCCGTTCGTTATACAGTTCGACGAAGTCGAAATGCTTCCCGACGGTCTTCAAAGCTTCGGAAAACTTGGCATCAAATAACTCAATGAGTGCATCACGGCTGGATGCTCTTTTACACCCCAGAGACTGGGCGACATTTCGGATATCGTTCGCTGTATTATTAACACGAACAAAAAAAGCAACTTCGATATCCGCACGGATATTGTCCCGGCAGATCAGTCCGACTTCGCCTTTGCGGGCAATTTCAATTCGCTTGACCGAGAGATCCATCTGGTCGGCTCGATGCAGAACCGGGATCACAAAAATCCCTTCGCCGTTAGCCACCTTTAAATTACCCACACCTGTCCGCACCAGGGCTTCTTCCGGGCCTACTTTGCGGTAAAAGCGGGAAACCGCGACAGCAAAACCGACAACAAAGACTCCGATAATGAGGCCCGCGACAACCACTGACTCACTGAGAAAGTCGACCCCCAACAGAAATGCTGCGGGAAGTTGAAATGCCGATATGGACATGATGTTATGACTCCTGGCTAATTTTTACGACGTAAAATACCTGTTTTTCCGAGTTATAGTCTGCTAGCCGAACCAGATCTCCCTTCTGGATCGTTTCGTCTTCCGCACGTATATGTAGTTTTAACGGGGCTCCCTCAGTTTCCAGCTCTCCCTGGCCAAAGCGGTCAGTCACCGTGGTACTGGTAACGACACACGACTTCCCTAACAAAGTCTCAACCTGGTTAGGGGGTGTAAACTGGAAATATCCTTTAAACGGTTGAGTGACCAGTTTAGTGACTACCAGGCTGATCCCCAGATTTCGCAGTAATAATGGCAGATAGTCCAGCCATGTATTGATCTCTACTTTGGAATCGAAATTCACTGAGAGCATCCACATACTCAGTGAAAATATACTCAACCAGAGCATTACCGGTACTTCACCAATATTCAAAAAACGTAAACCGATAAACCCAAAATCAAGAAAAGAAGTGCCCTCTGTACCGATTTCAAAATCCAGATCAAAATCTAAAAAATCTAATTCCATGAATCCCAGTATGACACAGATCCAGTACAGCAGGCAGACTGCCAGCAGAACCGTTGCCGGCAGGGTGGGCCATTCCAGACTGACTTTGATAATTTCAGGCACCGAATACTCCCGGACCTCGGGATGATGGAAAAAATTGAAAGGTTACAAGTGACTCAAGCAGCGATGAAAACAATTCAACGTGTACGGTTCATCAAGTATGTACCTTGAAAATCAACCTGCAGCTATAAGAACGGGAATTTGATTCACAGGATCAAGAAAACCTGCGAAACCGGCAGATTTTTTCCCGATATCGTAATCGTTAGCAAAAAGGGAATTGTGCAGAGAGCATTCAATATGCGGCAATCGGCTGAGCAAAACGGGAAATATATCCTCGTGAGGCAATATTTTCTCAAGATTCCGATTACAGCCGACTGGGATTTCTGGAAGAGCAGACGTAAAAAAACCACCTGTTGTAACGATTATGTTCAACAGGTGGCTTCGTTTGAATATAGGGTTTGCAGTCGGAGTTAAGCCTGAGCCTGCTCCTGCTGAAGTTCAATTGGAGGAGCTGCCATCACGTGGTAACCGGAATCCACGTGATGATTCTCACCGGAGACTCCGCTGGACAGATCGCTGAGCAGATACATGCCGGCTTTGCCAACATCGTCCGGCGTGATGTTTTTGCGGAGTGGCGACATCGTCTGATACAGTTTCATCATCAGATCGAATTCACCGACAGCCGAGGAACTGAGTGTCTTCAACGGACCGGCACTCAGGCTGTTGACGCGGATACCCTGTGGTCCCAGCTCGTTTGCCAGGTACATCACCGAGTTCTCCAGAGCCGACTTGCAGATCCCCATTACATTGTAACCGGGGATCACTTTTTCGCCGCCGAGATAACTCAGAGTCAGAATGCTGCCACCTGGCTTCAAAATATCTTTGGCGCGATTGGCGACCGCCAGCAGACTGTAGACGCTGATTTCCATCGAGAGCTTGAAGCCATCGCGGCTCACATTATAAACGGGGCCTTTCAGGTCATCCATCGGGGCATAGGCAATCGAGTGTAACACGAAATCGATCTCACCATATTCCGCTTTGACAGTTTCAAAAACCTTATCCAGGTCTTCGTCCTTGGTCACATCACAGGGAATCATGATCTTGGCGCCCTTTGGCTCGACCAGCTTTCGCAGACGACGCTCCATACGAGGACGCTCAGGATCTTTATCCGGAAGGTGAGTGAAAGCAATTTCAGCGCCTTCGTCATAAAGCTTTTCAGTGATGGCCCATGCAATTGAATGGTCATTCGCGATGCCCAAAACCAGACCTTTTTTGCCTTCAAAAAGACCCATGTGTGTTACTCCGTAAATATGATGAAATCCAGGAGGATTGAAGTTACCGGAACCTTCAATCCAGGGCGCATCCCATTGAATTATCGCGCCTTCGCTCTATTATGCTCGCTCCAGATGCGTATAAACTATTCGAATTGAGCGAAATAGAAAAGTCAAAGGCGGTCTGTTGTTCGTGAAAACAGCAAACCGCCTTGAATCTGGTGCAATATGGTAAGAATTCAGGACCTACTCAAGTGCCCCCACCATGGTGGAAGACTCCTGATCTGTCTGCACGCCCTCTTCACCTTCGTTTTCCTCATCTTCCTTGTTCGGGAAGATGGCATCGACAAAGCCTCGCAGATGGGCACTGCGTGTCTGATGCTGCAGTTTTCGCAGCGCCTTGGATTCGATCTGGCGAATTCGCTCGCGGGTTACTTTGAAGATACGACCGGTTTCTTCCAATGTATAACTGTAGCCATCACCTAAGCCATATCGCAGACGGATGATTTCACGTTCACGGTATGTCAGGCTTTTGAGAACATGCTCAATTTTGTCTTTCAGCATTTCACGCATGGCAGCGTCTGCAGGAGAGGATTCGTGTCCATCTTCCAGGAAATCACCGAAGCTGCTGTCTTCACTTTCTCCCACAGGCGTATCCAGGCTGATGGGATGTTTCCAGGTCTTCATGATCCGTTCGGTCTCTTCCACACCAAGACCAACGGAATCGGCCAGTTCTTCCATCGTCGGTTCACGACCGGTTTCCTGGCGAATCTGTTCGCTGCGCGCTTTCAGAGTAGAGATACTCTGGAACATGTGCACGGGAATTCGAATGGTCCGGGCATGGTCGGCGACAGCGCGGGTAATGGCCTGACGTATCCACCAGGTAGCATAGGTTGAAAACTTATAACCACGGCGATATTCATATTTTTCCACACCACGCATCAGGCCGGCGTTTCCTTCCTGAATCAGGTCCAGGAAGCTTAAGCCACGATTTCGGTATTTTTTAGCAATCGAGACAACCAGACGCAGGTTTCCGCCAGAGAGTTGCTGCTTGGCTTCGGTCCAGTCATCAAAACGACGTTTGATTTCCCGGGAACGGGTCTGAAAATCTTCTGATGTTTCGACCACCATGATGGTCAACTCAGACAGTTCGCGTTCCAGCAGACGGTGATCGGTGGCCTTATGACGCAGCTGCTTATAATCTTCAAGCTGTTCCTGAACCTCACGCATCCGACCGGCAATCTGATGAATTCGTTTCAGAACCGGCTGCAGACGTTGCGTACGCAGACAGAGTTCTTCACAGAGGGTTGCCATTTTCTGGCGACGTACCACCATCCGCTTTTGAACTTCACGCTGCTCAACCTTACCAAGTTCACCAGACTGAATCAGCTCAAAATCCTCATTGTTTTTCTGGAGGAGTGCCTTTAAGGTTGCGATATTATAAGGCATCCGCCCCATAATCTGATCTTTGGTGGCATCTTCGGTATCAGAGGTGCGTAAGGTTCGCTCAAAAGGAAGCTCTCCTGCGAACACTTTCTCCAGAGTGTCGATGGCAATCTTGAGTGCGAAATCAGATTCCAGCACAGTGCGGCGAAATCGTTTACGCGTGATTTCAATCTTCTTGGCCAGAAAAATTTCGCGAGAACGACTCAACAGTGGGATATTTCCCATCTGACTGAGATACATGCGAATGGGATCACGCGAAGAGAGCGATGTTTCGGGTTCAACAATGGAGGAAGAAGCATCATCTGAATCTTCATCTGCCCCCTGAGCTACATCCGAGTGGGTGTTCGCTGAGGAGTCGACGGAAGCAACTTCCTCATCATCAATATCCGCATTCGGATCATCAATCAGATCAAGGCCACGCTCTTCCAGTCCCACGACAATATATTCAATCAGCGAGGGATCGCCTCCTTCGTCTGGGAGGAACGTATGAACCTGTTGAAATGTTAAAAAACCTTGTTTTTCCGCTTCCTGAAATAGTAAGTTCAGATTTGCATCGAAACGGTGCACGGGTCACTCCCTTAATTTGTATTATCAAAAAAATTACGGCCACACGTCCGTGTGTAACCACGGCGTTTCTGTTTATGAGAATAAAAGGACAGTGTGATCAGCAGGCGTCAGAATTGATCTTTTCACTATACTTTTCCAATTTTTCTACTATATCAACTCAATACTTTATTACTGTCACTCTACTCATCACTAGCTGATTCCTATAGCGATAGAGCTATGAAATAATTGCAAAAAACTCCAAAACACGTTGGTGTTATTAATACCTGCCGTAAAACCGTTCTCCCTGCCGGGAGCAAGGTGTAAGCTAGACCCGAAGCACAAAAGGATCGCTAGAGGTAAGTGGGGCACTGCGTAGAGCATCTGAAGAACTAAGTTGCTCAAATACGCTTTTACGCGCTTCGTCGGAGCATCCGATTCGCCAACTAAATTAGTCAAGAGGGTTCTCTCCCAAGACATCCTTACTTCTCCCGAGAACCTGAAAAAAGCTAATAAGCCTCCAGCTCATATAGCCCCATCCTACCACAACTTTTCGTAACGTCTACGGAAATCCACAATGACGATTTAAAAAAAAATAAAAAACCTCAGCAACCTTACCAGATAACAACTTACGTGCGCTAAAAAGATCCCTCCCCTGACGGGGAAACACCAAAATTCAAAAAACAGCTCAAGTCTCTGAAACGGGGTACCGCACCCGGGTTCTCTATAAACCCATTACAAACGAGCAACCGGATGTAACCTGATTCACTACAGACATTTTCACACTACAGACTGAATAGTCAATCCCCTGATTTCAAACCGGTAATGAACAAATAGTGAAGTTATTCCGAAAAGTGAGCCCGGATTATCATGATTCCTGAAGACACCGCTGGAAAAGAATTCGCTTGATTGAACTTATGAAAGGGCTTGATATACTGGGATGATACGAGTTTTCCATAGTTTGTTTAATTAAAGTCAGGCGGCGATTACTGTCTCACCAGAGCCCCTGGTGCGTGATCCTTCACCTTACTGGAATTTATTGGCTGTAGTTGAGAAAGTGGAACCAGTTCAAATGAGCGCAGAAGACGTAGAGAAATCATCGAGCGAAGCTGTCAAAGGGCTAAAAGGGATCATAGCAGCTGACAGTTCTATCTGTTTAGTAAATGGAACCATTGGGAAACTGCTGTATCGTGGATATAACATCGACGATCTGGCAGAGAATGCGACATTTGAGGACGTTTCTTTTCTGTTGTTAAACGGAGAGCTTCCTACCGCCACTCAACTCGCTGCCTACCAGGCTGAACTGAAACAGTACCGCAGTATCCCCCCGGAACTGATCGACGCCCTGAAAAAGCTTCCTGTTTCAGCACCACCGATGGCACTGCTGAGATCGATTACATCTCTGGCAGGTGTTTATGACCCTAATGCGGAAATTGAAACGTTTGAGAATCGGTTACAGATTTCGATCAAACTGATCTCTCAGATCCCGACCATTGTGGCCGCCATTCACCGCGTTCGCCAGGGACTGGAACCGGTTGAACCGGATCCCGAACTGTGCCATGCCGGGAACTTCATGTATATGATCAATGGCGAGAAACCAAGTGAAGATGCAACCCGTGCCATGGATCTCATCCTCACACTCCATGCAGAACATGGATTAAATGCCAGTACGTTTACCGGTCGAGTCATTATCGCGACTCTACCTGATATTTATTCTGCAGTCACAGGTGCTATTGGCGCACTGAAAGGGAAACTGCATGGCGGAGCGAACACCGAAGTTCTGAAAACACTCTTCGAAATCGGTTCCGTCGAAAATGTTGCCCCCTATGTGAAAAAAGTCCGCGAAGCCAAAGGCAAGTTTATGGGCTTTGGGCATGCCGTTTACCAGGTAGAAGATCCACGTGCAAAACATTTAAAAGAACTTTCACGGCGACTCGGAGAAGAGACCGGCGAACCCAAGTGGTATGAGATGTCCATCGAGATGGAAAAACTCGTCTACGAGGAAATCAAGCGAAACTGCAATGTGGACTTTTACTCAGCCAGTCTTCAGCATTACATGGGCATCCCGGGCGATCTGTTTACCTGTATCTTTGCAGCCAGCCGCATCGCTGGCTGGTGTGCTCATATCCTGGAACAACTGGACGGAAATAAAATCATCCGCCCCAAAGCAAACTATATCGGGTACGACGAACGCCCCGTCATTCCGGTAACCGAACGTTAACAGTTTTTGAATTGATCCAGTTCACAAACCCCGGTTTTCAACCGGGGTTTTTTCTGCTGGGAGAAACATCTTCTCTCTGGCCTAGATACACACTCAAAACACTGAATCAGACAGAAAGCCGCCAACCATGCGAAACGTGCTTCGTTTTGTAGATTTACAATCCGGGTTACTCTGTTTTCTCTTTCTAGTCTGCCTGGCACATTCAGCAGCAGAATGCGGTGTGATCTATGTCGATAACCGGGCAGGAAACAATGCATTAAACGGCATTGCCCCCAAAATTGTATCCGGCAAAAACGGCCCGGTAAAAACAATTAAAAGAGCCCTGGAGTATGCCCGCCCCGGTGACAAAATCATCCTGATCAACAACGAGATCCCCTACCATGAATCGATCGCCCTCTCAGGTAAACGCTTCAGTGGAATCGGCCAGGAAATGTTTACCATTCTGGGAAATGGCGCAACAATCAGCGGTGCCATCCCTGTCCCCCAGAATGGCTGGAAACCATTAAAGGACGGACTGTGGAAGGTCACCCCCTTCAGAAAAGGATACTTTAATCTGTACCTGGATGGGAAAACCCTGCCGGAATACCGTCCTGAAACAGATCAGGAGGTTAAGTTAACTGACATTCCATCGGGAAACTGGGCTG
Organism: Gimesia maris; assembly: GCF_008298035.1. Classification (NCBI taxonomy): domain Bacteria; kingdom Pseudomonadati; phylum Planctomycetota; class Planctomycetia; order Planctomycetales; family Planctomycetaceae; genus Gimesia; species Gimesia maris. Next base: position 6,218,042 of record NZ_CP042910.1, read on the forward strand.
TATATAAAGGGTCGATTTATTACCGGGAACTGAAAAATCAGTTCCCCCCCAATGAGGTATTCTCACTCGCCGGCATGTCTGTCGGACTGTCGCTGGTCGATGTAGAGGGGGTTCAAATATCGGATGTGACGTTTGAGAACTTTCGCATCGACGGCATTAACGTTCATGACCGCTGTAAGAATATTATCCTGGAAAACGTCACCAGCACCGGGAACGGGCGCTGTGGGCTGGCTGTCAACGGAACTTCCCAGGTAGAAGTAATCGATTCAAAACTCATTGACAATCGGATCGAAGACCTGCTGATCACAGAACAGGGTGTAGCAAATCTTAAGCAGACCAAACTGGGTAAAAAAGCTACCCTGTCTCCCTGAACGAGTGATTAACAGCTTTCTGAATCGGCCCCTGATTCATGCCCCCCCTCCAGTTCTTCCAGCTCATTCTCGGCTTCCTGCTCTGCTTCACTGAATTTTAAACCTTCCCGGTTCGAATAGTACAAGCCAATAATTGTAACGGGAAAATACTGTGAGAGCTGATAGTATATCGAGGCAGAAAAAGCATCTGCACTGGCAACGCCGAATGCCTTAAGACTCACGGAAAAGCAAAGCTGAACCACCCCAAAAAATCCAGGTGTTGAAGGGACAATGACCCCGAACGCCGTGACACCCAGTACAACAAAAGCTGCCAGGGGCGAGACCTGAATATTAAAACTCCAGAGTGCAATATAGATACTCAGACCATTGAAAAGCCATTGCGCAAATGAGGTCCAGATGATCCCGAAGCAGAGTCGCTTACTTTTCAATGATGTCATCCCCAAAGCGCCTGCCCGCATCATTTCCAGTACAAGATGGGTCAGTTTCTCTGGTAAAAAAGGGAGATAGCTGAAAATACTGCGAAACAGACGAATCACAGCCTCGGTCCAGATAATATATGCCGCTACCGCAATGATCATGACCACAATCCCGGATGCGACAATGAGGCTGATCGTATGATATCTTTCCGGGAGATTGGGGGCAAAATAGATCCCGATACCCAGATAACAGAGAATTGCAATCACATCAAACAACCGTTCCAGAACCAGGGTGGACAGGACCGTTGTTTTCGGGATTTGAAACTGGCGACTCAATACATAGACACGCAAAAACTCTCCCAGGTGGGCAGGCAGGATGTTATTTCCCATAAAACCAATCATCATTGCCGGCGTAACCTGGGCAACGGTCAGTTTTTTGATGGGTTCCAGCAGCATTTGCCAGCGCACTGCTTTCAGCCAGTAAAACATAAACAGCGCCCCCAGCATCAAAGGCAGCGTCCAGTAATTGGCGCGTTTGAAACTGGTGTAGATCTGCTCAAAGTCAATTCCCCAGACGGCTGCCACCAGGCAGACAATTGTGACAATTAAACCGAGTAGCAACTTGATGAACTTTGACTTGTTGATCGGAACAACTCCTGAAATAACCTGCGTGTTTTAAAACTCCCAGCATCGCTGGAGTGGAATCGTTTTTGACGAACCATCCGCAAAAATCATACAGCATTCTATTTAGTGCTGCTATCTGAATATCATCGCCATACCGCTAACTCTTCCCATTTTCACACATTCTGTCAATTTGCAGCAGGAATTTTTTACAATATTGATACCTTTGAGTTAAAACCTCTTGCCAACTTAATCAGAGAATTTTATCCTGCTCACCTCTTCGTATGTTTCTCCGAACCTTTCCTGTTTCACCAGACATGCGAAGCCTACCCCGGAAACATTCCCGTCCGGATTGACTGGAATATTTAATCAAGGGACTGAACGCAAGGAGCTCATGGATGAGCATTTTAAAAGTCTATTACCCGGATGAACCCCAGACCGAGCCGGTCGTCTCTCTGGAAGAAACCACCCCCATGATTCTGCCGTTTCGGCGAGCGAGTGTGAAGAAATCACATAACCGCAATCAGGAAGACTGGGTTCTGAAACGCGCCCGTACCATTTTCCTGAATCAGCAATGCACCGACTGTGGCAGCTCGGCTGTAGAAAAGCTGGAACTCCGAGACGGTCTGCTGAACCAGAAAAATCGTCTGATTCCCGGTACTGCAACAGTCGTCGGGTTTCGCTGTCATTCCTGTGATTCGGAATGGCCTGCGTAATCAGGCAGCAGACTGCCGATTTCACATCACGGAAAAATAGTTTTCGACAGCAAAATCAAAGGCGCCCGGCGTCAGTTTTCGCGGGACTTCTTTGTAGACGCAGAAGTTCTTGACCTGCAGCAGCAGGTCGCGGGGCTGACAGGCACGAAACGGTCGATTGACGGCCTTATAATGAGTATCGATCAGATACTGAAATGCCTGTTCGTCGAACTGAAAACCCATCATCGGTGCCATCAATTCGAAGAGAGCCCGAAATTCTTCTTCTGAAGGATCCAGGGCTTCAATCTTGTAGGGAATCCGGCGCAGAAACGCTGCATCCACCAGATCCTTCGGCTCAAGGTTTGTCGAAAAGATAATCAGCTGGTCAAAGGGAACCTGAATCTTCTTACCGCTGGGCAGATTCAAAAAGTCATACCGTTTTTCCAGGGGTACAATCCAGCGGTTGAGCAGTTCATCGACAGGCATGCGCTGACGTCCAAAGTCGTCAATCACAAACGTCCCGCAGTTACTTTTTAACTGCAGTGGTGCCTCGCAGATCTTTGTCTGCGGGTTTTGAGTGATTTCCAGCTCTTTCATGGTTAACTCACCACCGGCAATCACTGTCGGGCGGACAATCTGTACCCAGCGCGGATCGATGCCTGACAAATCAAACAGTCCCTCCGAATGATCCTCCTGAATCACCTCTTCATGCAAGCCGGGATCGAATATACGTATAATATCTCCATCGATACCCAGGCAACGGGGAATCCAGATCGTCGAACCGAAGGCTTTTGTAATCCGTTCGGCAATACTGGTTTTTCCATTGCCGGCTTCACCAAATAGAAACATCCCGCGGCCCGAATTCACGGCAGGCCCCAGCCGATCCAGCATCTTGGGATTGATAATCAGATCAGAAAAAGCCGCTTTTAAATCCGCCTCGGTCGCTTCCTGCTTGGCAATGCTCTGCATTTCCATCGCCTTCAGATAATCCTTGAAGCTCACCGGAGCAGAACCAAAGTAAGTACACTCCTGCGTGTATCGACGGGCACGTTCCCGGCCCAGTTCCGTAATGGTAAACTCGTAGTCCCCCATCTCCGCTGTACCACCGAAGGCGACCAGTTGATCCTGCTTGGCCCGCTTCAGAATGGTATCCACGATTCCAAAGGGAAGCTTGATCTGCGCACAGATCTGACGACCGGTCTGCGTTCCTTTCGCGAGCAGATACTTCAGGATCAGACGCTCAATTTCGTCCTGGGTTAATCCGGTATCTTCCAGAGTTTCCGGACAATGCGGGATAAATTTCCCTTCGGCCTCTTCGCTGTCTCCTTTCAACAGAGACTGAACCCGGTTGAATAACTGGCTGAGATGCTGATCTTTTCCAATGACCCGCATGGGTTCACTCACTCCCTTTGACAGGGGTAAGTGAGCAGCAACAATACTGCTTTTTGATGTTTTTTCTGTCCCTGACTCGCCGGAATCCTCATCCGAATTGAGATTCAACATACTGAGTGAAGCGAGCAGCTCTTCTGTATTGACCGCATTGGAAGCGGTACGACCCGGTTTTCCGGAGTCACTGTTTTCCGATTTGGAATTCACTGCCACAGATTCGGAATCATTCGCTGACATATTCGGTTCACAATCAATTATCTGCGCTGAATTAATAATGAGAGGGTCATCTGATTTCAGAATTTCCAGATGAGTCAGATGTGTCTGTTAGAAAATGCGGCCCGAAATGCAATATGCAAATTAAGCATAGTACTCAAAACCAAAGAGTCAAACGCTTTCTCTCAACCCGGGTGCCGATTGTATCGTGCATAGTGATTAAGCATCGGAAGTCGAGTGGAACGGTTGTTTTTTATAAACATTACTACGCTCAGTCACTTCCTGTTTGACTTGATATCCGTGTGACCTAGATTCCTTCTGTGGGAGTATTTACTCACCCCATTTCAGATCTGATCTTTCTCTTTATCGTACTGGCTCATCTATGTGTGGAATTGCAGGCATCATTCGTTCTGACCAGGCTTCGGTCCTTAAGTCAGAATTAAATGCCATGATTGAAACGCTGAACCATCGGGGACCTGATGCATCAGGAGTCTCGACGTGTGGGCCAGTCGGTTTCGCACACAGCCGACTAAGTATTGTCGATCTCGCCGGGGGACTGCAGCCTATGCAGACACCTGATGGCCTGCTGACAGTTACTTTTAATGGTGAGATTTTTAACCATATCGAATTGCGTGCTCAGCTCAAAAGCAAAGGATATGAGTTTCGCACCCATTCCGATACGGAAGTCATATTGCACATGTACGCGGAATACGGCCCGGAATGTGTTCAGCACTTTAACGGGCAATGGGCCTTTGCCATCCATGACCGTAAACGCCAGGAAGTCTTCCTCTCCCGCGATCGTATGGGAATCCGCCCGCTGGTTTATACTCAGACTCAGGGTCGACTGTGTTTCGCTTCCGAAGTCAAAGCATTATTTGCACTGACTGATGTCAAACGGGAAGTGGATCTGACCGCTTTAAACGAGCTGTTCACATTCTGGTCACCCCTCCCCCCCCGAACATTTTTTGCGGGTATCAATGAACTGCCTCCGGCACACTCGATGATTGTGAAGAATGGCCAGGTCAAAATCTGGCAATACTGGCATCTCGACTACCAGCCCAATGAAGAGAATCGGTCGCTGGATGACTGGGCAGATGAACTGCGCGATCTGTTGATCAACGCGACTCAACTCCGATTACGTGCCGATGTATCTGTCGGCGCTTACCTCAGTGGTGGACTCGATTCCTCTGTCACCGCGGCAATCATTCGCAATTACACGAATGCCCCCCTGAATACTTTTTCGCTGAATTTCAACGACAAAGATTATGACGAAAGCAGTTACCAGCAGGAAATGATTCGCGAACTGGGAACAGATCACCAGACGGTCTGCTGCTCTTACGAAGATATCGGGCGAATTTTCCCCACTGTCATTCAACACACAGAAAAACCGGTTCTGCGAACTGCCCCCGCTCCCATGTACCTGCTGTCCAAACTCGTTCGGGACAGTCAATTCAAGGTCGTCATGACCGGCGAAGGTGCCGACGAAGTTCTGGGGGGATACGATATTTTTAAAGAGACCAAAATCCGCCGCTTCTGGAGCCGTCAACCTGATTCGGCAATCAGGCCGCTGTTGCTGAAACGACTCTATCCATATATGAAAAATCTGCAGGCACAGTCCCCTGCTTATCTCAAGGCATTTTTCAAGATCCGTCAGGATGAAATCGACAGCCCGTTCTTTTCACATCTGCCACGCTGGGATTTGACATCGAAACTGAAAACATTCTTCAGTGATGATGTCAAACAACAACTGGTCAATCAGAATCCCTTCACTGACTTTGAAAGCCAACTACCTGGTCAGTTCTCCGAATGGCCATCTTTCTGTCAGGCACAATACCTGGAGTCAATCAACCTGATGCCAGGCTATATTCTCTCCTCACAGGGAGACCGTATGGCAATGGGAAATTCGATTGAAGGCCGCTTCCCGTTCCTTGATTATCGCGTTGTCGAGTTCGCATCCCGTATCCCCGTGCGATTTAAAATGAACGGCTTGGACGAAAAATATCTGCTGAAATACGCCATGCGGGATCTGATTCCCGACAGTATCCGCAAACGCCCCAAGCAACCTTACCGCGCTCCCGATGCCCATAGTTTCATTGATACAGAGAAACAATCGGCCCGATTTGAATACGTGAACCACTTATTGTCAGCAGAGAAACTTCAGGCAAATGGATTGTTCCAGCCAGAGGCAGTTCAACGTCTCGTCAAAAAAATCGAACAGGGACGTGCGATTGGCACGCGAGACAATATGGCATTGGTGGGAATTCTTTCAACACAGTTACTGGTCGAACAGATGATCCACGGACAGACCGTTTCTTCAAATCAGACCAGTACGGTAAATGCAACATCACTTGCATAATACAAACAGTCTTTAGATTTACTTAAAAAGATAATTTCAAAGGTAGCAAAATGAACTCGATCCAAAATGACGTACGAAACTTTGTCGCGGAAAACTTCCTGTTCGGCGAAGATCCGGCTTCACTTCACAATGACGACTCGTTCCTGGAGACAGGCATCATCGATTCTACGGGCGTACTGGAACTGGTCGCTTTCATTGAAGATCACTATTCCGTCGCAGTAGATGATGATGAACTGGTCCCGGAAAATCTGGACTCCATCGACCGACTGATTACTTTTATTGAATCCAAACTCAAAGAACTGGCTTAATTTCCTGAGGAGCAGGCCCTTGTTGCTGCAATCATTTTTAGAAAACAGTGCGCGCGAGTATCCGGACAAAGTTGCCTTGGTCGTTGATCAGCAGCGATATACCTATCAGGATCTTGAACTGCAGAGTAATCGCCTGGCACAGGCACTCCTCCAGCGAGGACTGCAGCGCGGCGAACGTGTTGCCATTCATCTCGATAATTCACTGGAAGCGACGGTCGCGATCTTCGCCGTATTAAAAGCGGGTGGCGTCTTTGTGATGGTCAACCCCACTACAAAGATTGATAAACTGACCTACGTCCTGAACAACTGCAGAGCCACGACGCTGATCATTCCGAACAAAAAACAGAACCTGATCCTCGAACATGCTGCTTTGCTGCCTCATTTGAAAACCGTCATCGCAACCGGGGCTGACTGTGATCAGCCGGAAAGTACCGAATGGCAGCTTCTGCGATATGATTCTTGGGATCAGTTGCAGAAGGAATACGCAGATCAACTGACACCACCGGCGATTAAAACCATCAGCATCGATCTTGCTGCCCTGGTCTACACGTCGGGATCGACGGGAAATCCCAAAGGCGTTATGCTCACTCACTTGAACATGACCTCGGCTGCCCGTTCGATAACCACTTATCTGATGAATGAACCAGCGGACATTATCTTAAATGTCCTGCCACTCTCATTCGATTATGGCCTGTACCAGTTACTGATGGCCTTCCGGGTCGGAGCAACGCTGGCGCTCGAAAAATCGTTCACGTATCCACATGCAGTACTGCAGAAAATCATCGACGAGCAGGTCACGGGATTTCCTCTCGTGCCCACCATGTCGGCGATCCTGCTCAAGATGGATCTCTCAAAGTACGATTTTTCCAACCTGCGTTACATTACTAACACGGGAGCCGCATTACCAACCGAACATATTCTCACCTTCCGCAAACGTCTGCCACACGTTCAGATTTTCTCAATGTATGGTCTGACCGAATGCAAACGTGTTTCCTACCTTCCCCTGGATCAGGTTGATATCAGAACCGGTTCGGTCGGGATCGCCATGCCTGACTCAGAAGTCTTTATCGTTGATGATGCAGGTCACCGCCTGCCAGCGGAACAGACAGGCGAACTGGTCGTCCGCGGTGCTAATGTCATGCTTGGCTACTGGGAAGCACCTGAACGCACAGCAGAACGATTAAAGCCAGGCGAACTGCCGGGCGAAATGTATCTCTATACCGGCGACCTGTTTCGCATGGACAGGGAAGGTTACCTGTACTTTGTCGGAAGACGTGACGACATCATTAAAAGTCGAGGGGAGAAAGTCAGTCCCAAGGAAGTGGAAAACGTCCTGTTCGCACACCCGGCAATTTCCGAAGCGGCCATTATAGGAGATCCTGACCCGATTCTCGGCCAGTCGATTCGCGCCATTGTAACTGTGATGCCCGAACAGGAACTCACAGAGAAAGCAGTCATCGCTTACTGTCGCAAACACCTGGAGGATTTCATGGTACCCCAGAAGGTGGAATTCAGGGATGAACTGCCAAAATCCCCCAATGGGAAAGTCGATAAAAAACAGCTGGTTCTTCCCTGAAACAGAGCTCACAACCCACACGGAAACTTTGAATCGCACTCACGCGATAAGCATTACTCACGAGGATCGCAACACTATGATTACACAAACCAGAACCTTCAAACCGGAATTACTGAATCTGGACTGCGCAGCGGAAACAGAGCGTATTGTCAGCTGGATGCAGGAAACCGTTCGCAAGACAATGCGAAAAAAAGGTGCCGTGCTGGGACTCTCTGGAGGTATCGACAGCAGCGTTGTAACGGCGCTCTGTGTGCGGGCCTTTGGTGCAGATCGTGTTCTGGGAATCATGATGCCCGAACACGATACGAAGGACGAAAGTTTAACCTTCGGCCAGTTGCTGGCAGATCATTTCAATGTGGAAGCCATCGTGGAGAACATCTCTCCCATGTTGCAGGGCGCGGGTTGCTATGAACGCCGCGACGTCGCTATCAAGCAGGTGATCCCGGAATACGAGCCTCACTGGAAATCGAAAATTGTACTGCCCAACCTGCTGAAAGAGGGGGGGTACCGTGTCTTTTCAGTCGTCGTGCAGACCCCTGAAGGCGAATTCATCAAAAAACGTCTGCCTCTCTCTGCCTACCAGACGATTGTCGCAGCGACAAACTTTAAACAACGCTGTCGTAAGATGATGGAATACTACCACGCCGACCGATTGAACTACGCGGTTCCCGGCACTCCCAATCGCCTCGAATACGATCAGGGATTCTTCGTTAAAAACGGCGATGGTGCAGCAGACCTGAAACCGATCGCCCACCTGTATAAATCGCAGGTCTATCAACTCGCTGAGTATCTCGATGTACCGGAAGTCATTCGGATGCGTCCACCAACCACAGACACTTATTCGCTGGAACAGTCCCAGGAAGAATTCTTCTTTGCAGTTTCATACGACAAACTCGACTGCTGCCTGTACGGTTTGAATAACGGTTATACTGCAGAGGAGACCGCCGCAGGTACCGGTCTGCCAGCCGAACAGGTTGCTCTGGTCTACGGCGATATCGAATCGAAACGCAAAGCAGGCCATTACCTGCATCTGCCGCCCCAGCTGATTGAATCCGTCTGAGTGACACTTGAAAATGAAGCTGTATCGCCAGATTAGAAATCGTCTGAAAGGAACCCGCCTTGTGAGTAAAAAAGAACTGCTGGCCAAAGCGCTCGACTGGACCGGAATGAATCTGCTGGCTCGTAACGTCTCCGTCTGGAATGGTTTGCTGGTGTTGAATTACCACCGCGTTGGTGACATCAACAACTCAGTGTTCGATCATGATCTATGGAGTGCCTCTGCAGAAGATTTCGAAAAGCAGATTCGATTTCTCAGCCTGAATTTCGACATGATCCGTATCCGGGATCTGGATCATATCTGGAATCAGCCACGAGGACGGTATGTGCTGGTGACCTTCGATGATGGTTACCTTGATAATTATGAATGGGCTTTCCCCATAATCAAATCTTACAACGCTCCTGCGACGTTCTTCCTCACAACTGCTTTTCTGGATGATCGAAAAGTAGCCTGGTGGGATGAAATTTCCTGGATGGTCCGCAGCGCCACGCGACAGCTGATTCAGACCAATGAATTGACGGGGGACAGTCTGTCTCTTCATCCGGATGAGTGCGAGCAATCGATTAAAATCCTCTTGAGCAGATTCAAAAAACTGAGCGGAGATCAGACAGAGAATTTTCTGAACTTTCTGGCCGAAGCGACCGGCGCAGGTCGCTGTCCGCAGGAAATCGCCGATTACGTCTGGATGACCTGGGATATGATTCGCGAAATGAGCACAGCCGGCATGGACATCGGCGGCCATACAGTCACCCACCCGATTCTGTCACGGCACTCTCCTGAGATTCAACAGTTTGAAATCGAACACTGTAAACAACGGATCGAAACTGAAATCGGACAGGAGATTACCAGTTTCAGCTACCCGGTCGGCGGTAAAGACTGCTTTAACCAGCATACCCGGGACTGTCTGAAGCAGGCCGGATTCCGTTGGGGCTTCAGCTACTACGGCGGATTTGCTCCTCTCGAAAAACCCGATCCGTGGGACCTGCCTCGAATCGCTGTGGAATCCGAAGAACCTGCCTCACTGTTTCGATCTTCGGTTTCAATCCCACAGGTCTTCAGCAGCAAAAAGTGTACATAAGAACCTGCCTCTTTCCAGAATTCCAGCAGATTTGAATCCATTTCCCGATTTGAAGACCTGATATTTTCTGAGTTTTTCCGATCCTGCTGCCCAGTTGGTTGACGATTCTTATTGAATTTGCGATAACAGCGGACCGCTTTAAAGGTTGTGTTACGCGCTGTTAAGCTATGTAACTCAAGACCCTGACTGCTCAAACCGGTCTGATCCTCTAGGCATTTGAATGTAAGCTATTATGTGAAAATAGTTTACTTCGATCAGACCTTAAGTATATTTCTTTGCCGTTCAACAAGTTAAGTGTTCGGCAGCTTGTGATTAATCTGGGAGAAACTCTGAATGGGTCGTTACACAGGACCAAAAGGACGGGTCAACCGTCGTCTGGGAGCTTTGGTTTTTGAAGACGCAGGTGCAACACGTGCATTGGACCAGCGGAACCTTCCACCTGGAATGTCACAACGCCGCCGCAAATCATCTAACTTCGGTCTGGCTTTAATTGAAAAGCAGAAGATCAAATTCTATTACGGTCTCCGCGAACGTCAGCTGCGTCGCTACTTCGACAAAGCCCGTCGCATCAAAGGGAACACCGGGGAAGCCCTGCTGATTCTCTGCGAACGCCGACTCGATAACGTTATCTGCCGGGCTGGCTTTGCCCAGACTCGTCCTCAGGCGCGTCAGGGAATCGTACACTCCCACTTCCAGCTCAATGGTCGGACTGTAAACAAACCATCGATCTGGGTAAAACCCGGCGATGTCATCACAGTCCGTAATCGCCCTAACCTCAAAAAGCTCTATGCAGAGCTGATTGAATCAGGTCGCCCCGGATGTGCCTGGCTGACACTTGAGAAAAAAGAACTCTCAGCCACTGTTGTCACTGCCCCCACCATGGAAGATGTCAGCCTCCCGGTTGACGTCGGTCAGGTTGTGGCTCTGATCTCACGCTAAAAGTTACCAGCAAATTAATTCAACACTCCGAAAAACTATCTGGTTTTTCGGAGTGTTTTTTATTTACATTCATTAATAACTACCCTGCTAGGGTGAGAATTGTCTGCTGAAACGTTATTGTAATAAACTGAATTCGGGCGGCCTGTCTGGATACAAAAAGCAGTAACCACTGTGGCTACTGAAACCATGATTGACCTTGATACATAGAGGCATAACTATGGCGACGGAACGTAGAAAAGCCGTCCTGCTGTTTGGTGCTCCCGGCGTTGGTAAAGGAACCCAGGGACGAATCCTTGGACAGATTCCCGGATTCTTTCACCTCTCCAGTGGCGACGTTTTCCGCTCGATTGATATTGAGTCGCCCGAAGGTCAGGAGATCTACAAATACAGCTCGCGTGGCGAACTCGTTCCCGATGACCTCAGTATTCGTATCTGGAAGCAGGGACTCGATGCCCGCGCCACCCTCTCGATGTATAAACCCCGCAAAGACATTCTCATCCTCGATGGAATTCCCCGGAATATCCAGCAGGCCAAAATCCTGGAACAGCACATTGATGTCCTCAAAGTCCTGCACCTGACCTGTAGCGATGAAGAAGAAATGATTCACCGCATCCGTCACCGCGCGATCCGTGAAAACCGTGCCGACGATGCCAACGAAACAGTCATCCGTCGTCGTTTTGAAATCTACCGCGAAGAATCGGCACTCGTTCTCAGCTGTTATCCTGAAGAAATCGTCGCCCACATTGACGCCATCGGCTCACCAGCCGGCGTTTTGCTCGCCTGCCTGGAACAGCTCGTTCCCGTGCAGGATGCCCACTTCCGCGGTGAGTAAACTCCACAAGCATTGAAATGAATCTCCTTTCCGGTAAGCTGGTTGTAAACATGACACAACCCGATTGCTCTCCGGAAAGGTAATTTCATGGCCGATACTGAAACACAATCTTCCTTGCAGCGCGTTAAAAAACGGTTCCCTGGTATCAGCTTTCTTGTGATCTGCCTGGTATTCCTGTCACTGCTGTCAAACGTGGCAGACGCCCGACCGGCCCGTCAGCATCCCAACTTCGTCATCATCTTCACCGACGATCAAGGCTACCAGGATGTCGGCGTCTTCGGCTCACCCAATATCAAAACCCCCAATCTCGACCAGATGGCAAAAGAAGGCATCCGCTTCACCGACTTCTACGCGGCTCAAGCCGTCTGTTCTGCTTCGCGTGTCGCGCTGCTCACCGGCTGCTATCCCAATCGTGTTGGTATTCGCGGTGCACTCGGCCCCCAATCCAAAATCGGGATCAATGCTGAAGAAACCACCATCGCCGAAGTCGTCAAACCCCAGGGTTATGCCACCGCCATCTACGGTAAATGGCATCTGGGACACCTCCCCGAATTCCTTCCCACACGACATGGCTTCGATGAATACTTCGGGCTCCCCTACTCCAACGATATGTGGCCCTTCCATCCCACTGCCGGCAAACGCTTCCCCGATCTCCCGCTGATCGAAAACGAAACCGTCATCAACCCCAAAGTCACCGGCAAGGAACAGGCCCAACTCTCTACCTGGTATACCGAGCGTGCGGTCTCCTTCATCAATAAAAACCATGACAAACCTTTCTTCCTGTATGTTCCACACTCGATGCCACACGTCCCCCTGTTTGTCAGCGATAAATTCAAAGGCAAATCCGAACAGGGGCTTTACGGCGATGTCATTATGGAAATCGACTGGTCCGTCGGCCAGATTCGACAGGCGCTGAAAGAAAACGGTATCGAAGAAAATACCCTGGTCATCTTCACCTCCGATAATGGCCCCTGGCTCTCCTACGGCGATCACGCCGGCTCTGCACTCCCGCTGCGTGAAGGCAAAGGAACCGCCTGGGATGGCGGACAACGCGAACCCTGTATCATGGCCTGGCCCGGTCAGATTCCAGCGGGCTCCGTCTGCCACCAGATGGCAATGACCATCGACATACTTCCCACCATCGCCTACCTCTCCGGCGGCAAAGTTCCCCAGGATCGCATCATCGATGGCAAGAACATCTGGCCTCTGATGAGTGGCGAACAGGGAGCCCAATCCCCCCACGATGTCCTCTACTTCTACTGGGGCGATCATCTCAACGCCGTCCGCAGCGGAAAATGGAAACTGCATTTTCCTCATCCTTATCGCAGCCTGAAAAACAAACCCGGTTCAGGTGGAACTCCCGGCCCCTACATTCAGAAGAAAACCGGCCTGGCCCTTTACAACCTGGATGACGACGTCAGTGAAAGTAAAAACGTCGCCAACCAGCATCCCGATGTCGTCAAACGCCTGACCGCGCTGGCAGAACAGGCCCGCGAAGACCTCGGCGATACCGGCACCAAACGCAAAGGCAAAAACAACCGCCAGCCCGGTCGTGTGGATTGAAACCCTGTCACAGCCATCGCTGCTGACTTACTTCGCGAGAAGCTTTGCCTTCCTCTGCTCAAGCTGTTTCCTTTCCTGTTCTAACTGGTTCCGTTTCTCGTTGATTGAAATCTCTCTGGGAAGTTCGATAAACAGAATCTCGGTCCCCTCAATGGTAATCCTTCCCGGTTTAATCCCGGCTGAAGCGTTGGGGAAATACTTCTCCAGCGTCGCGATGGGAACCGTGGGCTGGCCTTCGTGTGTCGCAATGTAAAGGATGTGCCCCTTCGCCAGCGGCAGATAGGTGTCGTAGCCGGTATTGAACGACTTGGCTACAGTCAAACCCTGCTGTTGAGCCAGCTTCGTCAGCCTCTGATAGTAGGGAGAATTACCGATCACAAAACAGGTTTTCCCCAGCACGACTGACGCTACAGTATCAACGGGCAGCAGCCTCGGGTCCAGTTTCGAAAAATACGCTCTGGTCTGCAGTTTCCAATCTTCCCACTGCAAAGACATGATCATTGTTTTGGGATCATTGCCTTTATGATAGGCGAAGCGATTGCCCGGCAGGATTCGCATCTCGGGTGAATAATTCGGATAGACACGTTTTGCCCCCGGATCCAGCAGCACCCATTTCCCGTCGAGATAAACCTCCAGAAACACATGCCCCGACCAGGTCTGAAACGCGTCGCCTCGTTTCAAAGTCCAGATCCAGGGCACATCCATCGTTTTCACCCAGACGGTCGGGATGCCGGCACTTTTCAGCAGAACACCACAGGCAATCGCATAATCAGCACAGCCACCATAGCAGCCATCCCCGATCACCGTATCATAGTTGCGCCACTGGTATGCCAGATCAGCCTGATACTTCAAACTGGCATTCATCCAGTCCAGTACATTGGAAACCGTTTTCTGATCGCTGTCTGCCTTCAAAGTCAGCGCCTGCGCCTTGATCTTTGCCTGATCTCCCAGGCTGGCAGGAGCGGTCAGATATTTCTCGGGAGTAGCATAATCAATGGCATCAAACACGGGCTCTGCAGCCAGCAGACTCGAGCCAGATAATAGAAAAGGAATCAAAAACCGCCACATCGAATCTCTCCTGTGAAAGTCATTCCAGGTTTCATTTTTGTTTTGCTTCCACAATCCCCAGTGCAATTCGCACACCGGACTGAACCACCTCATCAGCATCCTGATTATTCTTCAACACCATGATTGCCTGTTTTAGATCTTTCGAATAGGGTGGCTTCGCCTCCATAAAAATCCCAGCGAATGCCTGGGTAGTCACGCGTCTCACTTCCACATTCTTATCATCCAGCAGGGCCGTCAGTTCTTTCACAGCCTGTATCCCTCCTCCCTCGCGGCGTTCCAGTTCAAATACAGACTGCCAGCGGACATTGGGATCAGAATCGGTCAACCTGCTCCGTAACTGATCGACGGTCAGCGTGGTATAATCAATTTGTGGATCAGAATTACAGCCAACGAGCAATAACAGGAGAAAGCAGTAACGATACATCATGGCCCTTAAATCGAGTGATAGAGTTTCCGATTCTGATTTCAATTCTTGACCTTTCTGAACTGGAACGGTCTCTCCTGCTTTCAACCTTCCGCCATCTCCGCTTCGATCACATTTTCAGCGAAGCTGTGATAAGCGGCTCCCACATCCTTCGCCATCGAATCGGGGAAGACATGGAATTCGCCCGCTTTCAAGGCAGCCACGATTCCCTCAGCGACTAACTCTGGCGACTCTGCGATCTCATCAAAGCCTGCGTCGTGACCCATATCCGTCGCAATCGGGCCGGGATGCACGCTGACCACCAGGGTACCCTGTCCCTTAAGCTGCTCCTTCAAGGCCTGTGTCACAGCATATGAGGCCGCTTTGGAAGCACAGTAGGTAGTGAAATCGGGAAACGTTTTCAGCGAAGCCACCGAATTCAACTGCACCAGCGCCCCGCCACCATTGGCTTTGAGCACGGGAGCGAAGGCCTGCGCCACTCGAATCAGGCCATACACGTTCGCAGTCATCTCGAATTCCAGCGATTCAACAGCGTCTTCAGATAAAGCAGTTGCCGGCTTGAGAACCCCTGCATTATTCACCACCAGCGAGACATCACTGGCCACTTCCGCAGCATTTTTGATCAAGGCCGGCTTCGTCAGATCAAATTCTACAGGCACCACCTTGTCCCCATATTCGTCGATCAATCCAGCCACCGAAGACGTATCACGGACAGCCGCATACACTTTGGTTGCCCCCGCTTTCAGCAAGCCTTCCAGAATCACTTTCCCAATCCCGCGGTTGGCTCCCGTGACCAACGCCACCTGCCCCTGAATCTCATAGCCCATTTCAGAATCCTTTATTAGATATCCGACGCTAATATACCCCGCAATCAATTCGCAGGAACCATATTTAAACGTTAGAGACATTCTACGCCGCGGCGCGAGTGAGACAATCCCTGAGTTTGATTCGTCACCGATCTGCTCTCATTTTGGGATTTATTTCTCTCAAATTTCAATCGAATTATGATAAACTGTCTGAAGACAGTAACATGCACCAGTTTTATTTTAATTGAAAAGTAGAATATGAATCATATTGTTTCTGAGAATTCTAATTTAGAAAAGAAAAAGAAACATCTCCCGCGATTAGTCGAATTCCTGATCGTCATTTTGATTATTTGTGTTCTGCTCCTGCTTTTATACCCTGCAGTTCAACAGGCTCGTGAAATTGCCAAATATAAATCACCAAGTCGTCGTCACTTAAAATATCTGGGATTAGCGATTTCCAATTTTGACTACGTTCAAACCGAGAACTCATCCTGGGAACGTCCGGTGGATTCATCTGGTGCCCCCTTACATAGTTGGATGACAGACCTGTTGCCTTACATTGATGAATCAGCGATGGCGGCTGAGATTGATTACTCCCAAGCCTGGGACACTTCCGAAAATAAAAATGTCTTCACGATTACAATTCCGAAATTCTTCAATCCTGATTTGTCTGACGTTCCACATCAGAATGTGCAAGGTTATGGGCTTTCCCATTACAGTGCGAATTCTCACCTGATCCCGTTCAACAAAACACGCAACCTGACCACAGTGAAAATGCACGATGGCCAATCAAATACACTTTTGATCGGTGAAATTGATTCTTCATTTCCAGCCTGGGGTGATCCCACCAATTTACGAGATCCCATCCGTGGACTCAAAGGTGGCCCCAACGCCTACGGCAGACCCGGGGGAGAGGGCGTGTTCTTCCTGTTTGCTGACGGCAGCGTTCATTTATTGAATAAAGACACAGACCCGGCTGTACTCAAGGCACTCAGTACTCCCGCTGGGGGAGAAACTTTTCCATTACAGCAGGCCCGATAGTCGCGCATCATAAGTTGATCCCGAAAGAGCGCATTCGCGGAGCCGTCTTTTCTTTCAACTGAGTCACCAGTTCGGGATCCAGTGGAGCCGGCAATTCGACACACGTGCCATCCTCTTTAAAATCCCAGATATGCGTCCCTCCATTTAAAGTCCATACACCAAACCGGTTCTCACTTAACCAACCGGCGGACCAGTTTTTCCGACTGTAAATATCTTCCATTGAAATGATCTCATTTTCCTCTCCCCTCAGCTCGTGGAGAATTTCCCCCTGTTGATTGATCACACGTACGTTTAATTCCGCGTGATACTCCTTTTTATCCCAAAACTGAAGCACAATCCTTTGACCATCGGGAGACGGAAGATAAGACGACAGATATGATTGCACTGCAGTGCAGTAAAGCTCCTGACCTTCGCTTTTGAACCGCTCCAACAATTCTTTTGCTAACAGATAATCATTCAGTTGGAATTCTCCATACTGGCGAGGCCAGGTTCGATTCGACTTGAAGTCATGCAGGATTATTACATCAAAATTCCGCCGTATCGCGACCGTATCACCGTCCCCAGTCATGACCATTTCGACTCGACCAGAGGGAACTCGTTCCGCGCCAATACTGCAAAAGCGATGCTTAGGCACCAGGACCTTTCCATTCTGTCTCACGCTATAAGAAACGTACCCCGGCGGTTCATAAAAGAATTCACCTTCGCAGTAGATATCCAGGGACCGGCCTTTTCCCAGTTCAAAATGAAAATCACCTTCTGCAGGTTTCGATACAAGGAAAGACAGACCAGCCCAGATCGCTCCTACCCCGATCAAAAACACCAGAATAGTAGTTCGAGCGAAAATAGAAGCGTTCCTGTCTGCTATGATTCTCATTCGGTGGTTTCACTTACCTGACGGTTTGTATTTTCCGTATCTAAACGATAGTTTAATAGAATTATTTTTCCACAAATCATCTGGACTGGTCTCCGTCGCCAGGACAATCAATCCGCAACGCTTTGTCCCGGCTTCTATAAAATTCCCCCAGCATTCGTTCTCCTCTTTCTTCATCAGAAAATCGAACCGTTAGTTGAACCGATTGACCGGGCAGAATGGAGTAATCAGCCTTTCCTGTACCACACCAGTCCCAATTCGCTTTCCGCCAGAGCCCCCGCCTGAATATTTCCTGATATACCTGAATGGACTCCGGTCCTGCGGAACGATAGACCAGGGTTGTGTTGCCAGTATTTTTCACAACGACATGTACCTCGTCCTGCACCTTCTTTCTCGAAATGATCTGGGGACGATTCTTTAACGGCAAAGTTCCCTCAAAATACTCACGCCTCCAGGCGGGATCTGGAATCTGCTCGGGAGGTAACGTCAAGCGGACCCGTTGATCCTCCGCGGTAACTCCTGTTACAAAGCAGAAAGTAAACATCAGGATCAGAAGCCAAGCGCTTGATTTCATAATTAACCTCCCGCAATCACCAATAAAGTTATCCTTCCACGGATTGATGTACTGCTTCACTGTCATGTTCGGCAATCCACACCGCCAGATCGCGAAACGTCTGCAGATCAGCTGGCAGGGGATCAGAATAATGAGTAAAGACAGAATCCGTTAACCAGATTGTAATCACATACAGGACTGCTCCAAGCAAGATATAAAAGTTCTCCGTAAAGACTACCGCGGGGAAGGCGATCAACAGCACCCAGAAGGCAATCATGTAGCCCCAGTTTGTGAGAAAATCCCAGCGTCGCGTAAGACGAGGCAGACGCGTTTCCGACCTCCAGCTGAGTTCACTCCAGAACGAATTCAATTGATAACCACGAAACGCGTCCAGAATTTTTGTACTCGGCGTCACCTGATATTTCGCTGAAACCAGCTGCTTCGAAATCTGCTCAATGCCATAAAACACACCCGCCGATCGGCACTCTTTATTGATCACCATCACGGGCTCAAACGAAACCGTATTCACAGCTCGCTTCTGAATAAACCGCGCCAGTGCACCAAAAGTAAATTGAGGCGCAATCTCGTTTTCCCACACTTCCACACTGGGCACATTCGCAATCCCCAGTTCTTCAGTCCATTCTTCCAGAGTGCTTTGAAATTTAAAATGCCTCTCCAGACGATAGAAGATATCCGCCAGATCGGTGTCTGCCCAATCATTGTGCGCTTTCATGTGTAGATCAATGCGAGTTTCGGCACTAAAGGGAGGATCCATTTCCATTTCATCTTCATCATACCCCATCGCATCACACCAGCATTCAAAAATACCGGCCAGAATCTGCTTTTCAGTATATCGCGTTTCCTGCATCAGAGTCCCCTTTCTGAATACATGTAAATCGGGATGAACGCATTCGCTGTTCGCCATCACTCAGCATAAAACATCTGCCCCGCCAGTTATAGATTTTCTTTGACCATCTGCCCTGAATCTGAAATTTTTTATTTCCCCTGCAAATTAATCTATCGCACAATATGAAGATTTGATGCAGGTTTGATGAACCCGCTTTTTGACACTTGAGTGAATCGTGAACCAAACTCAAAATGTTTCAACCATTTAGAAGTTTTCTTCCTGTGAAGATTCGAACCGTTTAACTCCCTCCAAAGGATGCACCGATTATGTACGCGAACCGGGCCTCGCTGATTCGGATGCTGATGCTGCTGCTGATCTGGAAAAGTTCTCCTCTCCCGCTCGATGCCTGTACCACCGCTGTCATCAGCGGCAGAGCGACAGTCGACGGTCGGCCGCTGCTCTGGAAGAACCGCGATGCCCCTGCCCGGCACAATGAAGTCGCGCTGCTTACAGAAGGTCCGTTGCGGGCTGTTGCCGTCGTCAATGCGGGCAGTCGCAGGTCCGCCTGGATGGGCATGAACGAAGCCGGCTTCTGTATCGAAAACTCTCTCAGTACCGACCTCCGTCAGCCTGGTAAAAAGACCGGCCCCGCCAATGGCCTGCTCATCAAACGCGCCCTGCTGACCTGCCACACGGTCGCAGATTTCAAACGACTGCTCGAAGAAACCAACCAGAGCGGTCGACGCACGGTCGCCAACTTCGGCGTCATCGATGCCCAGGGGGGCGCGGCCCTGTTCGAAACCGGTCCCACCAGCTTTACGATGTTCGACGCCAACGATCCGGCGGTCGCTCCCCACGGTTACATTGTCCGTTCTAATTTCTCCACCACGGCCCGCGATTTTCCGGCCAACCCCACGCCAGAGCAACTCGGTAAGATCTATTCTGCAGAACGCTATTCCCAGGCCTGTTCCCGGCTCGACCTGCAAAAAGACAAAGGCATCACCGTCGATTACCTCATTCGCAATCTGACGCGTGATCTTTCCGACCCCAAAGGCACTCCCTGGCCCGGCACCGTCAATGGTGTCAAACAGAAACTCCCGGCAGTCATCAAAACAGACAACACCATCAGCCGCTCCACCTCCGTTTCCGCTGCCGTCTTTCAAGGCGTGAAACCGGGGGAAGATCCTCGGCTGGCGACGATGTGGACCATCCTGGGTAATCCCAGTTTTTCCATCGCCGTCCCCTGCTGGGTCGAAGTGCAGGAAATCGCCGATCCGCTTGCGGACGACAAAGGAGCTGAGCTTGGCGAAATTGCGATCTCCCTGCGTGCCTGGAGTAAATCCGACGACGGAAAAGGCATCAACACCGAATACCTGCCCGACATCTGGTCTGATCTCTGGTCCGTGGAAGACAAGATCCTCTCGCTGACCAGCAAATTCCAGGCGGCACGCGTGGAGCATGGCTACTCGCCTGGAGCAGTCACCCGGTTCCATCAGAAAATGGCACAGCTCGCGATGACCGCCATGCAGCAGGAACTTCGCGAAATGAAACAGGCGGCGATCACACTCCCGGCCCCTCCGCCACCCGCGTTTGCTCCTGTCAAAAAAAAATTGTGATTCCCTGAATTCTTATTTAACTTGAAGGCTCTTCTCATGCGACCTGTTTCACAATTTCTGTTGATCGTATTATTCGTATCAGTTTGCTCATCTCTCCAATCCGCGGTAATTGCAGACGAGGAAACACCGGTTCGCGTCGCCATCTTTAATTTCCCCAAATCCGGTTCTAAAGGTCATGAAAATCTGCAGCGGTTCCTGATTCCTGAAAACGGCTTCCAGTCCACAATCATTTCTCCTGAAGAAATTCAAGACGGTCAGCTCAAGAACTTCGACGTCGTCATCATGCCGGGCGGCAGTGGCAGTGGTCAGGCCAAAGCACTCAAACCGGAAGGTCGTGCCGCAGTCCGCACGTTCGTGAAAAATGGAGGCGGTTACGTCGGCATCTGTGCTGGCGCTTATCTGGCTTCTTCGCATTACAGTTGGTCGCTCGATATTATCAACGCCCGTGTCTGGGATCGTGCTCACTGGAAACGGGGCAAAAGCAACGTCACCATCCAGTTGACGCCCGCCGGCTCAGAAGTTCTCGGTAAAACAAAATCGAAATACAACATCTATTATTCCAACGGCCCCTTACTCGTCCCTGACAATCAACCCGACCTCCCCGGCTACCAGGTCCTCGCTTCTTTCGAATCCGAAGTCGCCAATAACGGTGCCCCGGCTGAAGCCATGACTGGCACTCACGCCATCATCCGCTCCCGCTTCGGCTCTGGTCGTGTGATCTGCTTCAGTCCGCACGCCGAAACCAAAAACGGACCACATTCCCTCATCGCCATCGGCGTTTACTGGGCCGCGAATCAGGAATGAACCAACTTCTGTTGCTGCAGATTTCATCACTATTCGACCAAGAAAATTCCAGACCAGTTCGCCATGATCAGCTTGACAGGCTCCCGCATCGGGACATGATGCGTTATCTGCGTCGCGCGCGGGGCAAATTATTGCTTGCACGCTTTTGCTGTCCCTGACTCGACTTAGCGAAATCTGATGAAATAGCCCCCGAGCCACCGAATTAGGAATTCCCTAAACTATAGAAGCTCATTTAACGCTACAGAGACAGATTATACTCGATATCACCCGCCCGATTTAGTTCAGTCTGAGCACCGACAAAAAAAGTGCGGGTCGACACTACCTCGGACCGCTATCGGCCCCCTATCAGACACCCTTCACACTCCTGTCGCGGCTGTTCGGCACCGGATCGCCCCAGTTCGGCATACGGTACACCCCGAAGCCAGCAAAAGAGCAGTTGAACTCTGGAAAAAATGAGACTCTCAGTAATCCCAACGGGAAAACCAGACGCGATTGTGTTCCAGGTCCAGAATCAGAATCTGACCATGTTGCCAACCTGCTCCACGGTCTTGAGCCACATACCAGGTCTGCTTTGACTCGTACACACTCTGATACTCGACTTCGCTGATTTTGTGATCGGGGCCTCCCCCGGCTGGGTCAGCGCTCATCCCTTTGACACCAAAACCAGCTTGCCAACTGATTTCATCAGGGACCGGTCCACCTTTCCATTTCAGTTGTTCCCACGACGGTGGTTCTGCCAGCCATTGTTCCAGCGTCGCATGATCTAAGTCAAATACCAGATGGAATTCACCGTCTCCCACAAAGTCCAACCAGATATCACCGGCAGAAACTACCTGCGCCGCAGCAGGCCAGGCCAGCCCCGTGTAATGCGTGAAGTCAGCCCCGGGTTCCGTCACGACACGACGTTGCGGCCCTTCTGGCCCTCCGCAGCCAGCGAGCCAGATCCCGCCACACAAAACAAATAAGACCAGCACGATTCGACGGCATTGCGGGGGAGTGTATTCACTCATGAATCGCCTTCACGAAGCCGTTCCAGTTCCATAGACCAGAAACAACCTGGTGATATGCCAGTACTATCGATGCGCGTTAAATCATGATTGAGACGTACCAGAAGCGCTTCTGAAATATCACAATCTAACCAGGCATCCTCACCGTTTTGTTCCTGGCAATCACGAACAAACTGTCGATAGATCAAAAGAGACTCTGCCAGTGCCGTGATGGATGAATTGATCAGCACAGGTTTAAAATTGAGATCATGATTCAGATAAACCACCCGTCCATTTTCAGCCTCATCCAGACAGACCGGATCGCCCGAACCATTATTACCTATAATCCGGTAACGCTGGAATGATGGATCCTGATTCCATTTTTCTGAGACATCGGGAAGCACCCCTGATTCAGGAGCCTGAAAATCCAGAAAAGGAGCTGCGGAATCCGGCAGGCCAGCAGACTTCAAAAACTCGCGAGACGTTTCAGGGATAGAAAGCCCCGCAACGGATTGCGCTGGAAATGCAATTAGAACTTCATCTTCATCATCACACCAGCGCTCACAAAATGATTCAGGCGACATGAATTCTCTCTCATCAGAAGGCAACGGTCTACCTGGTGGCTTATTTCACCCGGACCAGTTTCATCAAACGTCCAGAAACGTTCCAGTCCTGGACATACAGGTTGCCATCTTTGTCCCAGTAGGAACCATGGGTGCCGCTGAAGATGCCTTCGCGCCACTGATCCTGGGGCACATTGAAATTGCGATGCGTTTTAGGATCTTCATTGTTGCCCAGCACCGCGACGATGGTGTTGGTTTTGTCCAGAATCACCAGGCGTCCGTGCAGATCGGGCACCGAAACATAATCTCCCTGGATCGAAACAGATGTCGGCATCCCCAGACCGGTAATCACTTCTTCAATGAAGTTACCATCCAGATCGTAATGCAGCAGTCGTCCTTTGGGCATATGATTGCGGTCACAGATCAGCAGCCGCGGGGGATCGTAACGCGTATCCAGCGTCATGCCATGCGCGGTATTGAATTCCTTCAACCCGTTCCCCTTTTTACCAAAGTGGGACTTGTATTTGCCATTTTTGTCAAACTTGAAAATGTGATTGCTGGCATAACCGTCCGAGAGAATGATGTCGCCATTGGGAGCCACGGTAATTGCCGTCGGAGCGAATTTCTTCAGATCGAGCCCGGATTCTTTCGGGAACGGCATTTTCAGGATCATCTCACCCGTCTCTGCATTGAACTTGATACCCTCCGCGTTCGCATTGCGGGCGCCGTAAATGAATTCGCCATCTTCCTCTTCGCGAATTTCCATGTCATGAATGTTGGAATATTCGTCCCCTAGAAAACGCCGCACGACTTTTCCATCAGGTGAAAAGACAACCACACCGATTTTGGCGCTCGTGTAGATGTTACCCGCTTTATCAATCACAACGCCGCCGTGGGTTGGTCCCAGTACCGAGCGCCCCTGCTCGTCAAATCCCCAGCCGGGCACTGTATCGAAGGTCATGATCCCGCTGCCCATCCGCACTGGTTCGACTTTCTCCGCCGCCGACAGCGAGACAGTTACGCTGAATAGCACAGCCACCGCAATATAATTCAAGCACTTTTTCATAGTCGAATTTCCCATTGATTGAATGTCGGAGTGGAATGGCGGGCCATTCTCAAAAGTTGTAAGTAATGACAGACAGCAACCATACAACGCCGGTTGCCATCCCTTCCAGTATCCCTCTCCGCTCCCCGGTTTGCAACTAATCCCGCCCAAATCGGCATTTTCGGGGCATTTCTGTTTTTTTCTCAAACAGCCTGTAACACATTTCGCAGGCCCTCGCTTGGTAGTACATGCAGGGGGGATGACAACCTGCCACACAACGGTGAATCAATCGTGGAACAGATTCACTTCACCATAACTGAAGCAAATTCAGGAGACAGAACAATGAAACGTATCGCACTCAGCCTGATGATCATCACCATGGTTTTCAGCACCAGCCTGTTGGATGTCGAAGCCGGTAATCGCGGCCGCTCCGGTGGTTCAAAACGCTCAGGCGGATCCAGCTTTTCCCGCTCATCACGATCCAGTAATTTTTCTCGCGGCAGGACGCAAAGCCGGTCACCGAGAATGCAATCGTCGCAGCGATCAACCCGGAACTTTTCCAATGTCCGAAAAAGCCCGACGACCAATAACCGTAAACCAACAATGAACACAATTCGTGATCATCGCACCCCGACAACACGTAACATTCGTGATCACCGAGCAGGCAACACGAATTTCACACGCGACCATCGCCAGATGAGCGTCAGACCCAAAACAGTGAATTCAGCACCACGTCCACGCCAGACATTCAAGCCCATTGATCCGGGTATTGGTAACGGTAAACCAGGTAATGGCGTGATTCGTCCTCGTCCCGGTAACGGCGCACCCAAACCACGACCTTCAATTAAACCCATCGATCCGGGTATTGGTAACGGTAAACCAGGCAATGGCGGAATTCGGCCTCGTCCCGGTAACGGCGTGCCCAAACCACGACCTTCAATCAAACCCCTTGACCCGGGTATTGGAAACGGCAAACCAGGTACAGGCGTGATTAAACCTCGTCCTAATCCCGGAATGGGAGCACCAAAACCGCGACCTCGGCCCCAACCTCCCGTTGGTAACGGTCCTCCCAAACCACGTCCGCCAAAACCCAATCCCGGCCAGGGTCACAACGGACACGGTCATCAGGGTGGCGGACATCATGGCGGAAACAATGGCGGGCACCACGCTGGTGGTCATCACAACGGCGGTCATCATAACGGACACCATGGACACCACTGGCACAATCATCGTCCCCGGTTTTCCTGGTGGTGGTACAACTACTGCACGCCTCTGCAAAACTATCGACCAGGCAACTACCAGTATTGCAACTACGTGTACCCGACCTGCGACTATGTCGCTCCCGGCGGTCAGATCATCGAAGACGTTCGCTGGTACCTGGGAATGAAAGGATTGATGTTACCCGGTAAAGGCATCGGCATCGAATCGGTTGAAGCCAATTCTCCCGCTGATCTGACCGGACTCAAACCTGGTATGGTCATCACGAAATGTAACGGCGTCGTCATCACCGACGACACCACCTTCGGACAGGTGATTGCAGAATCCGGCGGTGTCCTGGAACTGGAACTGCTCGAATCGATCGACGGTCCTCAGCTCGAAGCAAGCGTGCAGATGACGCGTCTGCCAACTGCAAACTTCTAGGGAGCAGACAACGCATGATGCAAGCAACCCCGTGAAAACGTCTGATGAGGTGCAAACCTTGTCGGGCGTTTTTTTGTTGGGGAGAGAGTCAACTTACAATTCATCCACTCGTTCACCGATCATTTTGATTTTTCTGAAGATATTTCTGTCGAATTCGGTGGATTACTGCGGTGGGCTTCCGTTTTAAATCATTGAGACTCTCTTAGGATAACCCGCTGTCTTGGGAAATCCGGTTGATCAACTCTTTTGTAGGGCGGGCCTTCGTCATTACAAAATCAACCACGCGTCTGGTGGCTTATGTCGCTCAGTTCGAAAGAACTGCGCGCCAGCAACTGCACGCTTCAGGAGAACACATCATGCTATTCCCAAAATCACATCGCCGTCAGGCATCACATAAAGCATCTCATTCTTCCGCCATTGAACATCTGGAATACCGACAACTGCTGTCAGCCATGAATTCCCTCCCCACTGAGATGGCAGACACAAACGTTCCCCAGACAGAGTCCGGGACCACACCCGAATATGCGTCGATCGACGGGACCGGAAATAACGTCGACAACCCGGAATACGGCAGTACTGATACAGAACTGTTGCGTCTGGCTGACGCAGACTACGGCGACGGCCAGTACACACCAGCCGGGGAAGACCGACCCAGTGCTCGCGAAATCAGCAATGTCATCGCTGCCGCGGACACATCACAAACTAATGACCGTTACCTGACTGATATCTTCTGGGTCTGGGGCCAGTTTATCGATCATGATATCACTCTCACCGAGTCCGCGCACGATGAATTCGGTAATCCACTCCAATCATATCCGATCGAAGTCCCGACCGGTGACATCTATTTCGATCCAGACGGCTCAGGCGATGACGTAATCGACTTGAACCGTTCCAACTACGAGGTAGACGAAAACGGCGTTCGGCAGCAGATCAATCAGATTACGGCGTTCATCGATGGTTCGGTGATCTATGGTTCGGATGCGGAACTGGCCGCCAGTTTGAGAACATTTCAGGGAGGACTGCTGGCAACCAGCGATGGGAACCTGCTCCCCTATGGAGATGACGGTTTCTTTCTGGCCGGCGACATTCGCGCCAACGAAAACGCCGCATTGACGTCGATGCAGACCATCTGGATGCGGGAGCATAATCGTGTTGCCACCGAACTGGCGCTGGAAGATCCAAGTCTGACTGACGAACAACTCTATCAACAGGCGCGGCAGATCGTTTCGGCTGAAATACAGGCGATTACCTTCAATGAATTCCTGCCTGCCTTGTTCGGCTCCAATATCATCAGCAGCTACCAGGGCTACGATTCCACCGTCGATCCGAGTATCGCCAATGAGTTCTCTACCGCCGCCTATCGCTTCGGGCATACCATGCTGTCGTCCGAACTCCTGCGGCTCGATGAGAACGGGAACACCGCTGACGAAGGTAATCTTGCGCTCTTAGATGCCTTCTTCAACCCGAGCGAAGTCGAAAACAATGGCGTCGATTCCCTGTTACGCGGGCTCACCGTCAACCTGGCCCAGGAAATCGATAACCAGGTCGTCGACGATGTACGCAACTTCCTGTTTGGCCCTCCCGGATCAGGCGGCTTTGATCTGGCCTCGCTCAATATCCAGCGGGGTCGCGACCATGGCCTCTCGGATTACAACTCAACACGGGTTGCCCTGGGTCTGAATGCCGTGGAGAACTTCTCCGACATCACTTCCGATCCGGACGTCGCTGCTCGTCTGGAACAACTTTACGGCACCGTTGACAACATCGATCTCTGGGTGGGCGGCCTCGCTGAAGATCATATGCCGGGATCGAGCATGGGTGTGACTTTTTCAATGATCATTATCGATCAGTTCCAGCGACTCCGCGATGGAGATCGCTTCTGGTATGAAAACGTGTTTTCCGGTGAAGCATTGAATGAAATCAACAATACGACACTCGCAGATGTCATCGAACGTAACTCGGATGTCTCCGGGCTGCAGGAAAACGTCTTCTTTGCCCCAACGGTGATGCAAATTGACCTGGCAGAGACTGGTACCACGAACGTCACCATTAGTGCAAAAAAAGGGATTCTGCAAGTTGTCGACCAAAGAACAAAGCAGGTACTCGGCAGTCAGCCTCTGGACAACGTCGAACGTTTGATGCTGACGAGCCCCAGCCCCGGTTCGCTGCACATCAACTTCAAAGGCATTAAGCCGGCAGATCTGCCCGGTGGCCTGATCGTTGAAGCAGGCAAAGGACGCGACGACGCATTGGTCATCCACGGCACACAGCAGAGTGATACGATCGTCGTGAATGAAAATGTGGTTGAAGTCAACAATCTGCCAGTCGATTTCACAGGCGTCGAACGGATTGTGATTCAGCACACGGACGCGAATGACACGGTTTCCGTCGCTGACGATGTCGACATCGATGTCAACGTGCTGGACATGGTACGACGCGACTCCAGGCATGATGGACCTCCCGGCAGAGAGCAGCCACCACACCAGAACAATCATCGCCCGTCGCAAGGACCAGACCGGCAGAGAGCAAACGAGCGAGATGCCGGAAAAGACCGCGACGACTTCGGCATGCTGGACGCGGTCTTTGCCTCTTCCGACCTGGGAAAAGTGTTAGATATGTCACCCGGGAAACGCCGTCGGTAGCAGCCTTAGATTCACTTCAGAAAACCACAGACAGGCAACCCCGTAAGAACGTCCGGCAAGGTGCAAACCTTGTCGGGCGTTTCTCATTTTTGCATACTCGGAACAAAGCCTGTCACTACACGAATTGTGCCGTCACGAAACAGATAATAAAGACAATGGTACTCAGTCCGAACAACAAGGCCAGTCGTACACCAAAAACTGATTTCGTGCCTGATAGATGCAGCAGCTTTCTCCCTGCGGGGTCCTTTACAAAGTAATCTCCAGGCATCAGCAGAAAGCTGGTGAAAAAGACGATGGCAAAGACCGTGATTCCGCTGACTAAGCCGGCGATCCCGGAAGTGATAAGCTTACTGAGCTGCGAGACGTCAGGGTTCGCCGAGTCTCCGCCAATAAACAGCATATAGAAAAACACACTCAAAGCTGACAGAATTGCCAGACTCCAGCAGAGAGCGTAGATGCGTTTTGTGGTCGGGGCTTGAGGACGCCCCACTCTTTGATCCAGGGCAATCAATACTTGATGGGTGATATCTGCGATGCTCACTTTCACTTTGGGATGATCACCCGCCAGATCATAATTATTCGCGTAGGTGGAATATAAATCCCACCCTTCTGTGAGCATCCTGTGGAGGGAGATCAGACCGATCTTTCTGACATTGAATTCATTCTTGAGATATACCGGAAACTTGAACTCTTTTCCATTCACCGTCCCGGTGACGTAAGCCTCGATTTCCCAGCGCAGAGAATACCACATCACGCCTCTGCCATACCTTCGCGCCGTGAAGTCCTTCATCGTGATATTCAAATCGGCCGCTCTGAAGAACTCCGGGGACTGCTGAAAGTGATCCAGAATCTGCATCCGAAAATGTTCCAGATACTCATCCACACTGTTCTGATCTTCAACATATCCTTCGGGACCGGTTACGGTGATCTGGAAATCATCTTGCAGCATGCTGACACCTTCTTTCACTCGATTGAACTTTGTTCACATCACAAGCATAGAAGACCAGAAATGACTCTCTTCAGCAACCCAAAAATGTATATTTGATCAATTCAGATGCCCCGGCAAAACAGATCCGGTAAAATATTCTCACATAGCCGAACCTCATTGATTGCATCATCTGTCCTACCCAGACAGGAGTCCTGTTCCCAGTCAGTTTGACACATATCAAATACAGGATCACAAACCATGCTTCGCGAACTCACACCCGACGATCAACAGTTAATCCTGGATTTCGCGTATCAGCGGGAAATCGAAAACATGTTTGTCATCGGCAGCTTTGAGTTTTCTCTAAACCCGTTTGAATTCAACACGTATCTGGGTTACTTCGAGAACAATATCCTGCTCGGTCTGGGCACCTACTTCGGCCTCTGGAGTGACATCCAGATCAATGCGCAAAGCCCCTCTGTGATCAATGCATTTGTCGATGAATTCATGCAGAGAAAATTGCCCGTCAAATATGTCGTGGCTATCAGACGCTATGCCTTACCGACCATTGATCGGCTGAAATCCCATGGCATCGAACCTCAGACGATCACCGAACAAACACTGCAGCTGCTCACGCAGGACAGATTCAATGACCATGCAACCGGACAAGAAATCAATGCAACACCCCACGACATTGAAGACATCATTCGTCTCGGAAATATCGTGGAGGAGGATGACGCGGACAAAGAAATCCCTGAAATCGAACGCGCACGTATTTTTCCCGACAATGAATGGCTGCTGCACAAAGAGGGACAGCTGGTCTCCAAAGCCAACCTTCACGGCGTTTCTAAAAACTATGCCCAGATTGGTGGCGTCATGACGCATCCCGCCCATCAGGGAAAAGGCTACGCGAAACAGATCGTCAGCGCGATCAGCCGCCATTGGCTGGACCAGGGAAAACAGATCACGCTCGTCGTATCCAATGACAACATACCTGCGATCAAAGTCTATCACTCACTGGGATTCCAGCCCGTCGAAGAATTCAACCACGCCGAATATCCGTGATTCAGTTTTGAGTAAGATCATTTCACTCGTACATACAGCGCACTGAACCGGATCTTCGTTTTCTGTTCCCCCTCAAACGTCACCCGCAGCCGATACCGTTCCGGCAAGCCCGTGACCTCGGTCTGACCATTCCATACGATCGGCGTCTGAAACCCGCTCGTCGTCACGACCGCTACCTGCTTTCCTGAATAGTCGGGCAGCGGGACCGCGTTCGCACTCAACAGTTCGACCTTCAGCCGTGCCTCGGGTCCCAGCCCCTCCGCATTCATGAAAAACTGCTGAGGCCCGTCTCCCTTCCGGGAAATCGCGGACGTCAGAAGTTCACTCGTCGTGACCGGCATCTGGTAGTCACCCTTGCCCGTCGTTGTTTCATCCACCCGCAAATCCGCAAACCGGTCGCGCGGCAGCGTGACAATCCCCACTCCCCCCCGAGGCGGAGAGCCCTTCCAGTGCCGCGGATCCCAGGCACCGTAATACACAAACGTCTGCCCACCGATGTTTTCAAAGCCCTGCCCCTGCAGTAAGCCTCCCTGGTCCCACTCGCCGTCAGCCCCCCGTTTCAGAAAAGTCCATTCATACGCAGGCTGACGAAACTGCACGCCATCATTGCTGACCACAAACCCCAGGTCGATGGTCACATCTTTCCATTCCCTGGCCCCGTGCCAGATCCCGGAAATGCCCAGCAGCACATTTCCCCGGTTCCACACGCTCACCCCTTCATGATTCTGTTCTCCCTCGCGGCTCCGCCCCGGTCCCAGCAGGTGATACTGTTGCGGCCGGACGAAACCGACCGTGCTCGCGTGCGACCAGGTCTCGAAGTCAGGCGAAATAAACTGCCGCACCACCCGACCATGATAGGGTCGCGACGCCGCAATCGCATTCTGACCATTCACATAATACAGGCCGTCCCATTTATAGAGCCCGCCGACCGGCTCAAAATGCAGTGGAGGCAGCAGCATCTCTTCCACCTGCAGCTCCGCCTGAACCGGTTTCGCAGCATGCAGTGTTTTCCACCGCAGACCGTCGGCACTCGCGTAGGTCGCCAGCGTTCCCAGCCGGACCTTGTTTTTAGGGAACCAGACATGCGCTCCCATTTTATACCGCCGCGACGGATCGGGATCGTCCGGCTCGTAGAGCACCTTGACGTTTAAGATCCCCATGTGCGGCTCAATCTGCACCAGGTTGTTCTTGCGATTCCCCGCGTACTCCACCAGCCCCAGGTCCGGTTTGGTCCAGTGCACGCCATCGCGGCTCTCGGCATAAGCCACCCGCCACGGCGCCGAGCGAGGCACACGCTTATCCAGCCGATCCTCCCCCGCCGCCACATACCACATCCGATACACATCGCCCACGCGAATGACCGAACCATAAAACTGCACGGCCCACGAATCCGGCGTCCCGGCTCCCCCGCGCTGCACAACCGGATTTGCCGGATGCCGTTCAGGCGACCGCATCACCAGTTTCAGATTCTGTGAAAAAGGGAGCGAAACCTCATCAAAGGCAAACAGCGTCGTCGCCTGCGCCTCATCGAAATAACGACCGTGTGCATCACCGCTCTTTTCTTCAGCGACGATCACACCAGCCAGACCAGTCCAGACAATCCCCGCCACCAGCAACAGACTCCAGCGCATCACCCTGCCCCCCGGAAGAAAGAAAGATTAATGAGATGTGTTTCAGTGTAGAAGATTGAACCAGGGAAGCAATGAAATTCGTGAGGAAATGAGCCTGAGATCTCAATCTGAAGTACCGACTGATTTGCGAATAAATCTATGTCACACATGCCTAATGAGGCTGGTGAAGAGTATTTCACTAACTGTCAGGGAACTCGTCTGTTTTCAGCATGCGCAAATGATAACACGCTTCGTTGAACTGCGCCCCTTCCAGACGCGCGTCCTGAAAAGAAGTGAAACCCAATACACTCCCGTGAAACTGGGCTCCCCGCAAATCGGCGTTTGAAAAATCAGAGCCCTTCAACTCAGCATCCCAGAAATCAGCGCCCCGTAACGACGCCCCATGAAATGAAAGCTTCACATAAGCATTTCGGAGCACCAGACCATCCAGTTTGCATCCTGACAAAACCTTGTGATCGTCAGTCTCAATACGACTGCCGTTGAAAACTCGTTCTCCTGCCTGGTAACGTGCCAGCAACTCTTCCGCTGAGCGGGCTGGTCGAATACCCCTCTGGGCAATCTCATATGCAGCAAGCAGTCGCGAGGCAATCACCCGATCCCCTTCCGGATCAGGCGGGCTGATCCCCAGCGCGGTCTCCTGTAGTTGAAGCAGATGCAATAACAGCTTCCGTTCATCCGCTCCCCGCTTGAGTAATCCGAGAATGCCGACGATGTAGCTGGAATACTCTCGGGCTGCTGCTTCATCGGCATTGACGCCTAAAGGATCCCACTCGCGAAACAGAATGTGATGCACCAGCCGTAACAGATGAGAATCAAGGTTCATAATTCTTCTCGCAGAAATGACTGGTACCAGTTGCCTTCAAACAATACCGTTCATGATGCAGTTCATAAAATTGCATTCAGCTTGTTTCCTACGAAGAAATTCCTGGTATCCTATGCTCGAAGTTCTTTGAATCAGGATTGTTAGAGTATCATAAACCGAAAAATAACAAACTCCAGTCAAATATAATGACTCAAACGAATCGGCTAGATCTTTTCAACCATTTCTAATAAAGCATTCTTTTTGAATAATTATGCAATATCTCACCATCAATACCCCTCTGGGTGAAATCAATTTCTTCGTATTCGGCGTCACGAAAGCTGTTTCGATTCATCTCGATTCGATACCGCTGTCCCCCGTACTTCCGCCTGGGATGTCAGTCTCTGGTTGCATTGGTATCCTGCTAAGGGTTCACTGCCATGAACCGATTGACAATCTGATCTTCGAATGCCGATTGCTCGAACATAAATTTACCGATCATGCGATCGACTGCGGAGAGCATCTCTACGCGCACTCCTGGGAAAACGTTCGATCTATTCTGATGATTGGCACTGAAGATGAAGAATGCCTCAACGCACGCTTGCCCGTAGACCAGCAGGTTTATCCCGAATCAGTCGGAATCAGTGAAAAAGGCGTGTCGATTGAGCTGCCCGAGTTAGCGAAAGGCAGCGAAAACACATTCCAGATGATCGTCGCCTGGAATGATCTCCCCGAACCGATAGAGAGTTCCTGTTGGAATGCTGTTGATTTCAAGCATGCGGAACTGTTGAAAGAGTTCAAAAGCTACTGAATCCGAAGTGGAATCGCGCTCTAGGAAATGGCTGACTGTTTACTCTCCAACCCTTTCCTCAGCTTCAAACACATCCAGCACAACCTGCATCCGCTCCTTCTGTTCGGGAGTCACTTCGAATTTCTGTTCCGGAGTACTTTCGTGATGCACGGTCGCGCTGGGGGCGGCGATGATCGCGCGGAGCATGGGGATTTGCGCGGGCGTCAGCGGTGCATCTACCCAGAGCCAGCCTAGTTTCTCTTGCTTTCGTCTGATTTCCTGTTCGGCCAGACCGGTTTCTTCTAATTGAAGCAGTTCCGCTTCTTTAAAACCAAGTGAGATTCCAGACCGAAACGCGCGAGTGACTATGTCTTTCTGCTCAGAAGTTAAGGCAGTAAAATGAGACTTGATTGCTTCGCGGGCTTCGTCAGTCAGTCTGAACGGATTTCGTGACAGCACAGTTCTCGGGTTCGCCAGCCGTTCTTTTCGCTGCAATAAAATTTGGTAATTTCTTTCCGCTGTCTGGATTTTCTGATTGATTCGCTCCATGTCGGTGATCAGAGACAACCGCCGTTGATTGAGTTCCTGATAGGCTTTGTCCCGGCGACTCTGATCAAACTGAAACTCTTTGAATTCCTGTTTATGTGTTGCTTCGACCTGTTGAAACTCCTGTCGTTTTTCGTTGAGCCAGTCCTCAGCCAAAATCAGTAATATTTCGGTCTTGACCGGTTCCCATTCAGGACTGCGTAGAGACCCCGCAAAGAACAGTCCCCGCTGATGGGGTTGTACAACTTCAGACTGGAACACGAAACGGTCGTCAGCGGTCGTCACGATAAATGAACCGGGTCCGGGGTGACCGGGAAGGAGCTGGGCGATTTGCAAATAAAGTTTTTCGGGGCGGTTTACTCTCTCGGTAAAATACAATTGAAAATTGTTGGGAGCATAGCGGGTTGCTGGCGCGTGCTTGTGGCTGATGCGATAGTAAGGTAGAAAAGCACCATCCAGGCGAGGGAGTTTCCTGAGCTTCAGCTTGAGAGCCGCTGCATCAGAAATGGGTTCCAGAGTAATCGCAATCTGATCCCACTTGTCCTCCACACGACGAATGATGCCCAGTTTCAACTGATCCCGATTGGTAATCACGCTCAGTTTCTGATCGGCTGCGTTGGGGGACCGCAGATAGCTGCCGTTAATCACGCGTATCAGATCATTTTCTTTGAGACCAGCCAGGGAAGCACGCGAGTTCGATTCGACCGATCTCACGATTACCGCAGTCTCTGTGCGAGGGGGAAAATCCGGAATCGCTGCATTCGCTTCGCGGAGCGTTTTTTTATATTCAAAAACGGTAACAGTCTCAAAACCCATCTCATAGTTCTTAGACGGAAACTCTGCCTGAACCGGAAGTGAACCAAACAGCAACACGGCAACCGTAATCAATACTCTCATCAAACTGGCCTCTAATCGACTATCACATGCCCGCCAACAACACGAGTTCACCATATAAACAACCGGCCACACATTCAAGTTGACCCATAAAAAAAGACAGCCCCGAAGGGCTGCCTGTCTGATTGATCTTTAAAGTTGATTGAGCTTTTACAGCTTCCACCCATCCGCGAGTACGGTGCCTTTCGGGACCACGATGATTCCATCGCGGATTAAGACCTCGGTATGATCGAAGTCCTGTTCGCTCTGATCAAAGAATTCCAGCAGGAGTTCATTCTGAACGCGCAGGCTCCTGACTACTTCCCTACCTCCCCTCCTTCGACATCGAAGACAGCCAGGATGTCTTTCATATGTTGCTTTTGTTCTGAAGTGACTTCAAAAGGTTTGTTGGGAACAGATTCATGGTAGACCATCACTTTATTTGAAGCGATGATATCCTCAATCATTTTTCGTTGATCTTTCTTCAAAGGCAGATCGTACAATTGCCAACCTTCAAACATTCTGGCAAGTGCGACTTGTGATCTGGCGAGGCCTCGACGCTCCAAAGAAATCAGAATTTTATCAGGGACTGTTTCCAGATTACCAATTTTTTCTCCCAGTTCATCCAGCATCTCACGTGTTTGGTCTGTAGTGCGACGATATAAAC
Source organism: Gimesia maris (assembly GCF_008298035.1). Classification (NCBI taxonomy): domain Bacteria; kingdom Pseudomonadati; phylum Planctomycetota; class Planctomycetia; order Planctomycetales; family Planctomycetaceae; genus Gimesia; species Gimesia maris. The sequence goes on from NZ_CP042910.1 coordinate 6,253,659, forward strand.
GAGAAAAATTTGCTATTGATTTCTGCCTCCTCTGCTCTTCTTCCTGTTGATCGACTTTCTCTTCTTTGTCTATGGCAACTCGATATTTTGCATGATCCGTTTTGATGATAAATCCATCAACTTTTGTCGAGTCCTTTTGAAGTGGAGCATCAGGCAGGAACATCGACAACTGCAGGTAGAGATGTAATGGTTCATCACTTCTATGCTTGATATACAACTGAAAGTTGCCATCGGTGAATCTGGAATGAGCCTTGCGATGAATCCAAAATCGACAGAGGGAAAAGTCATCATCGTGAGACTGATCGGTAGTAATCTTCGTATGATAATATTCCAGATCTGAAAATGGTTTTATCGGAACATCGATCCGCTCCCAGTTATTCCCGCTACGACGAATCACCCTTAATTCAAGCTTATCCTTGTAAGTGATTTGCTGCAGGAGCTTTTCTCCTTCATCAGATGAGCGAAGTAATTTCCCATTGACGACTATTATTAAATCATCGTCCTTAAGCTCAGAGTTTGAAGCTCGTGTATGTTCTACAACAGTGATTGAACTGTCGATCCGGGTTCTATAGCGATTCATTTTCACGATGAGTGCATTGGCAGTACGAGGTGGAAATCGGGGGATCTCTTCCCCCTGTTCTCGGAGTGCTTTCTTGTAATCTAACACCTTCACCGTATCAAAACCCAAATCTGGGTATTTTTGTGATGGCAACACTTCTGCCCTGGTAAGGGGCAGGGAAAGACATGACAAAATAGTGAGAAGTATCAAAGTACGCATGAATCTGTTCCCGAAAAAATTTAATTCATCTTACGAATACAATAATATCCACAAAGCCATTATGTACACGCGAATACATTTTTCAAGTGAAAAATAAAAAAAGGCAGCCCCGAAGGACTGCCTTTCTGATTGATCTATTTAGTCACCCAGTGTTCTACAGCTTCCACCCATCCGCCAGGACGGTGCCTCTCGGGACCACGATAATGCCGTCGCGAATTAAGACCTCAGTATGATCAAAATCCTGTTCGCTGTGGCCGTTGGGTTCGATGCGGGCGTTTTTGCCGACGCGGCAGTTTTTGTCGACGATCGCGCCGTCAATAAAAGCACCGTCGCCGATGCCGATCGCCGGGCGGTCGTCGTTTTCCAGTGTCTCTTTGCATTCGTCCTGGTAGTAGTCGGCTCCCATGATCACCGAATTGCGAATCGTCACGTTCTTGCCGATCCGGCATCGCAGGCCGATCACACTGTTTTCAATCACGGCTCCTTCGTCGATTTCACAGCCATCGGCAATCAGGCTGCGTTTGATCGTCACGCCTTCACAGCGCGTCGGCGGTAAAAAACGGGGACGCGAATAGATGGGGGACTTCTCAACCACAAAATCGAAAGGCGGATTGGGATGCGCCAGCGCCAGGTTCGCATCATAGAATGATCGAATCGTGCCGATATCTTCCCAGTAACCGTCGAATAGATGCGCGTGCACTTTGTGTGTGCGAATTGACATCGGGAAGATTTCTTTACCGAAATCTTCATAGTCGGTCTTCTTCAACAGATCGACGAGCAGATCGCGGTTGAACAGGTAGATCCCCATGCTGGCCAGGCAGTCGCGGCCGCGGCTTTCGATCCCCTGCTGGTCGATCCATTCGGGAGGCGTGCGGACCATTTTCAGCTCTTCTTCAGTCTGCGGTTTTTCCAGGAAGCCTTTGACGCGGCCGGAGTCATCCACGCGCATGATCCCGAATGCAGCCGCCTGCTCGCTGGAGAGTGGCACGGTCGCAATGGAGACGTCGGCATTCGACTCGATATGGTTGGTCAGCATTTCTGCATAATCCATGCGATACAGCTGATCGCCGGAAAGGATCAGTACATAGTCGATGTCCGACTGTTCGATGCAGCGAATGTTCTTACGGACGGCGTCCGCAGTTCCCTGGTACCAGTCGGTCCCTTCCATCGTCTGTTGGGCCGCCAGGATTTCCACAAAGCCACCCCCGAAGGAATCAAACTTGTAGGTCTGACGAATATGGCGATGCAGACTGACCGAGTTGAACTGCGTCAGCAGATAGATACGGCTCAGTTCACTGTTGATACAGTTGGAAATCGGAATGTCAATCAGCCGATATTTTCCCGCCAGCGGAACGGCCGGCTTGGAGCGAAACTGGGTGAGTGGAAACAGGCGGGTTCCCTTGCCTCCGCCAAGGATAAGGCTGACGACATTTTTCATAGAGCGATCCGATTCTAGTGCAAAAAGCACCTTATAGCGTGAGTTCGTACACTTTTGTTAGCAACATTAATGAACAGATTGATGTAGAACAACAGTATTGCTTAGATACTGCATGTTACTCAGATTGCGGCACGTAAGCCAGTTGATTCAGCAGTGTACTCCACGGGTCGGACAAATTTTCCGACCAATTTCAAATCTGTATTGATCAGGCAGATTAGGAGAAACTCAGGCTGTGATCTGCTTAAACAAACCCTTAAGATAGTATCAATTCTTCTTCATTTATTACTTCCCGCCAACGGTCTCGCCGAGGAGTGTCATCTTGTCGCACGTATTCTGTCCGAAATTGTCTCTGTATCCTCGTTCTGTATTGCTGACCGCTGTTGCCTGCATCATCTCGATACTACCTCGACTGGCGTTTAGTGAAACACCCTATACGCCTGCCATCGCGGAGGCTTCGAAAGAAGGCGAACAGGCGATCCAGGGTTTCCGTGTTCCCGAGGGAATGCAGGTGAGTCTGTTTGCCGCCGAGCCCCTGCTGGCCAATCCGGTCGCCTTCTGCATTGATGAACAGGGTCGGTTCTACGTCGCTGAAACCTTCCGCCAGGGAAAAGGAGTTGAGGACAACCGCGGACACATGGACTGGCTGCACGACGATCTGGCAGCAGAAACAATCGAAGATCGGCTGGCTTATTTCAGGAAACACCTCAAAGACAAGATCAAAGATTACGCACGGGAGCACGACCGGATTCGTCTGGTCGAAGACCGCGATGGCGACGGCACAGCCGACCATGCGAGTGTCTTTGCCGATGGATTCAATAATATCGAAGACGGAACCGGCGCAGGTGTGCTGGCCCGGGGCGGTTATGTCTATTACACCTGCATCCCGCACGTCTGGAAACTGAGCGACACCGCCCACGAAGGCAAAGCAACACTGCGGGAAAAACTGAGCAGCGGTTACGGTATTCGCGTCGCGTTTCGCGGTCACGACCTGCACGGCCTGAGACTGGGGCCTGACGGACGCCTCTACTTCAGCATCGGCGACCGCGGATATAACGTGACCACCAAAGAAGGCAAACACCTGTTCCGCCCGGATACAGGCGCCGTCTTTCGCTGCAACCTGGACGGTACTGAACTCGAGGAATTCGCCTACGGCCTGCGCAATCCGCAGGAACTGGCGTTCGACAATTATGGCAATCTCTTCACAGGCGATAATAATTCCGACAGCAGTGACAAAGCCCGCTGGGTCTACGTCGTCGAAGGGGGCGACACCGGCTGGCGAATGTATTACCAGTACCTCAGCGACCGCGGGCCCTTCAACCGGGAAAAGATCTGGCATCCTGCCCACGAGGGTCAGCCCGCCTACATGGTTCCCCCCGTGATCAATCTTGCCGATGGTCCTTCCGGACTGACCCATTACCCCGGCGTCGGTCTCTCGGATCGCTACAAGGACCACTTTTTCCTGGCCGACTTTCGGGGCACACCTTCGAAAAGCGGTATCCGCTCCTTTGCAGTGAAGCCCAAAGGGGCGTCATTTGAACTGACCGACTCGCATGAATTCATCTGGCAGATCCTGGCCACCGATCTCGACTTCGGTTATGACGGCAGCCTGTATGTCAGCGACTGGGTCAACGGCTGGAGCGGTCTGGGCAAAGGTCGTATCTACAAATTCACCGACACTGAACATGTCAAAGCCGCGAAAGAGTCGCATTCAGCAGAAATCATGAAACAGGGTTTTGCCGAACGCTCCCCGGAAGAACTGACAAAGCTGCTGGCCCACGTTGATCAGCGGATCCGCATGGAAGCCCAGTTCGCGCTCGTCAACCAGAATGCTTTAGAGGCTTTACAGAGTGTTGCCTTCAAGTCTAACGATCAACTCGCCCGCCTGCATGCGATCTGGGGCATCGGTCAACTGGGCCGCAAAACCAGCTCAGCGGTTGCCGGCATTCAGAGTCTGCTGCACGACAGTGACAGTGAAGTGCAAAGCCAGACCGCCAAAGTCATCGGCGAAGCCGGGTTCACCGCTGCAGCACCTGCGTTAATCGAATTACTCAAAAACACGAATGCCCGCGTGCAGTACTTCGCTGCAGTCGCGCTGGGGAAACTGCAGGAACCAACGGCACTCGCCGGGCTGTTCGAGCTGCTCAAGCAAAACAACAACGCGGACCCCATGCTGCGTCACGCGGCGATCCTGGCCTTGACCCGCATCGGAAACACCGACGCGCTGATCGCTGCTGCGAATCATGACTCCGCCGCAGTACGACTGGGAGCCGTCGTGGCACTGCGACGGCTGCAACGTAAAGAAGTGGGTCTGTTTCTGCAAGACGCAGATCCGCTGGTCGTGCTGGAGGCGGCTCGGGCAATCAACGATGAACCGATTACGGATGCGGTGGCTGATCTGGCCGCCGTTTCGATCACCGCCGATATGTCCGATGCCCTGCTGCGACGCGTACTGAATGCCAATTTCCGCATGGGAACTGCAGAAAGTGCTGCTGTTGTCGCCAGGATCGCCGCCAACAGCAAAGTGCCCGAAGCATTGCGACTGGAAGCGATTGAAGAACTCCAACAGTGGAACGATCCTGCGCCATTAGATCGCGTGCTGGGACGCTGGCAGCCGATTGAGAATCGTTCGCCGATTGAACTGACGGGCATCGTTGGTCCCATCGTCCCCGACCTGTTCCAGAGTTCTGAAAAGATCAAGGAAGCGGGAACGGGATTGGCAGCGAAGTACGGTATCAAAGAAGCCGCCCCCATGCTGGCGGAAATGGTCGTTGACACCAAACGACCGGTGGATGTACGGGTCGCTTCGCTGAAGGCCCTTGATAAACTCGGCTACGCCACAATTGCAGATGTCGCCAGGACCGCCATCAAAGATTCCAGGCCGGCGCTCCGTGTGACCGGTCTGAATGTCCTGGCGAAACACGATCCCCAGGCAGCATTACCCGCGCTTGAGCAGGCGCTTCAGCATGGAACCATCATCGAAAAACAGGGAGCCCTCGCAACGCTGGCGGAGATGAAGTTGCCAGCCGCGACCGATCTACTGGCGCGCTGGATGCAGAAACTGGTTCAGCAGCAGGTTCCCGCGGAGATTCAGCTCGACCTGCTCAAAGCGGCGAAAGTGAAACAGTCTTCCGAACTCGACCAGCTGATTGCCGCCTTTGATGCAAAACGTCCGCAGGATGACCCGATTGGCGGTTACCTGGAAACGCTGTCTGGCGGGAACGCGTCGCGGGGGCGCGAAATCTTTTTTGGTCGCAGCGATACGTCGTGCCGTCGCTGTCACATGATTAAGAATAACGGAGGCGAAGTGGGGCCCGACCTGTCTGGTATCGGCATCGACAAAGACCGCCGCTATCTGCTGGAAGCGATCGTCGCGCCCAATAAAGCGATCGCCAAAGGATTTGAAACCGCCGTGCTGGCGATGCTGGATGGAAAAGTAATTGTCGGCATTATTCGTAAAGAGACCGACTCCGAGCTGGAGCTGATGGACGCTAAAGGAACGGTCATCCGGGTCGCCAAAGAGGACATTGACGAACGGGCCTCGGGAAAATCAGCGATGCCTGAAGAAATCGTCAAACAGCTCAGTAAAGACGATCTGCGGGACCTGGTCGAATTTCTCAGTCAGCAAAAACAGAAACAGAAAGCCACGTCTACCAAACATGAAGGATAAGTGACCGTTGTTGAAACGGCGCATTAATTATAGAATCGCCTCCTTGTTTTGGGTGGACGTGTCGACTAAAATGAGAGCATAACGAAACAGAGAAACAACCTCTGTCATGTTGATTCAAAATCGTGAGTTGACCCTACAAATATTAAACTGGGGACCAACGAGATTCGGCCGCGTGTATATCCGGTATATCCGGCTCACACAACCCGGGTTATCAGGTTCCCACTTTGCAATCACGGGTTCTAATAACACCCGCGTATGAATCACTTGGCGGAGGTTTTTTATGGGCTTGTTCGACCGGCAGGAATCCGGGAATCTGGAAAAAGCCAAGCCGCTGGCCGCCCGCATGCGACCCCGCTCCCTGGAAGAATTTGTCGGGCAGTCGCACTTTCTGGGCGAAGGTAAACTGCTGCGTCGCATTCTGGCCGCCGACCGCATCGGATCGCTGATCTTTTATGGATCTCCCGGCACAGGCAAGACATCGCTGGCTGAACTCATTGCCCGCCAGTCCAACCGCCGTTTTGAAGCCTTGAATGCGGCCTCCGCCGGCATCAAAGAAGTGCGTGCGGCGCTCGACCGGGCCCGTGACGAGCTGGCGACCGGCGGCAAACAGACGATTCTGTTCATCGACGAACTGCATCACTTCAGCAAAGTCCAGCAGGATGTCCTGCTGCCCGATGTCGAATCGGGCGTAGTCGCTCTGATTGGCGCGACGACATCAAATCCGTTTTTCTCACTGGTTTCCGCCCTCATCAGCCGCAGCCAGATTTTTGAATTCCAACCGCTCACCCCCGAAGAAATTCAAACACTGATGCAGCGGGCACTGCAGGATGAAAAGCGGGGACTGGCCCGCTACAACGTGACTGTCGAACAGGATGCCCTCGACTTTCTGATTGAAGTCTGCGATGGCGATGCACGACGCTCTTTGAATGCGCTGGAAATCGGGGTCCTATCGCTGCATGGATCAGAACGAGTGTTTGATCTGGACGTCGCGCAGGAATCGATTCAGAAAAAGGCGATTCAGTACGACCAGGATGGGGACGCGCATTACGATTCCGCCTCCGCATTGATCAAAAGCATGCGCGGCAGTGATCCGGATGCCGCGTTGTACTGGCTGGCACGGATGATTGAAGCCGGTGAAGACCCGCGATTCCTGGCCCGCCGCATCGTGATTGCCGCCTCGGAAGATGTGGGCAACGCGGACCCGACCGCACTGACTTTGGCCATGTCCGTGTTTAATGCCGTCGAAAAAATCGGTATGCCCGAAGGGCGGATTCTGCTCTCACAGGCAGTCACATATATCGCTACGGCTCCAAAATCGAACGCGTCTTACGTTGCCATCGATGAAGCCCTGCATGACGTGCGCAACAAATCACTGTTGCCGGTTCCCATCCATCTGAAAGACTCGCATTACAAAGGGGCCTCGCAGCTGGGACACGGAGAAGGCTACCAGTATGCCCACGCTGCGGAAGAAGGCTGGGTGGATCAGGATTACCTGGGAGTCGAAAAAGAATACTATCGCCCCGTGGAGCGGGGTTATGAAGCGACGATCCGTAAACGACTGGATGTCTTCAAACAACGGCGCAAAAAAACAGGAACGGATGATGACATCCGTTCCTGACCCCCTCAGTGCATCTCGTCGGCTAGACTGTGTCTAGTTTTACTGTTGCGTCTCCAGGGCCTTTTGGACCGTGTATCATAGATTGAGAGACGCTAAGGTAACTGTGATACGATCTAGATCAGCAGAGTGGTTGCTGTTTCAAACCGACGATTGTGATCGCCTTGGCAACTTCGCGTTCCTGCAGCAACCCTTCCAGGTTGGGCATGAAGTCCACCGACATATACCACTGCATCAGAACATCGAACATGGGCTCGAGAGATTCTTCATCGATCCCGAATTCTTCTTTCATCGGCAGTGCTTCTTCGGGTGACATGTCCTGAAACTGACTGATCAGCAGGAAGTCACCCTCGTTGGACAGATTCAAATGCAGGTTGCGGATTTCTGATGAAAGGAAATGATCCACGGAAATGTGCACGTCCAGTGGCCCCCCCGCCAGATGACGGCGTGCTTCTTCCGGTTGTTCATCGATGATGCGTGCTGCTGATTCGCAGACAGCATACACGACACTTTCATCAACCAGGTCGCCTTCGACGTTCTCACTGGCCAGATGCTTGGCCCAGGTGACAGAGAGCAGATCCAGTTGCACGTGTGGAGGGACACTACGCAGAAACGGAACTTCGGTCAGAAAACCGAATGAATCAAATGGATCATCGCCCACCTGCTTTGCCAGGGCGATTCGCTCCAGAGTATCCATGAACGCAATCCGGAATGCGATGTAGCTTAGAAATGTTTGAGGCAGGACGTCTTTGGAAATTGTAAGCATGATGATAATCGCTTGGCAAAAGTTGTAAATCTCAGATGCTTCAGGCAGTGCGTCATTCACGCTTCTGGCACTGTCCTGAAATCAGTTACACTTGGTAAGTGACAGGTATTACTTTGCCAGACAGGTATCCCAAACACAATAAAAAAGTTTTGAAATTACTTTGAAAAACAGTGGATTGATTAAAGTGCATGACTCTCTGTCAACACTGTAAAACAGGGCCTAATTTACTCATCAAACCACATTTCGCTTAAAATGTGTAACCGGTAAACTGGCTCTGACTGTCATAATCGATACAGCGATACCGGCGGTGATCACATTGTAGGAATCAGCACCATTCTAAATCCACTCAGTCCCTTTGATCGCTACGTTTTACAGCGGATTCCACCAACCGGCATTTCACCAAAACTCAGCGATGGCACCGGTTATGACATTGATCCAGGCCAGCATCCAGTTCCCGCGCGATCTGCTCCCAGTGATAGCGAGCTGTAATTTTTTTGAGTCTGCCGCGCAGATCCGAAACAGTTGATTCCAATTCTACCGATTTGTCAAGCTGCTGCATTAAAGAGACCAGTGATTCTGTGCTCCCGTCGTAAAAACATTCCGGCGTTTCAGCAAAGATTTCGGGATAGGCCAGGCGTCGCGGCAGCACAGGCAGGCAGCCTGCCTCTACCGCTTCCAGAATAGAAATCCCGAAGAACTCATGGATCGCAGTCGAGACCACCAGGTCTGCGTTCTGCAATACGCTATGGAATTCTGCACGGTCTTCCACAAAGCCCCAGTGATCAATACGGTCTGCAAATTGTGCATTCAGACTGACAAAACATTCGGGAGTTTCGGGGGTTGACTGCCCCAGGACACTCAACCGAAAATCGACTCCTGCCTGATCCAGCAGTTGGATCGCTTCACAAAACTGCTCCGGGTTTTTGTCATATTCCCAGCGGGCCACCCAGAGAATCTGCAGAGTTCCTGATTGCTGTTCACGCGGTGCTGCATCTGTTTTCTGAATTCCCGGTGAGATCACCGCTGCGTTCTGCTCACAATCTTCCAGGGCATCAGTGAATGCGAAATCGGGCATGCGCCGCAGAAAGTTCCGGGACGCCTGGAAAAATTCCTGACGATGAAAGCTGGAATTGAACCAGAGAGAATCTGCAGCCAGCGCTGATTTCAGATTGATGAATCCATACGTCAGATCGCGTGTTTCTCCTTGTGGAATTGGATAGGTCCATTGATTCTCATGGAAGTAAACGATGCGAGGCAACGCCGCGATTTCCGCTGGTACCAGCCCGAGAAAAGCTGTCAGATCAAACATGTCGGTAACAAGTAAGACATCCCAGCGTTCACCCGCAATCAAACGGTTTCGAACTTCTGCGGCCAGCGTCACCGCTGCATGCTGCATCCGCCATTTCCAGTGACGGGCCGGGAGTGTGAGCGAAGTGAACTCATGCTCGCTGTGATCAATCCACTGCGTCAGGAATTCACGATGACTCCCGCCATGATAGGCATTGATTGCCAGAACTCGCATCAATCCATTCTCTTCCCGAATCCAGGCTTAAAACACCTGTAGAAAAAATGCCTGCAGAAACAGACTCCGATGAGACGCAACTGCAGGCATTCTGGTTTGATTAAACGCGTTCCAGAGAGTCCTTTGCAACAGGTCCTGCATGTGAATCCTGCTCCTGTTCGAGGTGCTGGATTCGCAGAATCGCATCATTAAAGGTCGCCAAACAGTTTTCTTCGGTTACTTTTTCAATGATTTTCAGACGAGTCAGGGTGCGTTTGACCTGTGGTCTTGTACCTGTGAAAAAGACCGTCGCTCCCTGATGATGTGCTTTTTCGATGATATCGTCAAGCAGGTAAGCGCCTGACATATCAACCATGGGCACCCGCGCCATGCGGATAATCAGATATTTGTAATCAACCAGCGCGGAAGAAGCCCGGTAAATCGTATCAGAAACACCAAAGAACAGCGGTCCTTCCAGCCGCAGCTTGAGGACTTTCTCTTTGAGTTCTTCCGGCATGGAAACATCTGCGGGCAGTGTGCGGCTCATCTGATTCAGGCTGACCACGTTTTGTTCGTAGGCCTGCCCCAGTTCCTGAACGATGCGTACGAAGGCAATGGTGATGCCGACACCCATCGCGACCAGCAGGTCAACCGAAATCGTCAAAATCAAAACGGTCCAGAAGCAGATCGAATCCATGAACGGCATGCGATGTAATACGGGCAGCACGCGGTAATCAATAATATCCATACCTACTTTGAGCAGAATCCCTGCCAGGCAGGCCATCGGGATATAACTGGCATAAGGGGATAAACCCAGCATCAACGCCAGCAGTACGACACCATGAGTAATGGAAGCCAGGCCGGTTTTTCCCCCACATTTGATATTGGCCACCGTTCGCATGGTAGCTGTCGCGGTGGTGACACCACCCACCAGCCCACAACCGATATTCGCTATTCCCTGACCAAAGATTTCCCGGTCACTATTATGTCGTTCGCTGGTCATGTTATCCGCAACCAGGCAGGTCAGCAGGGAATCAAAAATACAGAGACCAGCTAAAGCGAACGCGCCGCCAATCATATCACCAAAGCGGGAAAAATCCGGAAGATACAAGTGAGGCAGTCCGACCGGCATGGAACCGATATATTCAATATCTTTGAAACCAAATCCGTGCGCAATGCTGGTTCCCACAATCAGCCCCAGTAGTGGTGCCGGCAGCCATTGTTTCTTTGTCACGCGCGGCCAGAGCATAATTGTGAAGAACGTCGCCAGCGAAACAATCAATGCATGCGGTTTTTCATGCATGATGTCATAAGGAATCTGCTTAATGGCTCCCACGACAGAATTTGGCGTAGCAAATCCCAGCATGGGGGGAATTTCGAGCAGGATGATAATCACGCCGATCCCACACATGAATCCTGAAACAACAGAATAAGGTGTATAGTAGATGAAGCGGCCGATTTTCATCAGCGCCAGCGCGATGCAGATTAAACCGCTCAAAAAGACCATCGACATGGCAAAGACCACATCCGGTTCCCCTGTTGCCAGTTTAGTCGCCGCGATAATCGCTGCCAGCTGAACGACTTTCGGACCCGTCGGACCACTGACACCGGTATTGGAACCACCAAATAGACCGACCAGGATGCCCCCGCAGATCGCAGCCCACATACCTGCTTCTGCCCCCAAACCTGAAGCGACACCAAACGCGAGCGCCAGAGGCATCGCGATGACGGCAACTGTGATTCCAGAAAGAATATCGTTCGGCACATTCGTATGCATAATTTTGATATTATGCCACGGGTTAAATTCGTTGATATATTTTGAGAATTGAAATTTGGATTCATTTGAATCAATTTGTGACATCGCGGGCATCCATTATAATGCGTGATCCTGAAATCATTCAGGTGGGATGAAGAAGAAAGCAGCACTCTCTGTTCAAGCAGCTCTTCAAAGTCCAGATGGGACGAAATCAATTCACATACGAAATCGTAAGGGAACTGATCTGAGTGAGCGCAACAGGCAAGTTACCAGTAGTAGCGATATGGGAGCATGGCCGGAATACCGGACAGCATTCAACTGAGGGCGGGAGGTCCGCGAGAGATATGAATCTCATCGCGATCGGACTCTTTCACGCTGAAATCGACATTTTCAGCCAACATGCCCAAAAGGGGCAGAGTGACTGAGAATTCAGCATCCTGAATCAACGTTTCTTCTTCGACCGAGTCTTCACTTTCCTCCAGCTCAAATTCAGCACAGAGCCAGTCAGGATTGGACTCGGGAACATCCAGTAAACTCGAACCGCCTAACAGAAAAACGATGTCCAGTGCAATCACTGTACAGAGCATGAACATCAGGGGCTGGCGGGAATTCTGAAGCATGCATCTATGATATTTTATTTTCTCACTTTGTCAATGACGCGTTTGTGAAGTAACCTGAATTAGGAGTTCTCGACTGATGTTTCGTTTGAGCAACGTTCGTAAGTGCTTAATAACTCTACTCTATCTCATATTTTCTCAGCACACCTGTATTCACAAAGCGCTGGCTTCCTGTGAGAATATGAAAGAGTCTGGCAAAATACGTCCTATATTAAGAGTATGGTCTACCAGGGAAGAATTAACGGTTATCGCCAATAAGGCGTCTCTCGTTCTCCAGAATAGATTCACCTTCCTGACAGAGTTCCACTAAATACAATCAAAATCAAACAGGGCCATCCGCCCTGAATCCCGAAAGCGTGAGGGGCTGATGAATCGTTTATATCGTTATAATCTGTTGCGTTCCTGTCTGGTGATGATCTGCCTGGCCTACTGGATTTCTCCCGGGCTCCAGCCGGCGTCAGCACAGATGAAAGAAGAATTGTGTGACTGTTCTCCGGAATTAACACTTCTGTTGCGGGTCAACGATGTGCGTCGCACGGCAGATCTGGTCACCAAAGCAGGCGGTAAGATTCTCTATGATCCCAACCTGGGAATTGGAAACGATATCCCCTTTCTCGTCGTCAACCTGCCTCCCACCAAACTCAACGATAAAAAATTTATTGATTCGCTGAAGCTCCCTTCGGGTGTAATGGAAGAAATTATCCCCAGCAAAATTGTGCCTCAGGCTGAACCCGCCATTGATTCCGCTGGCTCTGATTCAACCAGCTCTGCAGAACTGCAGGTAGCCCCCGAAGCAGATTTTGATTCGCTGTACGTGCCTCTGGATGACATTAAGGTCCCTGCACTGCGAAAGCGGGTTGCCGGCAAAGGCCTGGGTGAAGACACGATTGTCGCCATTATCGACACCGGTATTGATACCAGTCACCCCGTCTTTCAGGACCGCGTCATTTTCTGGAACGATGCCACTCGGGAAGGTCGTTCGCCACTGACCAGAAGCAGACAGCTGGATGGAAAAATTGAACTGGAGCATAACAAGTTCGTCGCGTTGCCCGAAAAAATCAAAGAGAATGAGTATGTTTTTTCCGGATATATCGACGAGAAAAAGCTGGGATTTCAACAGGGAGACCTCTGGACCACACTCGGCAAAGAGGGAGTCGATATCAATCGAAATGGCACCAAAGATGATAAACTGCTGGTCGTCGTGGGTATCATTCCGAACCCGGAGCTGGCCAAACTGGAAGAAGCCAGCAAGAAAGCAGCAGAAGAACGCAAAGCTGCTGCTGCCAAAGATGAACCCATCCCCGCTGAAAAGCCTGATCTGGAAAAACGGGATCTGACCAAAGAATATGCACTGGCATTTGTCGATGTGGACATGGATGGCAAGTTCAGCAAAGAAGAAGCTGACACCCCCATCATGGATTTCAATTCCGCACGTAAAATGCAGCGGGAAGACCTGAAACCTCCCTATCAGATTATGCTGGAATTTCCTTCTCGTACCAAGCGCATTGCCTACCCACTGTTGTTCCGCCCCAATGCGAAAAAACAGGTCACCGAAATCACCGTCGCTTTCGACCAGCAGTCTCACGGCACCCATGTCGCAGGAATTGTTGCCGGCAGTGGTCTGCAGATTGAAGGCGCCGCCCCGAAAGCCCAACTGATGGCCATCAAGGTCTGCTCAGGTCGCAGTTGTACCGACCAGGCGATTCTACGTGGAATTGTTTCTGCCTTTTTCAATCCGCAGGGTTATGTTCCTGATGTCGTGAATATTTCACTGGGGAGCCACGAAGGTTATGTGAAGCGCCCCTTGAGTATTCTGATTCAGGACCTCTCGGCGAAATTCGGAACGACCTTTTTTATCTCCGCTTCCAATGATGGTCCCGGCTACCGTACAATCAACGGTCTGGGCGGTTCCAGCCCGGCGGTATTTGTCGGTGCCCATGTCTCAGCCAACACCTTACGTGAACACTATCGCCTGGCCGAAGGGGTGAATGCTCCCGAGCATGGACTGCTTTACTTCTCTTCCCTGGGACCTTCCTATACAGGTGAAATGCGACCGAACGTGGTTGCCCCCGGTTCCGCCCTGTCATCGACGCCGCTGAACTCGGATGGCTCCAGCATGTTCAACGGGACAAGTATGTCGTCGCCTATCGCCGCTGGTGCAGCCGCTGCCATGCTGTCTCTGATCAAAGCAGACAAGGAATATGCCAAGGTCCTTGAACGGCAGGAGAAGAAGATTGAAGCCATTCGCAAGAAATCTTCCGACAGCAAATATTCACTGACCTCACTGGCATTAAGCATGCGACTGGCGCTGGAAAACTCCGCCTTGCGAATGAAAGGCTTTACTTACGCGCAACAGGGAGCAGGCCTGATCGATATCGATAAAGCCTACCCGGAATTTTTGAGGCTGGCGAATCTGACGCTGGAACCGAAAAAACAGACTGCCGAATTCAGCATCAATCACTATTCCAAGTTCAATCGTCTGTACGATCGCTCGAATAATATCGAAGCCCACAAACGCGTTGATCTGGATCTGAATATTGACGGCGAAGTGTCCGACCAGGGCAGCCTGTTATTAAAGAACACTCCTGCTATTGTCAAACTGGAAAAAGTGGAAGTACAGGACAGCGATGGGAATGTCACGATTCTGGATGTGAATGGAAAGAACGATAAAGTTCCCTTCTCCATTGCATTACCGGGGAAAGAAGAAGCACAGGGGAACCAGATTTCACTGGTCCTGTCCAACAGCAGTAAATCCTATTTCTACAGCACTCGAAAACGAGACCTGATGGAGAGGGGCAAAACATATCTCGCCTATTACACGGTCACACAGCACGGCGAGCGGGAATTCAGTTTCCTGGACGTCGTCCATAAACCAATCGAGCTCTCAGACCTGAATACGGAAGTCAGTCTGCCCAGCCTGAACCTGCAGGATTCCGAACGGGTCGCCGCTTTTGTTGTACCACAAAAGACGATTTCTGCTGGTGCCTATCATCGCTATCCGATCGCCGTCACACGCCGCGACAGCAGCCTGACTGTAATGCTCGGTTTTGTCGCCAGCAGTTCGGGACGGTTACTGGTCAGTGTCTTTAACCCGGAAGGCGAAGAAATCGGCTATCGGGTGATTCAGCAGACGGCCCAGTTGGGTGGAGACCGTTCAAATGCTTCATTGACAGTCTCTACCAAAGATGAAGGCATCCACGAGGTGGTCGTCAGTACGTTCAGTGGAAACTGGTTGAACGAATCGAAGTATGACCTCCTGATCGAAGCCCAGCGGTTCCGAGTCTCAACAGACGAGCTGAAACTGGCAACCGTTGATTCCGGAAAGGAAGCGGACAAACTCATTACGTTTTCCAATTCCTCCAACCAGGTCAAAAGCATGTCCGCCAGCCTGGGTGGCTTCACCCGGATTGTTCCCCAGGACAATTTTCCAATCCTGGCAAACTATCGCACATTTCGCAAACTGGATATTCCTGAGTGGAGACCGGAGAGTGGTGAAAGCCAGACAACCAGCGTAAGGCTTACCTTCCCTCCTGATGACAAAAAATATGAAGGCTTCAGCGGACGTATTGACCACAGGCTCTATAAAAAAGGCCCGGATGGCAAAATGGTCGAAGCCCATAAAGGGATGTTTTTTGGACGCGGAAAATCGTTCAACAACATTCCCCGACCGGAGCCGGGTAAACCTTATGAAACACTGTATGCTGCCGTCGACACCTATTTCACAGTTCCGAATGACGAAAGCCTGAAAGACAGTCAGGGCACAATCACCCTGGATGCCGCCTTCCCGGGAATACCGGTAAAAATGGACGGTTCCATCGATCTGAAAATTCTGACGGTTGGCAGACCTGATGTGTATATTCTGCAGATTAAGGGCCCCCAGAGACTGATTGACGCCTCCGCTGCGAAAACGAAGCACAGTAATGCATCGGAAGCAATTCTGGAAATCCCGACGCAGATCAATGGAATTTCCAAAATCAAAGTCACCCTGCCGGTGACCGTTACTCCCGATGTCAAATCCACGCTTGCAAAACAGTTGATTCGATCCACAATCAGAATTTCGACAAGTGATTCCCGGATCTCGGACTCCATCCCGATTGAGATCACGCAATAAATCAGCCACCATGTTCAGGCAGGAACTGAGATTTCATGCAGGATCAGCCGCCTCGTATCGGGGCACTACATTCGATTTCATTTGAAGTGGAAAGCAGCCAGACGATTACTTTTTCGTGTGCAGCGGAGATTTCCGTACTCTCCACACCGTCTCTGATTTGGTTTCTGGAACAGGCCGCGTTACAATTTCTGCTACCGTGGCTGGATGAAAAGTCGATCAGCGTTGGCACTCATGTGGACGTGGAGCACCTGGCTCCGACTCCCGTGGGTGCAACCGTGAACTGTACCGCGCAGCTGATCTTTCACGATGGTCCCGTCTATCGCTTCAAAGTGGAAGCGTACGCCGGTGATGAAAAAATCGCGAAAGGCCTGCATTCCCGCCGGATCATTCAAGCCAGTCAGTTAGCACGACGCCTGCAGGCGTTAGAAACCAAAAGCAGAAAGTAAACAACATGATCTTTGTCATTGCCGATATTGAAATCGCAGAAGGTAAACAGGCCGCCTTCCTGGAAGCCTTTCATCAGCTGGTTCCCCTGGTTCACGCAGAAGAAGGCTGTATTGAATATGGCCCCGCGGTCGACGAAGACACCGATATTTCGGTTCAGGTAAAGAATGGCAGCCAGATTGTGACTGTTATGGAAAAATGGGAGAGTGTCGAAGCGCTCAAAGCGCATCTCGCCGCTCCCCACATGCTGACCTACCGGGAACAGGTCGCCGATCTTGTCAAAGGGACAAAGATTAAAGTTTTAAAACCGGCTTAACTATAGATTACGGTTTGGGAGCAACCAGCGGCAGCGCTTCTGTTTCCGGTTCTGTCTGACCTGCGGGTGCTTCTGGCAGAACCGGGATCAGTTCTCCCGTCAACTGATACAGATAAAATCGTACCAGTGGTCGATAAGGCGTCGCTGGTTCTGTTTCCAGTATTTCGCGCAAGTGCCCTGTCGCCAGTTCCGGTTGTCCCGCTTCAATTTCACACCGGGCCAGATTCAACAGCAATGGAATCTGCTGCTGCGATAGCCCATACAGATAGTTCACAATCGAAACAGTGTGCTGGGTAGGCCAGAAGCTGTTCGAAATCGGCTGAACCAGCGGCATCGATTGCAGGACCCCGGCAATACGTGCTTCTTCGTGTGACCGGATTTCCTGACGCCATAAATCAAAACAGCCACGATAATTTCCATTCCCCAGATTGGTAAATGCTGCCTGCGCCCGCCACGGGATCTGTGGATTCTGCATCGCTTTCTGTTCCAGCAGTGACATCTGACTGTCCGCTGCTTCCGACTGCCCTACTTCCATCAGCACTGTCGCATTCAGATTCTGCGCCAGTGGATTCTGTGCCAGGTAGACGGGATCATCCAGATAACGCTGTGTCAGCAAGACGAACCCGTTCTGATACGCCTGGCTGGCCAGATGCAGTCGTTCAGCCCCTTTTTCCTGCTGGGCATCCAGTTCCTGCGTGATTTGAGTGATCTGTGTGTTCAGTTTTTCCAGATGATCTGTGTAAGCCCGCAGTCGGGCAAATGCATCATCCGACAATTCTTCCTGCCCTTCGATCATTTCCAGATACGTTTTCAATTCACGATGTGCCAGATCGATCTTCCCCATATTGGAATACAGGTCGAACAACATCAGATGCGTTGCCGCGAATTCCGGTTCGATGATCAGGGACTGATGATAGGCATGTAAAATCTGGAAGTAGCGCATCCGATCAATGGTGACGGCAGGCGGCTGCTGATTGCGATCCACGGGTGGTGCCAGCAGTTGTGCTTCCAGGCTGGCCAGATACCCGTAGGCACTGCCCAGGATCCGATAGGCTTCGGCACTGTTTGGATTCTCAATTAACCCGCGGTTCGCCAGTTGAATGGCCAGAATGGCAAAACTGGATGACAGCTCATGGTTCCCCCCGGACTGGGACATCAGCCCGAGATAGTGGCGGGCCGTCTGCACATCATTCCCCATGCTCATATTCTGTGGCAGCAGATAGCGGCTGTAAAACGACCGGGGGCGTGCCCAGTCGGTGCGGATTTCCGGAAAGTCTTTCTGCTCCCGGAACGCCTGTTTTTTAAAATCAAGTTGATGTTCCGCCAGAAACTTCTTTGTGGTTTCGTTCTCATTGTCGGTCCGATAGAAGACAGCGGTCGCGGCATTCAATTCCGTCAGTTGCCAGTCCGGAGTCGTCAGCAGATCAAAAAACGTACGGTAATCCGGATTCATACCGGACAGCCGCGGAAGGACATGCGATACCTGATAACGATCAAAGGTCTGCTTCCAGACTTGAGGTAAGCCGCTGCCAACCTGATCTTCGCGTTGCACACGCAAGGCACGTCTCGTTTTGTCATGCAGATCAATCAGGTCGTCTTCACCGGTTCCAGCAAACAGAGCCAGACGGTTATCGACAAAAGATTTCTGATCCAGCCAGATGAGCAGATCCCCCTGCTCCAGAACAAAATGGAACGGTCGGTCATCCAGCGATTCTGCTAACGCTTCCTGATACCCTTCAATCGTATGCTTCAGAGAAGGACTGAAACCAATTCCCACAGCATGTCGAGTCGAACCCTGCCCCTGGAATCGTCCGCAGACCACCAGGTAAGCCAGCAGGAAAAATGTCAGAACGGTTAATGCCCGTCCCCCGCGTGAAAACAGCAACTCACTGGTTTCAACGCTATAGGTCTGACGGAAATTATCTCGATACCAGATCTGAAAATTCCGATTGGCAAAGATGGCACACAGCACGCTGGTCACCACCAGTTCGTGGCTGGCCAGTACTGACAGACCACAAAAACCGATAAAGACAAACAGCTGTCCCCAGCTCATCTTTGACTGGTTCAGCACGAAACTGACAAACGTTAACAGGATCAGAATAAAAGAGGCGACGGCATAGTGATTCAACGATTTCCAGAACAGAGGTGATGTCATGGAAAAATAGCCGAGTTCTTCGGGTCTGACTCCGCCAACGAACATCGAACGCAAGAGAGGATAGTCAACCGCGTAATAACTCAAACCGGTTGTGAGCGAATGCCAGCCCACCGGGTTTAATAACGTCGCAATCAGGCTCCCGCCCAGAACCATCCAGAGGGCCTGGTAATCGGTGTCGTCGTTTAACACCGAACGATCCAGCATAGAGGCAACCGTTTCTCCCAGTGCGAAGAGAGCCAGTACCGCGATTCCCAGAAAAACACGGGGATCCAGATTCGCCCAGACAAGAAACAGAGGGACTAACAGCCACAGCGCACGTGCCGAGTTTCGCTCCTGCCACTGATACAGACAACGCAGCGTCAACACGACTCCCAGAATCGTTATGATTTCGGGAGTCACATTCAGTTGCGGAAAACAGGCAATCAATGCCAGGACTGCCAGGATCGATCCCCACCAGGTGGAAATCTCCCGCTGGCAGAGATGGACGATGATATAAAACGTAATCCCCAGCAGCAGAATCTTGAACAATGTTAAACCGGTATCACCCAGGACGCCATACACGCCCGAGAGCGTTAGATCAAACAGCCACGCATTATTGTACCAGGGACGATCACTGGCGGTGTAGGAAAACACATCATTCGCAGGAGGCCAGAAGCCATGGCTCGCCAGGTACTGCCCGGTTTTGACATGCACCAGTGTTTCAGTATCCGAGATATAGGTGGCTGCGAACAAACAGGCCAGCAGAATCGCCGCCCAGCGCAACATAAAGTCGCCGCGAATGGCTTCGTCTTCCACCAGTTCGGGTGTTAACGGTTCCCACTCAGGCAGCCCTTCTTCTTCTGCGCTCTGATTCACGAGTGCCGCGTCAGACTGCTCCACTCCCGCCTGATCCCCGTCCGTTTCTTCGGGAGACCTGTTTTGTTCGGGATTGGATTCAGAAGGATCGGGAGAGTTCTCGTCAGGCAAATCTTTGTCTGGATGATCGTTCACGTAATTACTCGAGATCTGAAACGGGGACGAAAAAGAAAAGTACACCGAGACCAATTTTGGCGGGACTGCACTCAGGTTGTCCAGCTAAAACCGGTAATAAACAGGATCTGCTTCAGAGCGCGTCCCTTGGAACTATAGTTTCTTCAATACGACTTTAATTGATTCAGGTGGTCTTCGAAACGCTTCAAAAAACCTCAAATCCGGAAAGATCGGGATTTTCCCTGCGGGATTCGTCGAAATACAACTCTCCCTCTTTCTTTTACGAGTTCCAGATCAACACCGTTTGCCGTAAATCGGAACTTTTAACCAATCTGATCTTTTCCAATCCAGGGTCGCAGTACTTCGGGGACCAGAATGGTTCCATCCGCCTGCTGATAATTTTCCAGAACGGCAATAATCGCCCGGGCAATCGAGACGGCGGTACCGTTCAGGGTATGCACAAACTCCGTTCCCTTCTGCCCGCTTGACTTGCAACGGGTCCCCAGCCTTCTTGACTGGTAATCCGTGCAGTTAGATGCGGAAGTGACTTCACCATACTCACCTGCATCGCCACGACCGGGCATCCAGGCTTCCAGATCATATTTGCGATAAGCGGGTGCCCCCAGATCACCGGTACAGGTATCGACGACGCGATAATGCAGACCCAACCCCTGAAAGATTTCTTCTTCAATCCGCACGATTTCTTCATGCATCTTGTCGGAAGCTGCATTGGTCGGTTCCGTAAAGGCAAACATTTCCACCTTGCTGAACTGATGCACGCGATAAATACCACGTGTTGCCTTACCGTGTGCGCCGGCTTCGGTACGGAAACAGTGAGACAGACCGGCAATTTTATAAGGCAGGGTCTCACGGTCCATGATCTGATCCTTCATGGAGCCCCCCAGTGTAATCTCTGCGGTTGCCACCAGGCTGAGATCTGTATTCTCGACGGAATAAATCTGGGTTTCGTCTCCCCGCGGATTAAAGCCGATCCCTTCCAGAATCTCTTTGCGGGCCAGGTCGGGTGTGCTGTGAAGCACGAAGCCTTCCTGCACCAGTTTCTGCATCGCATACTGACAGAGTGCCATTTCCAGCAGTACTGCTTCGTTTTTCAGATAATAAAAACCATGACCGGCGACCCGTGTTCCTGCTTCGAAATCAATCAGGTCATGCTTCTCTGCCAGAGCCACATGATCGAGGGGTGTGAATTCAAACGCGGGTTTCTCGCCCCACATCCGCACAACGGTATTTGCCTTGTCTTCTTTTCCCACAGGCACATCAGGGTGAGCCAGGTTGGGCACGCGTGCCTGCTCACTCTTCAGCAGCGATTCGACTTCGCGTAATTCAATCTCAATCGCTGAGATCTGCTCGCGTAGTTCTTTCCCCTGCGCGATCAACGGCTGCCTGGCGTCGTTGTCTGCCGCCTTGGGAATTTGAGAGGAGACCGATTTCTGTTCCTGCCTTAAATTGTCACCCTGAACAATCAGCTCTCTACGGCGCTGGTCCAGTTTGCTCAGTTGTTCCAGATCAACTTCGATTCCACGATTGCGACAATTCTCAAGAATGACTTCCTGATTCTCGCAGATGAACTGCAAATCCAACATAAGAAATCAACTACTCCATGCAGAGTTCAGAAACGATGTAAAAAACGGTACCCGGGTGGCATTCCCCCAACGGGGAGCACGCATCATATCTAATGACAATTTTAATGTCCAAGGGTAACGCTTTTTCACCGCAGAAAATGGTTAATCCAACCGGAATAATGCAAATTTGCCTGTTACAGCGATTACTCGCGCCCCGACCTGGTGACTTCCCCACCGTTCCCAAGACGATCCCCACCCAAAAGTATGAGCGCACCACATCTCTGCCCCCTGAAAGAAAGAAACTCCTGCCAATGTCGAAAGCCGAGCAGGATGCTCAGCTCTCAGACAACTTGCAGGAGCAGCAATTTCATATTCCAACAGCTATTTTGAGCGTGCCGTCTGTTGTGCCTATTCAGGCAGGGGCAGAGGCAGCATTTCGCCGTGAATCGGCTGTGTACTCTTGACCTGATAGCGATCATACTCGTAACGCTGATACAGCCCTGTATTCAACCGGGCATCACAGTGCTTGCCACGATACTGGTGGTAAGAATAACGGGGCCAGGGATACGTGCTGCCTTTAACCTGGCGTCCCAGGTTCTCTTCCTGACACAGTTCACAGAAGGAAAGAAAGAATCGTCCGCCGCCCGCCTGTGCCGTCTGCACAGCCAGTCCGGTCACGAACATTCCCAGTAAGACTGTAGAAACAACAATGGTCTTCCGCAATCCCTTCATCGTACGCTCCATTCCCTTGATACTGCGTGTTGTGTGTGATGATAGAAAGAGAACCACACTTCACACTCATCATCGGGTTAAGGGAACCCGGGAAATAAGAGCCGCCTCTCACGGAACGGCTTCCCTGGCAAATTCGCAGTCAGATTGTTCGGGTTATAGTGCTTTTACCAGTTATATCCATATCTGAAGTCAGACCAGACCACGGATCCGCTTTTTGGAAGCGATGATATCATCCAGGATGGCATCCAGCTTGACCTGCGGTTTTCGTCCCAGAGTCTGCTCCAGCCGCCCCAGATCGGGAACCCGTCGCTGCACATCTTCAAAATCTTCATTATATGCCTTATTGTAAGGCAGATATTCGATTTTGACATCCGGGTTCACTTTCGCAATGATCGCTTCGGCCAGCCCGCGAATCGAAACTGGTTCATCGCTGCCGATGTTATAGACCTGCCCTTTCGCAGCATCCAGGTTGGTCAGATCAATCACACAATCGACAATCTCATTGACATGTCCAAAGCAGCGTACCTGGCTGCCGTCATCAAAGACAACAACCGGGCCTCCATCCAGGGCCTGGTCAATAAAGCGGGGAATCACCATTCCATATTGTCCGACCTGGCGGGGACCCACCACATTAAAGAAACGACCAATGCGAACATCCAGGCCATATTTCTGCGAATAAGCCAGCGCCAGAAACTCGTCGATGGCTTTCGATGCACCATAAGCCCAGCGAGGTCGCGTCGTGGGACCAAAATGCAGGTCATCTTCTTCCGTCCAGCGTTCCTTGGGATTTTTTCCGTAGACTTCACTCGTCGATGCCAGGAAGAATTTATGTCCCCCCTGCACGGCATGTCGCAGGAGAACCTCGGTCGGATAAATATTGGTTTCAATCGTCCGTACCGGGTTATCTGCCACCAGTTTCACCCCCACGGCGGCGGCCAGGTGATAGATCGTATCGACGCCCTGTACCATTTCCGCCATTAAGACAGGATCGGTGATTGACCCCGTGCGAAACGTGAAATTGGGATGATCGATGATGCCATCCAGATTCTGCAGAAAGCCGGTAGAAAGGTCATCAACGGCAGTAACCTCTTGTCCCTGCTGAATTAATTGCTCACATAAATGGCTGCCAATAAATCCGGCACCACCGGTGACCAGGCAATGAGACATAAATCAAATCTTTCTCAAAGATAAGGAAAAAACCGCAGAACAGCTAAATTCGGTCTAAAGTCGGCGAAGGCTTTAAAACAGTTTACACGCTAGAGTTGCATTTCGCTACGAACCTGCCATAATACGTACGTGTCATTCAACAAGACGCAAGAAAAACATTGGATTTTCCGATGTATATTGAAAATCCGGGCGATTAGCTCAGTTGGCTAGAGCATCTCGTTTACACCGAGAGGGTCGGGGGTTCGAGTCCCTCATCGCCCACTAAGGCATCTGCCGTTTACCCCTGATTTATAGACTATTCTATTTATCAGGGGTTTTTCTTTGCGCGTTGTTCAAATCAATGCTGCCTACCACTGTATAGCACTTAATAATACACCGATCAGTCGATAGTTCTCTCACTTCGCAGGTCAAAGGATTATCCTTTTCCAAACACCGAAGCGATCTCCCTGGCCAGTTTCGCCACTTCTCGAAGCACTTGAGGTTTCCCGATGACCACCAAAGCCAGAAGCACAAGCAGGGCTAGTGCAAAATCATAATTCATTTAATAGCTCCGATCTGAAAAAAAGATTGAAAGTGCCTCATATTTGAATAAGCAATTAAAAAACGCTCCAAAGTGATCTATGTATGGTGTCATTACTACTCTTAGAACATCCACTATTGTTCGTCTGGTTTTTGATGAATCGATCAATTTCGGACCATGCATATCGTAAAGCCACAACAATTCTGACTGCTTTCCGCTTTCGATCTTTCCGCATCTCGGAAACAGTCCGGTCGCTGTATCCGAGTAAACGGGCCGCACCTATTCAATTATTAAGAGTGCCTCTGTTTGTTCTGGTGTCGATTGTGTCACCATTCTTGACTTCCTTTCTGCTCAAAAAAAACTGCCAACCACAAGGGTGTTCTGATTCTCTCAGTCTCCCTCACGATTGACAGCATACTGTCAGATCAGATTTTTAATCCAGATTCATTTGGAACTTAAATAGTCGTTTTTTTCAACGGATTCCCATTCAATACCGTCTGATCCCTTTTAATCCTTTTTGCTCCCTTTGTCGCGTTTTTTCTTGCTACTTGACTGAGGTTTAAGAGTGGGAAATTCATTAAACCGGTCGCGAATTTTGTCGAGTCTTCCGATTTCGGTTCTATGAATAAACATTTCATAGTCACCCGTTTTATGCATATGGACGAAAATAGCCCCCCTCAGAGCACGGCTTATAAAAGTCTTCCGATCTTCCTCCAGCGCGTAAATAAGTTGCTGCTGTGTGCCACGGAAACCGCCGATAGGATCGCCGTTTTTATCACGATGCGAATTAGGCACGTCATCGAATGGGGAACGATACCACTTTTGCTTCTCCTGTTTCTTTTCACCTTCACCTTCTATTTGGTTGGCTATATCTGCGGCGACTTGTTGCCCCTGTCCATCGTTAATAGCCGGGGGGATGCTGTATGGTGGTTGTTGATGTATCTTCTCGGTCGATTCAGGAAACCCGTATCGGTCATAGATCCAACGTTTGCACGCTGCCTGCTCGAGGGTTAACCGTGACTTAATAAGCGTGATCAGCTTATGGTCAATGTCTTTGACTGACTCGTACACTGTCAAAATACTTTCGATATCTTGCCTTAACCAATCCTCTGCTATTTCGTTACGATGGTCAGCAACAAGCCACCCCTCGGCATTAAGTCGGATATCGTTCAACCGATACAAGAATAAGCCATTCAAGCTATTAACCAATTCAATAGCTGTAATATAGGGATGTCCTCTGAATTCAATTGACGGACTCCCATTTGCATTCGCTACCTGAAGCGACTCTTCAATCTTGGATACCCTGCCATATTCATAAGACAGCATAAACAATTGGTCATATCTATCCATATCGCAATCAAAGAACACTCGTAGGATTTTTGCTGCAGGGATAGTTACATCTTTGGGAATTCGTGCAGGATGCTCAACACCAAGGTACACTTTGTCGATATCTGCGAATTGTTCCGATAACCATTCAAGCTTAGTGGATATCCATGAAATGCATCCTAGGCATTCATTTGCCCATTCATTTGCATTAGAAAGCAGCTTGAGTTCCTGATCGGTTTTGCTGGATTTCTCTTCCTGGTCAGGATAAAGTAAACCCTTCTCAATCCGACGAATAGCCTCTATGCTGGCTGCTGTGATATCCGCAATCTCGGAATAGCTGTCTTCGGTTAATGGTTCGAAAGAGAATTGACCGACCGTATGAGGTAAATCAACATTGGGAGGGCCATATTCAGGCGCTATAGTCTTAATGTCTTCCCTTTTGACTACTCCCATCACATAGCCAAAAAGCAAACACTGATTCACTCTTTCCCACGTTTTACGCTCTGGCTTTCCAATGAAATGAAGAAATAACAACCACGCCGATATGTTGCTATTTAAGCCTGCGATCTCGTCAGGCAAAACGCATGTTCCTGAATGGTTCAACAGTTCTTTTCCTGCCAGTTCAAGAGATTCGACCAAGCGTTTTTTTATGGTTTGCAGTCGTTCGGGTAATGGTGGGCCGTTTTCGCCATTCTGTAATATTTGGTGTCTGTCTCGATAGGGAATCACCAGCTGTTTATAAACTCTTTGTCTTTCTGGCCTAGAGTCTATAACGGACTTCTCTTCAATGATCGCCTGAGTCATTGCCCACTCTTTAGGGTAATTCTTGCTGGGAATGACACTTTCCCCCCTGCTTATCAATTCAGGGTCTGAGAACTCAATGAGAACGCTCCTAAGATCATCCCCCCCTTGCAAGTCTCTGAGTGCTTTGAAATCGTCCAGTAACCCCGACCAAATAGAAACACTCATTGTCTGTTGTCCTTAGAGCGCCGGGTCGACTGATCAACGTTGACGGGACAACAGGACGCAACGTCAATCAGTCTGAGCAGGTAGCGAGCCTGCTCCCGGTAGTAATATCTTTTATTCAGTTTAGTATTTTGCCCTCTGATACTTGCAGGCTACACCGAGACGTTTCAGATTGTCCCTCAAGTCATGACCAACACCAAGTGTAATCACAACAACGCCACTTCCCTTCCAGAGATTCCTGACAATCGCATCCTCGGGGGTTTCATCGGCACAGAGTTTGAACAGACCGATAACGTGGCGGTAGACTTGCCAGTTTGGTTCTGCCTGATTCGTCATTACTTCGACTTATCCCCAGGGTCATCAGGTTTTCCGAACAGGGCAAGACCAATTCCTGAACCAACTCCTGCTCCCATCACAGCAAAAAACGCTGACACAATCATTGTGCCCGCGCCTACACCAGCTTCGACTAATGATTGTCTAACGAAAATCAAATAGAAAGCAATTCCAATAATCATACCGATGTACGTACAGTGTTTAGCCGTCATGGTGGTACCTTAAAAATGTGCTCAAGTGAATTAGAGTAATTACTATTAGTACATATGATTACAAACCGGCTAAGACGCCGCAACCCGCTTGTACATCACATCCGAAAACAGCTAATCTCGCACCCCAACCTTCCACACACATCTATCTGCCTAACTCTCACCGGCCGCCGATCACAACAACGCCGTCAGCCTTCAACAGGTTCTTTACAATCGCTCGATTGAGTCTGAGATTATTGTTTAATAACGGTTCGGCCAGCCTGGCATATTGGCAAGGTGCTTTTTTTATTGGGGTTGTACGCAATGACTGCGAGAAGCAACGCACAAAAGGCAGCAGCAGGCAGGCACACGCGGGGGGCGCTCTTGTCTGCCGGAGTTGCAGAAATCAGGCGGGAATGAGACTCAGCCTGAGATGAAACTCACCTCACTGCTGTGCGGGAATGAGTTTAACGGGGACCTGCCAGGCAGTGTTGCCGGAAAAGCAATCAAGGACAAACTGCTTCAGGACTTTGCCGATATAGATTCCCACTTCCTCGGGAGTCGGCTGAGGACGAATGTAGGAAAAGTCCCGGAGTTCATCCCGTTCTTTTCCAAACACGTTCGTGACGAGAATGAATACATTTTTTTGCAGCTGGTTGATGCGAGGATCCAGACTGGATTTCGCAGCAATCCCCAGAGGCATACTGCGGGCAATAATCCCAATCGTGGACTGAAACCGCGGTAGCAGGCGACTGACTTCCGCTTGAATGGCAGAGTGGTCGGATGGCAGAGAGCGATAGAAGATATTCTCCTGCGAAATATTGTTTTTCGAAAAACATTCCTGCAAGGAATCCAGATACAGAAAATCGCCAGGATAAGCACGCTCGCGCATCAATACCAGAAACTGTCGGCATTGTTTTTCAAGATGCAGATGCTCAAACGACATTCGGGCCACGGCTTTCTGATCCTGATCAATCCAGGGCAGCTCAGTAACCGAGGGATAAAGGGACCCGACCACGACAGTCGGCAAACCACTTTCCACGAGAATCCGCTGGGCATCTAATGACGTTGAATACAATACGAACGCATCCAAACCGTCCGTACTCAGTGCTTCCGTTACGGTTTTTTCAACATATTCCCGCTGATCATGTTGAGGCAGAAAGTTGAACTGGATTTCGGCGCGGGACAATTCGGATTGAATACCAATCACCTGCCCATCCGCCAGAACTCCTTCCTTCTTCAGAAAATCCTCGCTCAACAAAAAATGCACGCGGCGGATCATCTGTGCATTCTCATTCCCTGGATCACTGATAAAAGTACCCCGACGTTGTTTTCGTTCGAGCACCCCTTTCTTCACCAGCAGCTGCAGCGCGGAATTGGCACCCGCATTACTCGTTTTCAGCATACGGGCCGTTTCAGAAAGGCCCAGGTAAGGATCACCGGTCGAAAGCCGACGCGATTTGATATCACTTTCGATCAGCGCCGCCAGCTCCGTGATCGATAGCCGCGCATTTTTTCTGCGTTCGGTTTTCATATTACTTAAACCTGACTGAAATCAACTACGCAAACAATGAGCAACCTTAGATACTCGGTTCCCACGACCCTGGAGGTGCGACAGACAAACTGGCCACGATGGAAATAAGCGTCACCAGCCCCTGAATCATTCTGCATAGTTGATCCACAATTGTAAATCTTCAACAACCACAGGTAGCGCTGCTGCGGAAGCCAAAGTAAATTCAATCTGATTCTCTCCTGTTCGCACAAAACCAGGTTTGATTTTTCCCGACAAAAAATGTTCCTCGCCTGCATGCAGAGGAACGACTTCACCATTCAGTTTGACAATTAGTTCCTC
Source organism: Gimesia maris (assembly GCF_008298035.1). Taxonomy (NCBI): domain Bacteria; kingdom Pseudomonadati; phylum Planctomycetota; class Planctomycetia; order Planctomycetales; family Planctomycetaceae; genus Gimesia; species Gimesia maris. The sequence continues at coordinate 6,282,459 of NZ_CP042910.1, forward strand.
TTTATTTTGCGGTAATGCCTTGAAGCGGACCTTCAAATTGAGTGCAGCCCCGGTTTCTACGGGATTCTCGCCGACAGGTAATGTCACACTGACACTTTTTCCGGGGCGGACCACGCGGGGATGGTCCGGGGTCAAGATATCACGATTCATATAAGAACTCCCCTTTTTCCACCAGGAATTCACGCTGGCGTAACCGCGGGCTGAGGTGAAATACACCTTCGGCAGCGATTGTAACCGGGTGGGATCCCCCAGTTCGCGCCAGAGGGGATGCCGCGGATTGAACGAGTTGAATAAATAGATGCCATCAATGCCCTGCGACCAGGCATTCATCGCCCTGCCTCGAAATCCTTCTGTCGAAGCATAGACCTTACGGGCCCGTTGATCTTTCTGGCGTGACTCACTCAGTCCCGCGTAAACGGGTACCTGGTATTTGTGCCCCAGCTCCACGGATTCTTTCCAGGGGTTCAAACGAAAATAGCCCGTGACCGTCATGATGTCGACCAGATCCTCTTTGAGCCAGGTTTCTACATCCAGCCCCAGTACCCGCGCGTACTCTACGGAATCAGGTACGCGAATCGCAATCAGAATCGGACGTCCCCGCTGCTGGCCTACTTCATCCGCCATAGTCCGAATCCGCCGCATCAAATCGTTCAACCGACTCAACTCCAGATCGCCAGCCGGCTCTCCCCAGGAAACGCGTTTAAAATAATTCAGATGCCGAAAGAAATCGAGCTCAACTCCATCGACATCATAATTCCGACAGACTTCTTCCACATAGCGATATGCCAGATCACAGATTTCTTCATGCGTAAAATCGACGGCAGTCCAGCGACCGTTTTTGGGTTTCTCTTTCGCTGAACCGACAAGCCATTCCGGGTGTTCCTTTTTCAAAGGGGGAAACAGCAAGGGACCGTACCAGGCAGACGAGGCATCATGGGTATCATTCATGCGAAATGACCAGAACAATTCGACATCATTCTCCTTACACCAGTCTGACATCACAGTCAGCGGATCATGGCCGTTTTTAATCAATTCTGCCGTTTTGTTGTTTGAAAGCTTATTTGCGGTTTCCGTAAATACGTTGCCCACCTTGGTGTCATGTGTAAAATAACTGAACCCGGATGACCACGTGCAATAAAAGATCGCGTCAACCTGACTCCCTTTCAAGGGGCTCGTGCGGACATCCAGTAATGCCTGAGGCGTGGCTTCCTTCAGAGAATACACGGGTTCATTTCCATCGTTATTGAAAATGATCCGCCGTTTTTTCCAGGCAGCTTTCTGTCTCGCCGCTTGCATGGATTGCTGTTGAGACGGACTCAATGTTGCGTTTTTTTCTGCTGCATCCACAGACCGTTCCAGATATGTATGACCGATGATCACAATGGCAGGCAGCAGAAGAAGTCGCAGCATTTGAGACGGCATGAGAGGAACTTTCTGATCAAAATGTTCTTTGATGTCACGAAGATTTTCTATTGAAAACAGCAATAAAATATCCTCATCAGTCACTGTTAAGTCGAAATCCTGACAATTCAACCGACGATATCAAGCGCGTTTGGCAAGTTTGTGTCAGGGATCTACCTGTTCTCCATAAAACCAATCTACGTTAATTCGAGCCAGGTGCAAGCCATCATTTGTGTGATACGCGATCAAAGCCAGATCGTCGTCAATAAACTCGATACACTGATACCCGAAATCGTTAGTGGGATCCTGAACGATGTTACGCTGATGAAGAAATGTTTTTCCCTCATCTCTGGAAATCGCAGTCGTCAAAGCAGAACGCATGGGAAGCTTTCTGCCGTTTTCTTCAATTGTTGATTTCTCACTGACCCAGATGAAAAGCAGGTCACCCGTCGAGGGGATGCGTCGTACAGTTGGCAAACCCGCATAAGGCATCTTCAAGTCGCGAATCAGCTTACCCTCAGACCATGTCTCGCCGCGATCTGTGGAATAGGCACGTACCGGATATCCGCTGTAACTTCGCGCGAACATCATCAAACGCCCATCTTTCAATTCCACGGCATCCGCTTCCTGTACTTCAATCTTTCGAGTCCCATACAGATCCACCGTGTTTTTGCTGGAATGCCAGCTGTGTCCCTGGTCGTCTGAGTAAAATGTGAGCCCGACATAGCCATTGTGGTCATTGGAATCCGGCATGTATTTTTTATTTTCACCGACGGCAATAATCCGCCCATCCCGTAACGACAACAGTTTATCATTGTGTACCAGGTTATAACCGGGGTACGCGGAAACGGGGAGTTGCTCAGTCCAGGTCTGACCTTCATCGGCACTACGCCGGTAAAGAACAGTCGCGTAATAGGGTTTGGCGGGATGTGTTGAATAATTGTACGCCAGCAGAATCTCACCATTTTTGATGCGCAACAGGCTGGGATGCACGTAGCGCCCTTTCGCTGGCAACTTCGGCTGAGGCACCAGTGTCCAAGGCTCTGACCAGGTCTTCCCCTGATCAACAGACTTCTTTGCCATGATGCCGCCGTGATCGCCATACTCAGTATAGCAGAACAGAATCGACCCATCCTGCAAGATCAATAAATCGCCGTTGTTGCCACGGTAGCCACGCGTTTGTTTTTCTTTTTTGACAATGCGTACGACATCAAAATCGGCACCACAGGCAACAGACGCCACGCAAAGGCAAAGCACGCCTGCCATAATTTTTTGAAAACCCAACGGTCAATTCCTTACAATGCTGGTAGCTGATCTAATCGAGTGTAAAGTCCAGTTGCATCGCGCCGTCTCCCGATTCCACAACGGCATTCAAGTTTGAATTGTCGTTGTATTTTTGGGGAATCACAGTGACTGGAGCAGCGTTTTTTTCCGGCATGACTTCCGCTTCCACTAACTCCGTACCGCCGGCAGCCGAACGGATCTCGATACGGTGTTCGCCCAGAGGAACGCCTCCCTTATTTTCCACGCGATAGGAACCGTCGGCGATTCGCGCCGACGCCACAGGACCGCTCGGCTGGGGAATGAAGCGAATGGTGCCGTTCTTGATCGGCTGATTCTGAAATAGCACATTCCCAGTCACAATGCGCCGCGCCGGCGCATCATCACTTCCGGTACAGCCCAGCAGGAAACAAACGGGCAAAATCAGTACAAATCGTAAGCCTCTCATGATGCGTCTCCCTTATGAATCTATTACTCTTTCGACCGTGTCAACGAACTTCTGCTTAAAACTCGCCGACGACATCTCCCCCCTGGCGAGTGGTCAGCTTTGAAAGTGTTTGTTGATCCATGTTTTCTGAGAAGAACCTGACAGCACCATCGCCCATTAAGAAGTGACAACCTCCTGTATGATAACTGGAGAATTCCATGTCCCATTTGTCCCAGTAACCACCGCCGGGAATGGAATTCGGTCCATTGATGCCGCCTGCCGTATCCAGCACATTCCAGATGGTATAGCCTTGTCCGTCGTATGAGCCTGTTCTGCCTCCGGTGACTTCGCCAATTACCAGCGTATTGCTGGTACCGTCGATAATATCACGAATCTTGACTCGGGAATGATTAAACAGAACACCATCACCGGCAACAGTAGGTCGGAAACCGGAAAGATCACAGAGCCAGTCAACGGAATCTGCGACCCCTGCCATGTTGGTTTTACCGATATCATCCTTACCGCCAGCTGCTCCTGGATTGGTAATACCTCCCGTGTGATTAGTGCGGTCATCGCCTTGCGGGTCACTCGGACACTGAAAGGTTTGAACTTTGTAGCCGCCCTGCTGTAAGCCGCCATTGGGAGCAACATTGTAGTTAAGAGAAAAATTAAAGCCGTTGTAAACATTCGCGAGATCAAGATAAGGCAGCAGATGTGTGCCCCAGGAAAATCTTGCCGGATTGCCTGATATCGTTCCCGAGCAGCCGCCGCGGGGGAGTGAGCATCCAAAAGGAAACACACCATGCGTGTCATGATAGTTATGCAGCGCCAGGCCGACCTGCTTGAAATTGTTCTTGCATGAGGAGCGACGGGCAGCCTCACGAGCCTGCTGCACAGCCGGTAATAACAGGGCGATCAAGATGGCGATAATGGCAATCACCACCAGCAATTCAATCAGAGTAAAGCCACGACTCATACGTTGTTTTCGATGAGCAAACATTTGCCCTCCCAGAACTATTGAAAATGACTACATGAAACGGAAACGGAACAAATAAACATATCTCACTTTAAAATAACAACTTACGACACTTTCACATCCTGAAACGATTCCATGTCGAAACAGCATCTTCCCAGCATACATTAATAATTTTCATTAACAAGAAATAATTTTACTTATTCAGAATTATTTATTGAGTAATCTGCAGCAAGGTTGTATTCAGGAAAAAATCAGGCACTGCAGGTCTGAGCGAATCCTGAAAATCCTCTTTGCTTACCAGACCTGCAATCGTGTATACTCCCCCCAACCCACAAATACACATCTGCATCATCCATTGCTTCAGACATGAACGATGGCAGGAAATGGAATCGGGGGAATTGCGATGGTATCTGCTTGCGACGCAGGAACAGTGAATTGCCGGCATTGGTGGCAGTTCTGGACATTACTCTCTCTCAACAGTGCACTGCAGCTGAGTCTCTGGCAAAGCCCGCTGATGGCGGCAGAACCAGATCAGCAGTCGGCGAGTCGACCACCACAAGTACAAACACTGTATGAGCCGGGCCGGCTGGGTGGACATGGTGCGACACTGCATCGCGTCACCATCACGGGCACCGCGCGAAATGCAGCCGGTGAACCGCTCAAAGACGCTGACATTTATGTTTCCAGTCGAGGCTGGATTATTCCAGGCGATTTTGAACAGCTGCGCGGTCACACCCGTAGCGATGAGAATGGACATTATGAACTCAAGGACGTTCAATTGTTTGTCATCAACAATCGCGATCCTCACTCGCGACCCGACGAGAGTGACTTTATCGTCTTCGGCACGAAAGAGAATTATGGCCTCACCTGGCATCCTGCCCGCAATTATCGCCCCGCCGCGCGTCCTGAAGAAATCGATGGTCAGGATCGAAACAGTCACGCCACGAGAAATGCCTTCTATCAGAATGAACCGATTGTCATCGATCTGCAGTTTGATGCGCCGGCAAAACTGAGAGGCGTCATCACCGACAAGCAGGGACATCCCCTGGCAAACGCGAAAGTACAACTGGGACATGTGGATCGCCCGCTGAATACCTCCCCACACAGAACGGGTTACTGCGAATATCTCAAACAGAAGAATCCCTATTCAAACCAGAATGATTCGTTTATCAATTTTTCCGTAGTCCCTTTATCAGTGCGTGAAACCTATACCGACGCGCAGGGACGTTATGAATTCACACAACTCCGCCGCGACACCAGTTACTCTGCCAATATCGATCCGGGTCCGGAGTTCGCCCCCTGGCAATTTACCCTGGTCACCGCGAGCCAGTCCCGCAATTCCAGGAATACAATCTCCGCCGGGTATGCTGGCGAAGTCAACCATCAGTTTACCGCACCGCGTGATGTCACCGTCCGCGTTGTACAAAGTGATTCGGGCCGGCCCCTCTCTAATGTACTGGTGACAGCCCATCCTATCGGCGCAGTGCGACGCAGTGGCATTCAGGCGCGTACAGACAGCCATGGAAATGCGCAGCTCAGGCTCATTCCGGATGAATACAAGCTGGTGGCAGAACCCAATCCGGATCAGCCCTTTCTGTATTTGAGCCAGCAGTATTTTGTCCCGAAACGAAAAGCTTCTGAAAAGAACGATACGCCAAATGTCACAATGAAGTTGAACCCCGCTGCCATTGTGAAGCTGAAAGCGATCAACGCCAAAACCGGCGCCCCGATTCCGGGAGTCCGCTTCAACTACGAAACCTATGACTCCGGAGAGCAAACCCCGGTCTCCACGCAGACGGTGTATGTCGATTATCCTTTTACAAACGATGCCGGTGAAATCCAGGCCTTTATGGAACCGGGCAGGCGCCGTTTTGTCGTCACCGAACCCTTCTCCCTGTCCCAGGCAGCAGGCAGTCGCTCAGAGCGTATCAAACTCACCGCAGGTCAGGTTACGGAAGTTACCATCAAATTGACACCGGCAGATTTTCTACCCACACATCTGGTCGCCAGCGAAATGCAGCCTCGTAAAAACTCACTCTACGCTCCCGAGATTCAGAAGAAATGGCACATACAGTCGGAACTGCTGCGGCTCACTCCCCTGCGCATCACCACACAGAAAGTCTCATTCTATCGAAAATCTGTCGATACAGAGAACCTGCTCAAAGATTTACGCGCACTGGATCCGTATGAGCTGCCTGATATCAAATCGTTACTCAACAAATATTACACTGGTGAATCAGACTGGTACAAACAGGTGCTGACAGCGCAGGGCACTCTCAAGCATGAAGCACGCTATTTCAACCCTGATACTCGCCCTCCCCTTTTCTTCAATTTCTCAGGTCAGCCGTTGCCCAATCTCACCACGATGACCGATGGCTGGAAAACAATTCATCATCAAAGCATGAGTAATCAGGCCGGGATTAACCTGAACCGTAGAGGAAGAATCAATTTTCATGTCGAATCTCCCCGTGATCTATGCGAATGGCCATCGCTGCGTAATCGTCTTCCTGCCCCCCAAAACGCAAAAAAGCCCGACGCCGATATTCGCCACGAAGGACAGAGAATCATTTATGAGGGAGAAAGTAACGAGAGAGTTTCCCGTCGCGTCCTGGATCAGGAAACCGGTTTTATTTTCGAAACGTTTCACCAATCGCAGCCACATCAGTTTGAACAAGTCAAGCTGTCATTCGCCCCGCAGAAAATATCCAATGGTCTGATCCTGCCTGGAATGCATATCAACTGGAAGATGTATCAGGGAAAATTACAGCAACTGGAAGCAACTCTGATCGAAAAAGTAGAAATTCTTTCGAACGTGCCCGCCGATGCCTTTTCGATTGCCTTGCCAGCGGGGACTGAGTTCATTGATTCCCGCCAACTGCCTGACAATGTCAGCTACATTGCCGGCAATCATGCTTCCAAAAAAATCCTGACTGGCCCAGTCAGCGACTTCGCCGCTTACCTGCAGCGGAACCCCTATTACAGCCACGAAATGGAAACAGAGCCTCAGCTCGGCAGACACGCCCCCACTCTGGAACCGGCACTCTGGTTGACGGCGGATGGAAAAACAGCAGCACCCAACCTGAATGGAAAAGTGGTCCTGATCCACTTCTGGGGAACCCGGAATGCCAACAGCATGGACCAGTTGTCTGAAATGAAAGCCGCATACAAAAAATATGCAGAACAACCTGTTGTGCTCATCGGACTGCATGATTCTTACACCTCAACATCTCAACTGCAGGCCATTGCGGAGCAGAAAGAACTGAAATACACGCTGGCCATCGATCAACGCCCAGAAGAAGCCGGCTGGTTCGGCAAAACCATGCAGCACTTTCGAGTACGCAACTTACCCCAGACAGCTGTCATTGATCAACAGGGTAATCTGACTTTCACAGGCGATCTCCCGGAAGCCCTCCAGAAAGTGAATCAATTGTTGAATGATAAGAACTAAGATTTCCAGGTAACGCAGTACAATTCTTATTAAATAGGATCTCTTCGGTTTTGAAACGGACAGGCCCCAGACGCTCACTCACCTGAATCATTTGGGAGCTGCTCTAAAACAGGTAAAGAGAGAAACTCATCAGAACGCGCATAGGCAGCCAGAAATACTTCCACTTGCCGGTATACTCTCTGATTTTCCCTGAATACCTGATCCAGATATGTGATTTTTTAGTTTGCCCCCTGTTCTGAGCAACAGACGATTTATCTTATTTTATTCCTGAAAACGAACACATTTAAAATTCCAGTGAGTCCCTTTTCCATCAATCATAGTCCCCGACCAGTGTCCAAGACGATTGAAATCCAACCAGAAACTCCCCTTCATGTCCGTTACAACTTTTCCTTTTTTAGTGAATGCACGAAAATCGGTGAGTACCATGCGGGTCTTCAGTTTTTTGGGATAGTTTTTGCCTACCGCTTTAGAGTAACTGGGATCATCTGGCGTTTTTTTCTGATATAATACATTGTTTTCAACTCGAAATCGCCCTTGCAACTTCTTGCGCCGTTCCGCTTTGGAAGTCATCTCGAATTTCCAGACTGCCCCTTCGAACTCACCCGCATCATAAAAGTTATTATAAGCGGAAACTGGTGACGAATTGAAAACCTGACACGTGATCAGTAGTAGCACTGGCAGAAAATTGACTCGCTCCACAGATTGGGAATTTTGTTTGGCAGTTTTCATATCATGGCCCTGTTTTGAATTATGGTCCGTAGTAAAAGTAATTAAGTAGTTTGAAACTCAGTATTCGTCGCGTATTTTTTACCCCTTTTTATTGGTCAGACAGACAGCAGCCCGCTTGAGTAGTTCCCTATAATCCAAGAGCAGCAGTTAAGGAATTTCCAGTATCAGGATAATTCATGTTCTTGGTAAGCTCATTCATGGTCAACATCCTCCCCGGCTGAGGCAAGTTATGTTGAGTCTGAACGCATACAGCATCGTAACTATTCCCTCTGCGAACAGGCAAACTTTCAATTATGAATTTTTGAACTCTCCAGTAAATAAAGATCGTGTTCAACAACCGTTTGCAGTACACGGCAAATTCCCAGGATCATATGATGCAATGTGCATTAAAGTTCTAACTAACCCTCCCGGCTACAGCACATTAACTCGTGAATCACAGGGGGGAATCCCTTAATTTTTGCCGTATCAGCGACATTCTGACATTATGTTTTTTTGTTCGCTGAACCTCGTTGACAATCAGCAGCAGGAGCATAAGATCATCTCACAGGTGAGTATCAAAGCAGGGATGCCGTTACAAAATCTCTCTGAGATCGAGTAAACCGACAGGATGTCGGGACTTACCTGTTTATCTTTTACTGGGCAGTAATATCACGACAGACAGAGACCATTGAAGGTTCTTCTCTGCTGTTCTTTTACTGCGATACCTCCTCCCCCCCCAGTTAAAATGCTTCTGCATCACAGCGCATGGATCGGCGTCAATTCAACGAATTCCATTGCTGAAACTTCATCTGCAGGCTTTGTCGCTTCCGCTTAAATAGTGTAGACTGCCAGCAGAACCCCGCGAGAGTGCCTCGTTTCTTACTCAGGGATTGAAGAGAACTCCAGACAAAAACCTGTTTTTCAGCCGGAAACAGATCCCTCTACATCTGATTTCCGTTGAATGGAATGGATAGAGTCAGATGAATCAGCCGGATGAAACAACAGAAAATATTGTCGTCGAACAGCCTGATGCCTGGGATCAGCTGGAGCAGATCGTCGCCGCCGGGGACCCTGACGCCGCGCATACGTTTTTGAAAGAACTCCCACCCGGCGAAGATGCACGCATCATGGCGCAGTTGTCGGAGACAGAACAACATGAGTTCATCGCGCTGCTGGATGACGAAAACGCCGCCCGCCTGATGGAGTCGCTACCCGAACTGCAGGCCGGGCAATTACTCTCCACATTACCCGCGGAACAAGCCGCTCATATCTTTGATGAGATGAACAGCGATGAGCAGGTCGACCTGCTGGATCAGCTGACAGATGCCCAGTCCGAAGCCATACTGGAAGAGATGGACCCGGAAGAGGCCGAGAATGTCCGCTTTCTGTCCAAGTATAATCGGCTCTGTGCCGGCGGGCTAATGATCACCGAACTGCTCTCCTTCCAGGAGACAGAGACGGTCGACGACGTGGTTTCGGACCTCCGTAAAAATGCCGAAAAGTACGCCGAATACAACGTGCAGTATATCTACGTCATCAACGCCGACCTGCAACTCGTAGGCGTGCTGCGGCTCCGTGATCTGCTGATGGCACCTCCGGGTCGCAAGCTTTCCAAAATGATGATTGCCAATCCACACAGCTTTCCCGACATGACCCCGCTCCAGGATCTGCTGCACTTCTTCGACGCTCACCCCTTGTTTGGTCTGCCTGTCGTTGACGAGAACAACGTTCTGGTCGGCGTCGTCAGGCGGGAAGACGTCGAAGCCGCCAGTGAAGAACTGGCAGGTAAAACCTTTCTGCGATTCGCGGGGATTATGGGCGGGGAAGAACTCCGCAGCCTGCCCCTCAAAACCCGCAGTGCCCGCCGCCTGTCGTGGCTCAGTATCAACATCCTGTTGAATATTGTCGCCGCCAGTATCATCGCCATGTACGAAGAGACTCTGGAAAGTGTGATCGCACTGGCCGTCTTTCTGCCCATCGTCTCCGACATGAGTGGCTGCAGCGGCAACCAGGCCATCGCGGTCAGCACGCGGGAACTGGTGCTCGGCGTCATCCGACCCAGCGACTGGTTACACGTCTTCCGCAAGGAATTCGGTTTGGGAATCGTCAACGGCCTCGCCCTCGGTATTTTACTGGGAGGTGTCGCCTACATCTGGAAAGGCAACCCCTACCTCGGCCTGGTCATCGGCGGAGCACTGGCCTTGAACACGCTGATGGCGGTCTGCCTGGGTGCCTTGATCCCTCTACTGCTGAAGGGCTTCAAACTGGACCCCGCCCTCGCCTCCGGCCCGATCCTGACCACCCTCACCGACATGTGCGGCTTCTTCCTCGTCCTCTCCTTCGCCCAGGCCCTGCTCCCCTGGCTGATTTGAGAAGAACGGCTGACAGGAAATCAACCAGGGGCAAAAGAAAAAGAGCCGCCGAGGAGAGTCGAACTCCTGACCAATGCATTCCGAATGGGACAAGATCCGGCGTCTGAAAACCAACCGCTAAAAATCCAGACGTTTGGGGCTTTTCTTTTTGCTCTCAGGGTTGTCAGTGAGTGTTGGTGACGTTTCTCTGCACGCGCTGCCAGTCTTTTGATCTGTTTATTGAACACCCAGTTTCTTTAAACAGAAAACCATTCCCAGATAGAAGCAGATCATTATTGCTGTTGAGATTCCGAAACTGGAACTAAAGCCGACTCCTTTTTTCAACAGAAACGGCAGTAACAGAAAAAAGGAGAGTGATGGCAGGACCAGCCAGAAGATGTTTCGGGACAATTCAGCGACTTTGTCGGTACTTCCTGTGTCAATATAGAGCCAGATCATTCCCAGAAAGGAAACGAGTGGCAAGGAGGCCAGGGCACCGCCTAACAGTGAACTGCGTTTCGAGACTTCTGATACGGCGACAACAACAACTGCGGTTAAAGCCACCTTAATGAAATAATACATGGTTTGCCTCCGCACTTTCTGTGGTGAGTGTCTTCAGTCACATTCTCAAAAGTCTCCTCTGGCTGTCGCTTGAGTGATTCACCCAGGCGACAGCCAGCAGGTAGACCAATGGTTCAATTGAGTGAATTATTCCTGGAACTCACCCTGAGACGGTTTACCGTCGATTTCACCCAGTACAGTTCCGGAAAAATCAGCAACATTGCCAATTCCGGGATCAGTCCCGACGAATTTGGCAGCTTTTCCATCCGTCGCATCCTGAGGAAGCATTTTGACGGTCATGGGAGGCACGACTATGCCTTCTGCCGTTTTCGTTTCCTTGATCGACAGTGTCAGCTCCTTCGCAGCCACCGGGCCAGCTGATTTCTCATCTGCTCCCAGAAACAGAATCGTACATTCCTGCTTGGGATGATCCACCGTGAATTCCGCATGGTACTTACCCATATCAAAGACGACCCCGCCATTCGGTCCGGTCCCATGCGAATGAGCATCGGCATGGCTCTCTTCTGTCTGTGCTGCTGGCGGTGGGGATGTCTCTTTGGGAGCAGTGTCCGAGTTCCCTTTATCTGCACAACCGGCAATCAGAAGTGCGGCGAACAGTGAGCTAGAGATTTTCAAGTTCATCATTTTGTTTTCCTTTTTTTAGAGAAATCAATCAAGTGTGTTGTTGTGTGGCAGCTCGCAGCAGTTCTTCGTCAGAACTTTCACTGCGAACCAGGCGTTCGGCATCCTTGCCTGAGAATTTCCAGAACAGTCCAGGGTGAATAAAGAATTCACAAAAAGTGGATGTCACCAGCCCTCCCAGAATGACAGTAGCCACGGGATAGAGAATTTCCAGCCCCGGTTTATTCCCCCCCACGACCAGCGGAATGAGTGCAATCCCGGCGGTCAATGCGGTCATCAGCACTGGAGCCAGGCGTTCCAGGCTCCCCCGCAGTACCATCTGGGGAGAAAATGCTTCTCCCTCTTCTTCCATTAAATGGAAATAATGTGTCACAAGCAGAATGCCATTCCGCACGGCAATTCCCCCCAGTGACACAAAGCCGACCATGCTGGCGACGGTCAGGGTCTGGTCGGTTAGAACCAGCGCAAAGACACCGCCGATGAACGCCGTCGGAATGGCGTTCAAAATCTGAAACGTGATGCGGGCTGAGGGATAGAGCATCATCAGTACGATAAAGATGCCGGCAACAGAGACGGCTGCCAGAATCGTAATCAGGAAGGTGGCAGAACGCTGAGCTTCAAACTGTCCGCCGAACTCGACAAAGTAGCCGGTGGGCAATTCGACCTGTTCACGCACCTGTTTTTCAATTTCCTCCACCGTACTGGCCAGGTCACGGCCCGACACATTACAGCGAATGGTTTGTCGTCTGCGAACATTTTCCCGGTTGACCAGATTAGGTCCACTGGCAGAGCCCGGAAAGTCTGCAACCTCCCGCAAACGTATCTGTCCTCTGCCATCAGGGAGTTCGAGACGCAGGGCTCCCAGATTATAAGGATCAGAACGATAGGGTTCGTCGAGTTTGACGATCAGGTCAAATCGCCGTTGTCCTTCCAGGACCTGAGAAACGGCTTCCCCTTTTAACGCTGTTTCCACGAAATCAGCGACATATTCACGGCTCAAACCGAAGTAAGCCAGCTCTTCCGGCTTCAATACCACGTGTAGTTCATCGACCCGTTCCTGCGGATCGATAATAGGAGGCGTCACGCCGGGAATGTCAGTGATCGCATCCCGCACATCGCCTGCCAGTTCGCGCAGCTTGTCCAGATCGTCTCCATAAATTTTTATCCCAACCTGGGCTTTGACTCCAGACAACATATGACTGATCAGGTGTGAAAGTGGCTGCTCTGCCTCAATACCCACTCCGGGGACATTCGTTTTCATATCTGTCAGTAATGTTTCCAGAAATTCATCGCGATCGTAGTTGGCATCCTGGTTCATTGTGAGAATATACTCTCCCACATTGACAGGTTGAGCATGTTCATCCCGTTCAGCGCGACCGGTACGGCGGAAAAAGTGCAATACCGGCCCCTGTGGGTTTTCTTGGGATTTCTGCATTTTGACCAACTGGGCATCGATCAGTGAAGAGGCTTCATTGGAAGCTTTCAGGGACGATCCTCCAGGCAAGGTGACATTGATCTGCACGCTTCCTTCATCGAACTTCGGTAAAAAGTCAGCTCCCAGTTTGGAAAGTTCCCAGACACTGACACCAACGAGAACCCAGGTCAGCACCAGCAATATTCCAGCTCGTCGCATACTAAACCGGATCAAAAACCCAGCTCCCCACTTGAGAAGTTGTAACAGTCGTCCGTCCGTATGATCATGGGTTGCCTTTGCCTGAGGCAGCAGATAGTAGGACAGTACCGGCGTTACAGACAACGAGACCAGCAGAGAGGCTAGAATGGAAACGATATAGGCAATGCCCAGGGGAACAAACAGGCGTCCTTCGACTCCCGATAAGGCGAACAGAGGCATGAAAGCGAGCACGACCACAGCAGTTCCAAAAATAATGGCAGAACGGATTTCCCGGCTGGCTTCATACACGACTACTATGGCGGGTTTCGGATCAGGGCTCAGGTTATTTTCTCCCAGACGACGAAAAATATTCTCCACATCCACAATCGCATCGTCGACAAGTTCCCCAATGGCAACTGCAATTCCCCCCAAAGTCATTACATTGATCGACAGTTCGGTCCCCGTGATCATTCCCACGATTCGGAACACAAGCGTCGTGATCACCAGTGACAGGGGAATTGCCGTCAATGTAATAAAGGTCGTACGCAGATTTAACAGAAACAGGAACAGCACGATCACCACCAGCACGGCACCAATCACCAGGGCTTCTTCCACATAGTAGATCCCCCGATCAATAAAGCTTTTAAGCTTGAACAGTTTTGTATTGATGACAATATCGGCGGGCAGTGACGTTTCCGCATCATGCAGCGCCGCCATCACATTATCAGTCAGTTTCCTGGTATCGGCGTGGGGCTGTTTGACAATCGTAATCACCACACCTGCGTGTCCATCGATACTGGCATCACCACGCTTCGGTGCAGGACCTTCGACGATTTCCGCTACATTCTCCAGCAATACGGCACGGTCGCCTTTCATTTTAACTGGAGCCCTGCGCAGTTCTTTCAGCACATCAGACGTGAGCGCTCCCAGGCGACCAATCACACGCACTGGGCGTTCGGTCTGGCCGCTCAGAATAAATCCGCCACTGGTATTCAAATTATTCGATTGAACTGCGGCTTCAACATCCTGCAATGAAACGTTATATTCCTGTAGCTTGAGGGGATCGACTAGCACCTGATATTGCTTTTGATCGCCTCCCATTACAATGATTTCAGCAATGCCATTTAATTTCAGTAAGCGTGGCCTGATTAACCAGTCCGCTGTCGTGCGGAGTTCCATTCGTTCTTCCAGAGGAGTCGGAAAGACGACTTCATAGGATCGTTGATTCCAGATCAATGACACCTCTCGCCCAGGTTCGTCCCGGCTCCATTCCGGATTCTGAATTTCCACTTTCTGCCACCGACTGAGATCGTTGCGTTCGACAGGATTCCAGAGGGTCAGGATCGGCTTCCCCTCCCGTTCGGTACGCTCAGCCAACAGGCCAGTCTGCCCAACCGGGATCAACGTCCCCCCTTGAGGTCCTTTGCGGCGATGAATTCCCACATGCAGAATCTGCCCCATAATTGAGGCCTGCGGTGTCATGACCGGACGGATCCCTGGCGGCATGGGTACATTCGCCAGGCGTTCCGAGACGATCTGACGGGCATAGCGAGGTTCGGTCTGCCAACTGAACTCGATATAAATCACGTTCATGCCCTGGCTGGACTGACTGCGCACATCTTCGACTCCGTTAGCCCCCAGAATGGCGGTTTCGATAGGATACGTCACCAGTGTTTCCACCTCTTCAGACGACATGCCGGGACACTCGGTCAGAATGACCACGCGCGGTCGGTCCAGATCGGGAAAGACATCGATTGGTAATGTCGTCGTCAGATAGCCGCCGTACGCCAGAATGACAATACAGGCAGCCAGAACCAGAGTTCGGTGTGTTAACGAAAGTCGGATAATAGAATTAAGCATGGCGTACCTCTATTTCCCTTCTTCTTCGTTCTTGTGGAGACTGCCATCCGCATGAATGTGGTAGCCTTCCGGCAGGTCATTTCCTGAGGACGACTTCAGCATGCGGTTGAGTTGTTCAGCAGATCCCTGTACTACAAACGAACCCGGTGTGAGTGACCCGTCATTAGCAATGACGGTATGTCGGCGATCCCGCTCCAGCACACGTACTGGTTTCCGGTAAAAGGTATTCACATTCTGAGTGAAGACAAAAGCCTCTGCTCCATCACGGGCAACCGCATCAGCCGGAAGTACAAACACGTTCTCCAGTTCTTCTACCCGGATGGACAGCCGGACTTTCTGCCCGGGTCGAAAACGCCAGAGAACCTGTGTCTGACCATCTCGTCGCACGAGCCGGGACTCATTTTCCAGGGACATGCGGAACGCAAAAGTTCGATTCACCGGATCAACGACATTCGAGAGATACTCGATCAGAAAACGCTGCTTCACTGCAGGCCAGTGACTCGCAGCGCTTTCCTGGAAGTCAACCTCAACAGGCCAAACCTCGTGCACGCTGCGTTCCAGCAATTGTGTTTCGTCCCGAAAGGCACGCCCCTCAATCGCCAGCAATCGATGGTTTGCCAACAGACACAGCATCTCACCCGTTTTGACCTGTTGTCCCAGATCGATCTTACATTCTTGAACCTCGAATGTAACAGGTGCCTCCGGTCTGGAGTTTTTTCCAGTCGATTTCGTAACGGCTGGTTTTTTCAACATGCCCCCTTGGCTCATTCGATCCGGAACGAGTATATCCAGATCCCTGACGAAATCGCCGGAAGAGATTTTCTGCAACTGCTCGTGCGAAAAACCACGACTGAGAAGTTCATGCTGGTACCCTTTGATTGCCACTTGCAGACGTTTGATCTCATTGGCAACCTCAATGATCCGAGCTTCGGGAATCGCTCCGCGTGTTGACTCCAGGCGTTTTTTCTTTGTCGCTGCCAGCGCGATGTTCTGAGTGTCTTTAAACAGATTGGTCTGAGTCTGCTGAAGTGTTTCACTGAGAATTCGTATCGTGTAAAGCACTTCGCCTGGCTGGACTGTATCCCCCGGATAATAATTCATTTTTTCAACGACGCCATCAACGGGAGAAATCACCCCCTGATCACTGCGCCCCGGACGATCCACGATCATCCCCGGAACCTGGAGCGTTTTCCAGTAAGTCTCGGGAAGCTCCGATTTCACTTTCAACCCCAGATTGGCAATCGCCTGATCCGAAAGAATGATCTTTTCCTGTTCCGAGGCTTTCGATTGATCTCCCTGTTTCTCGACAGCAGCTGCGCGGTTTACCTCGCCTGGCTGTTTCTGATCTGACAGAGGCATCCATTGATCACGCCAGATAAAAACCGCTACGATCAAAACAGCGATACTGATACCCAGGACTGGTTTCATAAATTGAAGAAATATCTTCATAACGGACCCTCTAAGTGCTGCGAATCATGGATGGAATAAGTGATCTCACAAGCGCAACTGTAATCTGCAGACAACGTAGACCGACCACAGAATGAAAAACGAGCTTGCTGAAGAATTCGCAGCTTCGCTGGTAAAAATAAACCAGCATTTTTTAAGAAATTCTTCGACGCCAAAAGAGAAAGTAGAACAAGAGTCCGTCAGAGAAATGACGGCCTGCACAAATGGCGCACGCTTAGATCAGAAAAGCGTGGTGGCGGAGAAAGAGAAGAGATTCGGGACCGGGTGAGGCGCAATCAGGCCTGCGCCATTCTGACGAAACACCGAATATCGGGCAGGAAAATGGATCTGCGTCAATTACGTTCCAGTAAAAAGACACTAACAATTCTGTTTTCAGCGTAGACCGCGGACCACAGGACAGGTCAGCACGATTAAGATAGACGGCAGAGGAATCATGATCAAAAGGAGATTCCACTTCAGGAGTCGCCGGCTGACCTTGGTCCGCATCAGCATGCTCCTCATGCACATGGCAGTGAGTCCCATGCGAATGCCCATGCCCATGCTGCTCTTTTTCAGCAGATAGATCGAGATGAATATGAGTGCGTAAGTCATGCCCGACAGGCTGATTTCCAGCATGTGAATGCCCGAAAGTGACCGACTGCGTCAGTAACACAAAGGGAATCAAGATCAGGGACACGAAATTGCAATACATATTTACCTATTTCCAAAAGACGAAATGATTCTAGCATCAGGATCAGTAAAGTCCAGATCAAGTCAATAAAACAGGCAATACTAAGTTGCCATCAATTATCAAATAAAACTGATGAACAGGTCAAATTTGCCTGAATCATGATAACTCAACCTGCAGTGCGGACTCATAAATGACATTTTATATTTGAGCCGATGTTCTACTCTCACAGAAAGCCGTTCAGAGTTAAGCTTCCGCGGTTGATGCTCTCAACAGATTAAATATCCGTGCTTCTGTTTTAGGGCAGTTCTGATTTGAGAGTACGGCTGCCAGCAACAAATCGGGGAGCGAAAAAAAGAGCCGCCGAGGAGAGTCGAACTCCTGACCTACGCATTACGAATGGAGCAAGAGGAATAGTATAATCTACTATTGTAGACTCATATCCAACATGTCTAGCGTTTGAGCTTGCAGACGAATTATTTGAGCAGGGTGTGAACACCATTAGAACGCCGCGCGGATGCGGGCGTAGGTGGCATTTGCGGTGACGCGCGTGAAACCATTTTGATCCCGCGCGGCATCGTCTCTATTCTCTTCTGTCTGCCTTTGTGCTCCAGCGCTTTCAGATGATCAGAAACGCCGTTGGTAGATCTGATACCGAAGGCTGCACCAATCTCCCGTACTGTTGGGGAGAGGCCATTCCTGGCGTTATAGGTTCGGATAAAACTCAACAGTTCTTTTTGTCTTTCGGTTAGTCTCTTCATGAGAGTACCTTACTGCGCGCACGACGAAACAGTTAGTCGTCCCTGGAATGAAAACGCGGATTTGAATTCATTCGCGACCACTTTTAGCGAGTTACACGCGGTTGGAAACGGCCAGGCATGGGAGTAGGTTTGATGCCCTCATCATAGCGTGCGTACAGTTAAAGGTAAGTGAAAAATGGAAACTTTTCCGAAGTGTTTAGATATGAAAACACCATGCTTATTTCCATGATGTCCATTAGACAAAAAGTTCCATTTAGTTGTTTACGCTCAATGTCCTGATTATTGAACTGTTCGGGGAACAGGGATAAAAGACAACTGATTTCCTATTTCCCGATAAGTCTCTTATTATAAAGTTAAATCTTCAAGCTACTTACTAAGGAACCGGGCACAGATAAATGCATGCCAAAGAGTTACTGGACCAATTGAATAACACAGATGAGCATTCTAGATTAGAAGCAAAGACTGGATCAAAGATAGGCGACTCCATCTTGGAGACAATATGTGCTTTTTCTAATGAACCAGGTCTAGGGGGAGGATATTTGCTGTTAGGTGTGAAAGAAATAACTGATACACTTTTTGAGCCAATTTATGAGCCTGTTGACTTAAGTGATGTCGACAAGTTGCAATCTGAACTCGCTACTCAATGCGCAACAGCATTCAATATACCCCTTCGACCTCAAATTGAACTCCACACGATACATCTTAAGAACAGTCGATCAAAAGCAAATGTGATAGTAGTCAGGATAAATGAAGTTGACGCAAATCAAAAACCGGTTTTTATCAATAAATATAAGTTGCCACATGGGGCATATAGAAGAATAGGTTCTTCTGACATTAAATGCACCGAAGAAGATGTTTTAGTTCTTTACCAAAATCGAAAAAGCGATTCATATGATGAATCTGTGATTGATGGAGCATCTTTAGATGACATATCTGGTGAAGAACTTGATTACTATAGAGAGTTAAGAAAGAAAGAAAAGGAATTTGCCGATGATCTGGGCTACTCGGACAATGACCTGTTACTGGCAATTGGTTGTGCAAAAATAAAAGGAGATAAGCTAGTTCCAACAATAGCGGGACTTCTGTTATTCGGCACCAAGTTTGCATTACGCCGCTTCTTTCCAATGATGAGGATTGACTATCTGAGAGTAGAAGGAAACGAGTGGATAAAAGATCCTGACAAACGGTTTGATACGATTGAAATACGTGATCCGCTAATCCGCGCATTTCCGAGAGTTTCGGCTGCAATTCTTGATGACATTCCGAAAGCATTTTCATTAGAAGACAAAGGGATGCAAAGAAGAGACATATCACCAATTCCTAGCAAGGTGGTGAGAGAATTGGTTGTTAATGCAGTCATGCATAGGGACTATCGAGTTCAAAGCCCTATCACCGTCATAAGATATTCAAATCGACTTGAAGTAAGGAATCCTGGATATTCTTTGAAATCAGAAGATTCTTTTTTACAACCTGGTTCAGAAACTAGAAATCCTAAAATTGCTGCAGTTATGCACGAATTAGGTTTTGCAGAAACTAAAGGATCTGGCCTGAGAACCATGAAGAGGTTAATGCAGGGAGCTGGTTTATCTGCACCTAACTTTGAATCTGATCGTGGTAATAATCAGTTTAACGCATATTTGCTAATGCATCATTTCATGAGCGAGGACACGATTAACTGGTTAGCAAACTTTAAAGAGCATAACATTACCAGCGAGGAAGCACAGGCTCTTTTTTTTGTGCGAG
Source organism: Gimesia maris (assembly GCF_008298035.1). Classification (NCBI taxonomy): domain Bacteria; kingdom Pseudomonadati; phylum Planctomycetota; class Planctomycetia; order Planctomycetales; family Planctomycetaceae; genus Gimesia; species Gimesia maris. The sequence continues at coordinate 6,302,364 of NZ_CP042910.1, forward strand.
AAGTAGGAGCCATTACTGTATCAGCTTACAAATTTATCAATGAAGTATCTGGAACCGATGCAAGCATACATTTAAGGCGATTGAGAGATATAAATCTACTAGTTAGAAAAGGTAAAAGGAGTAATACTTATTATTTACCGACAAAATCACTTTTGACTCCTGCAGGAGTAGTTCCAGATGCCAGGGTCTCAAGGCTAGATAGCTACTCTGAAATGGAAGAATTGCCGAAAGACCTGAAGATCGAAGTTACTGCTCTAGGGAAGAAGTCAACGAGAAAGAAAATGTGGAATGTGATCTTAAAGTTATGTGAATGGAAAGATCTCACACCAAATGAAATAGCATTTTACGTTAGCCGTAATCAAGACCATATTAGAATGACTTACCTCACCAAATTACTTGATGAAGAATTGCTAACAATTTCAACTAACCGCTCTAATCCTCACTTAACTTATGAGATCACCAAAAAAGGAAGCCGATGGCTTTCTGAGAATCAGAAGACGAACAAGTGATTTTTGATTGATCAACTATCTTACCCCAAAGGTTTGAGCGTCTACCCCGAAGGCTTGAGTGTTTACCCCGAAGGTTTGCTTGAGATATCTGGCTTCGTATTGCTAATGAAGATCAAATATTCGGTGACACAGAGCTTTAAATTTGTTCTATAGGTTTTACACCTCCCCCCCCTGGGCTGTCTCAATTCTACGGGCAGCAATCTCGCAGTACTCTTCAGACGCCTCAAACCCGATAGCCCCACGACCTTCTAAGACTGATGTAACCAGCGTTATTCCCGATCCACCGAACGGGTCGAATGCCAGCCCGCCAGCTGTATCATGCTGAATTTAACACTGCATCTGCAGGGTGGAGGTATATGCCTCGTTTTCTTGAAATTTCTTATTTTAGTAAAATACACAAGCATATTTAATAGAGATCAAGTATACTATTATGCAGCAGGCACACACTTTCAGGTTGTGGCGTTCACAGCACTTTTGATTATTTTTGTAGACTCAGGAGATTTGAGATGCGAGTTCTTATGTGTGTGCTATTTATTTCGTTAGTTACAACGAACAGTTGCCCAGCTGCATCTGTAAAAAAATTAGTCATAACCTGTATTGATCAACAGGAGGCTACTTTTGACGATATCTTCCTTGAAATTAAGGACGATGACGGAAAAATTATCGAGTTCACAAACTCTAATCAAAAAGGAATGACTCGCCAAAACGCAGTTAATATGAGGATTGGAAACCAGCTTACTTTAGATTCAACTACCAGATCAAAGCTAACTTTCACGAAGAGCCTTACAGTCAAACTTTTAGAAAAAGACTTAGGGACAAATGCAAATCCAGATGATCCCTTGGGTACTGTTACAATACTGCCAAAACAAACAACTACTGAAGATTTAGCTGGTCGGATTCAATTAAGAAAATATAAATATACAATCCACTGGGAGACAACTCCTTAATCATAACCTTTTTGAAGGCGTTGGCTGTTCGCGCAGCCAACGCCCCGCTTTTCAAATCCATAAGTCAGAATCAAACCGCAGGCTGACCAACTCTCGCAATTCTGCTGTCCACTCAATCTGCTGTTTCATCAAATCATATTCTGGGCTAAACCCTAAGACGTTCAGACGGAGTATCTCGCGCACTAGTTGCCCCACAAACGACAGCTTCATAACTTCCCGACCTGATTCATTAACCCGTAAAACGTAGACAGCGTGATACTAGTATTTGTCCTGCCTGGTCATAGTCATCCAGTCCAGTTGGGTTCGTGTGAATACATCGAACGTCTCAGCCAGCGTTGCATCACAGCATGGGCTTGCCGGTCATGTGGTGTTTGTCGAACTGTTTCACGCCGATGGAGTAGTAGCTGGGGACGGTCCCCGGTCTTTCAGTTTCGGCACTTTGACTCTTCACTCCCAAGTGAATTTATTTCGAAAAAACCATACAGCTTGAATGTCATGGTATGGTGCGATATGCGCTGCTATGTTCTATACTTCACGTGACCTGACTGCCAAAACCAACTAACCTTGTCAAGATTAGTATTGACTATTTAGAAAAATATATTAAAATGCGTGACAGTTGGTTTTCAGGATGATTAAACACGGATTGTTTTCTATTCAAAGGGGGTTTCTGAATGGAAAAAGGCAGGGATACCATTGAGGGACAAGGACAAATTATGGGTGGCACGGTTTATACTCTGGATCGGTTCATGTTGGAGACTGGGCTGAAAAGGGTTGCTTTGGATTCTGCCCGACGCAACGGCCTGACTGTTCGCAAAGTCGGTCGACGCTGCTTTATCTATGGTCAGGATTTCATTGACCATCTACTCTCACCAGATACCGTTCAGAGTTAATCTCCGGTTGCTGATATTTCTTTCCCATGCCTGGCCGGTGCCAGCCGCGTGATGCCCGCTGTAGGTGGTATCGACAGATTTAATTATCCGCATTTTGTGTTGCTGTGTGTGGTTCCTTCGTGGACTGTCTGCGCTCCTGAATTGATTCAGTCGAGCGACAACTATTTCTGATTAACCAGGGGATCGTTCCGCCTGGTTACGTTTCGTTGTATTGCATGTGGAGGCAATTAATGACGACTGCTGAGATATCGAAGCCCAAAGTCGGGCGCCCCAAAGGGGCAAAAACTCAAGACTTGCCAGTTCAAAATGTTTTCTTGTCTCAATGCCCGGTCTGCTTATCAACGGACCGGTTGGGCTACTCAAGTGTGAAGACCAGAGAGTTCTCAGGTACTGCCCCGAATGGGCAACCTTTCAACTTCGTGAGCAGAAAACGAACCCGCTGCCTTAAGTGCGGTCAAAAACGGATTGATGTTACTTACGAAAACGCGATCTGACAAAACGGGAAATACGCATTGCGTATTAACGGACTTACATAATTTTCAATCCGTGGTAGGTTTGACTACATGAAAAAGAGATCGCGAGCATCTGGTAATCAACCTATTTTTGAAAGGAGTCTTATGTCTCACTCAGAGCAACCAACAATGATCCAGTCCGGGGCGGTATATTCGCTGGAGAAGTTCAAAAGCCTTTCCGGGCTGGGAACGCATGCCATGCGGCAAGCTGTGAAGAAAGGACTGCAGACGATCCAGATTGGAAGCCGCAAATACGTGCGGGGGTCTGATTTCCTGGAGTTTATCGACAATCAGATCAAACAGCAGGCTAGCAATCAAGAGACCGTCACTGCCCTGTAGTTACAGGGCCAGTGGCCTTTTTACACGGATGTTTTTAACAAGGGGAATTGATGGGGATACCTACAAACGACGAATCTGCTGCCTTTGATCGGCATTGGCAGAAACTGTCTGCAGAACGGAAGGCCAAAGAAGTTGAACTGGCAAAGCAAAAAATCCGCGAAGAAGGAATCGTGTTCAACGTCGACCAAGTGTATGAGCAACGCGAACGCGACCGATTGTATAAGTTGAAACTCGCCACACTGAAGGAGAAACGCAAGCTGCGGTTTCAGGATTTGATACGTTTTCGGTAGCTAACCTGCAGCGGCGGCATTTAAATTTTCAATACCCATTTTAGGAGAGCCATGAATGAGTCAGAGTCTTAAGATCCATGTTCCAGCCGAACGCGACTTTTATTCAGACGAAACAAAAAAGGCGTTGTCACCACTAGTGAAAGAGATCGCCTCTCATAATAAAAATGTTGACACTCACGAAGCTGCCCGCGCTCGGGTTGAGTCCGGAAACATCGAATCGGTTTCGTCAAAAGACCTCTTCGAAGGCCCGGCCAGCAACACTTACCGTTTCGATCTGTACGGCAAGGCAATCGATCTTTGCGACAAAGTGAAAGAGTTTTCCAAGCTGCATGTTGTAGACCATAGGGCACGATACAAAGAGATCGTTGATCAGCTGGAATCGTGGCGGGTGCGGATTCGTGAAGAATTAACAAAACTCGGATACGTCGAAGAGGCGTTGCACCAAGGGCATGTTCATGCAGTTAATCGATTTTATCGAATGCAACCTGAAGTGCAAAAACTGCTTTTGTTGGAACAAAACTTTAAGCATCCCGACTACCCATCGGGGGGGAATCGAGCTGTACTGGTCGAGGGAATGGACAGACTGAGAAAGCGGTGCCTCGCTCTTTAGGAACCATCTTTCTAGGGATTGGCTGCGGAACTTGCCATTTCATATTGTCAGCCAGTCCCTATTTTGAAACATCACAGTCAAACTGTGAGGCTGGCTGGCGGCTGGGATTTTAGGCTCTCTCCCCCCCAGCCGCCAGCACTGGCGGTCAATCATTCATTTGCTTTTTTAATGCTCTGCCGACCACTGAGGTTTTTATGGTTATCGACTCAGTGGTCGGCGTCGTGGCTGGTTGACATAGCCCCGTGTGCTTAAATCAGGAACTCTTCTTTATTCAGGGATGTTGCTTTGAATTCAAACCCCACTACCGACACTGAAACCGTTTCCCACACCCTCAAGCTGGATGCAATCCGCATCTATGAAAAATTCCAATCGCTTTGCCCCGCGTTGTCTATTGAAGAGGCTGACCAACTGCGGGACAACATTCTCTCGGACGGTGAATTCCGGGAACCCCTGATCGTCTAGAAGTCAGAAGGCATCCTGGTCGACGGTCACAACCGGTTTAATGTGTGGCGTACTCTCACGGACGAACAACGGCAAAGGATTGCCCCGCCACGCATCAAACAACTGGAATTCGCAGACCGGGACGCTGTGCATGACTGGATCATTAACAATCAGATCGGACGGCGGAATGTAGCGCCCTCACAGCGGGCATACCTGGTCGGGAGGCTGTATAACTCCGAAAAGAAAAATGACAGAGATTTCCTAAAGCGAGGGGACGCCTCGCCAAATCTCCCGGGTGATCAAATTGAGCACCCGGGGAAAACGGCTGGTAGAATTGCTGACAAGGTGGGTATGAGCCCTGCCCAGGTCAGGCGCGATGCCAAGTATGCCGAAGCCGTTGATAAGCTGGCAGACAACCTTGGACCGGAAGTCAGGGACGAACTGCTGACCGCAAAGAAAGTCAGCAAAGACCGGGCTGTTGAGATCGCAGCATTGCCAGCCGATCAGCAGAAAGCCGAATATGAGCGTGCGATGGGGAGAGGGGAGCCATCAGGTGGTGATTCGTTTAATCCTGCGGAGTGGGGCGGAATGGAACCCGTTGCCGATCCTGTTGTGCCTGACGACACTGTGACCGACTATCACTTGAAGGAAATGCAGGCCCCGTATCGCGAAGTTCAGAAGCACGCAACCGCAATGAAGAAAGCCTTCGGTAATCTGTCGAGTGGTCCGGGTGGTGCCTGGTGCAATCCTAACGCAATGCAGGACATTATGACCTGTTATACCAATCTGATGAATACCATCAACTACCGCAAACCGGTTGCCGTCTGTGGATACTGCAACGGCAAGAAATGCGACAGATGCTACCAGACAGGCGCGTTGAACAAAGATCAGTCTCAAGCATTGGCTGAAGGTCGAAGCGTTACAGAGCAGCCCACAGCGGGCGTGCAACAGGCTGTCTGAGTGGCTGCCTGGACCCTAAAGGTACTACTTTTGACCTGGAATTTTACTGAGTAACATACGATCTGTCGGGTTTTGTCTGTGTCTTTCCTTCCGAATTCAGAACACTGCGAATTGAAAATATTTGCCTTTTAACCAGGCTGCAAATAGCCGGTTTTTAGGTCTATTGGATTTAGTAAAACGAGGGGCGTCGGTTGATTTCTGGGAGGTTTCTCAATCGGCGTCCTCGTTTTCACATTCATTGAACAGATCAGTAGGGGTTTTATGAATTACGTTCTCAATCATGTCAGTCTGAATAAATTGACCATGCATCCCTTGAGTATCACGCTATATTAATATGACCTGGACCGCAGTTTCATTGCATCTGTAAGACAGCACGGCATTATCTGTCCGATTCAGGTTACACAGGACCTGATCATCGTTGACGGACACCGGCGCTATCAGGCAGCTCGGGAAGTCGGCATCGTTGAAGACCATGTGATTGTGCGTATGGACCTGGACGACGAATGGTCGATTCAGGAAGCCCTGATTGAATGTAATAGGCACCGTGACCGGTCAACCGAAGTCAAACTTCATGAAGCCCAGATTCTGGAATCTATCAAGCACGAGCGACTCCGGGAACGGGAAATCATCGAGGGACGACAGGAAGCCGTTGCCGTTGGTCAGACCGGATATGAGCCGTTCAAGTTTTCTCCGTATCAGTGGGAGTACGACCCGTAAGACATTCTCCCCGGGTGCTCAATTTGATCACCCGGGAAACCAGCATCAGATACGAACACTCCGAAGGATCATTTTGACACTTCGGGAAAAACAAGGCATTTATTGATATGCCCCCCGTCTGGACATTTTGACCAGACGGGAAACGTCAAGCTGAAATACAGAGAGGTTGAGATGAGCAGAGCAGGTAGCGACGTTGATTATGTGCTCTCTTTCGGGAAGCATAAAGGCATGAAAATCAAAGACGTGCCACCGGACTATCTCAACTGGATTATGAAAACCATATCGTCAGGAGAGTTTTCTGGCGGACTTGCTGACACATTGCGAGCTGCGATCCTGCAACTAAGGGCAGACGACATATTGCAGGAAGATAAGCGCAGCAGAGCAAGACGCAGGAAAACTGCCCTGAGATTCCAGCGAGGTCGAGGGAACTCCGCGATCAACCTGTGGACACAAAATAAGCGTAAGCGTTGATATTGAGATGACATAGCCCACAGAGAGGGCAACTGGCATAGGTGCGAGTAAAATCGCGGTTTGATTGCCAACGGTCGCTGAGGCGATGGATAAAGATCAAACGCCCAAATCAGATATTTGATTTGGCAAGACGTGAGGAACCTGGTAAACCGGGAAGGGATTACAAAGTGTAATCGGTGCAGCGTCTATAAATAAGAGTCGGGGTATGGATTTATTGCGCGCTGGTTAGTTATGGCAGGAATGAACGGTTAAAGGTTTTCTACACTGGTTAACATGGAAAGTTGTCTCAGACGCGGGGCAACCCAGTGGGGGGCTGTTGTGGATTGATCGTTCTCACGCAGCTAACACCAACCTGGGTATCCACGATCCAGAAACAGCGCTGAATACATATAAGACAGTGAACGGTGAATCAAACTGTTAAGCAGAATCTGAAGCTGTATCTCGGCATGGATGCGCAAAGGAATTTCAGAACGGAATCACGGACGATGGCGAAAAAGTATCGGAACAAGAAAAACCAGGGAGTGATGTTTCGCAAGCGGTATAAGGAAAACGCGAACCAACCCGACTTCGTTGGGTCCTTCACGATTGAGAACGGCAGGGAATACGAGTTCGCAGGCTGGGATGCAACGGGCAGGCAGACACTGAAGCCATACGTGCGGTTGCGGGTGACGCCGAAGGGCAGTTGATTGATCAGTATGGTTCTGGTATCCATAATGAAAACAGAAAATCTGAACAACTAAATACCATAGAGGAATAAGTCATGGCAAATCCTGAACACGTAGAAATAGTGCTATCCGGCCCTCAAAGCATCAAGTCTTGGCAAGCTGAACATCCTGAGGATACGTTAGATTTATCCAACGCGAGACTAAAATACGTTAATCTAGAATGGATAACACTTCAAAAGGCTGATTTTAGAAATGCCTATATTGAACACGCTCATTTCTATAACTGCCAAATCACCAAATCCAATTTTGAAGGAGCAACTTTCGACAAAGCTAATTTTGGCAATGCTGATCTAATGCAAGTGATCTTTAGAAAAGCTCAAATGAAGAATGTGAGTTTTACAAGCTCATCTGTAGTGGGCACCATCTTTACTGATGCTAAATTAATTAACGCGAGTTTTTTATCGACATCGCTGAGGTTTTGCTCACTAATGGGTGCCGATTTGCGTAATGCTGAATTTTCTTTTACAGGGTTGCATGATTCATCTCTAAATGGAGCGAATCTGAATAATGCAAAGCTAAATGATACAACTTGGAATGACATCAATTTGTCTGATATCAAGGGGCTTGAAACAATCCAACACAGTGGTCCTAGCAGTCTCGGGATAGATACATTAGAAAAATCGAAAGGTAAGATTCCCGAAATATTTTTTCGCGGTTGTGGGCTGTCTGATGATCTCATCACCTTAATAAAAACTTCTTTTCCTGCATCAGATCACGAGTTTTATTCTTGCTTTATTAGTTACAGCCATGCAGATAAAACATTTGCGAAACGTCTACACGACGCGCTACAGAACAGGGGAATTAGGTGCTGGCTTGATGAAGACCAAATTTTACCTGGTGACAACATCTATGAACGGATTGACCACGGAATTCGTGTTTGGGATAAAGTATTGCTGTGCGCTTCTAAGCAGTCGCTCACGAGTCCTTGGGTTGATGATGAAGTGACACATGTGTTTGCCAAAGAAAAGGATCTCTCAAGAGAAAGAGGCTATAAAGTTCAAGCACTGATTCCATTGAACCTTGACGGATACATTTTCAAACACTGGAATCACCCCAAAAAAAATCAGATACTCGAACGAATGGCAGCAGATTTTACAGATTGGGAGGAAGACAACACAAATTACGAGCAGCAGCTTGAGCGAGTTGTGAAAGCCCTGCAAACAAACAATACCGCGCGTGAGCCGGATCCCAAACCGAAGCTGTGATGATTCACCTTAATGATACTCCTCTCTTGAAAGCCAACTTTAATGCCTTCAAAAAATAATGAAATCAAAACACTTAGTAACGATCATAAAAAAAGTTTGATCGATTTTTTCAAACACCAAACCACACTTTGCACTGCAACAATCGTACTTATGATGGCTATTACCAGCGGACTTTTGCCCCAGCCAGTACCACAAATAGTAAAAGTTTTGCTTGGTGTAAGTGCAATTTCATTTTTGGGATCATTAGGATCTTCATTCATGGCACTAGCAGATATAAATATTTACTTTGATGATGATCAAGTAAGTAAAGAATGGAAATTCCTTATGATATTTTCAGCCATTACATTTATGATTGGGCTTCTCTCATTCATGCTCACACTTTTAATAGCGTAGATTGGAGATATTGAACTGATCCTATTGACAAAAAGCGCGAACCATTGCAAAAATGCAGCCTCTAAAAGCCGAAAGGTATGTTGAAAATTCTAAAACAAACGTTGAAAACAAGAATCCCCACCCATGCGCGGAGTGTGGTATCGGCAACGACCACGGGCGGCTTCAACACCGCCTTAGAGCTGCACGTATGGGTGTGGGTTCTTTTTTACGCCCTGTGCGTAAAAGAAAGGTGGTTAAGGATGAATACCACATTCACAAACCCCGCGTCTCTCTCTGGTTCTCAAAATGTCACTGAGAACGGCTTCAATTCCCCCAAAGGTCGATCAACGGCAGTTGTTCAACTGGCACACAAGGCAACCAACTGGGCAGCCCTGGAACCGGTTGAAGCCCCCACAATCGGCCAGCCAGCCCCTGATGAGGTTCTGCGCGTCGATGCCCCGCGTCATGACTGGCCGGTTTACCTGGTCAACGTTCCTGAAGACTGGCAAGCTGATTGCTGGCGATCAGTTCCGCCACACACAACGACGTACAAGAAGGCCAAAACCGCTGCTGAGATTGCTGCTATCCTCAATCGGGAACGCATCACCAACAGCAAGGACGGCTTTGTCTCTCACTGGTACATTCGTGTTCGCGTCGGCAGTAAGTATGCCAATCTCAGTGTGGCTCTGCCGACTCCCTGGAAGCCTGAAAACGAATATGACTTGCCACCGGCATTCATCAGGATCGACGGCCCCCGCGATCTGTGCAAGCAGATTGTCGGTGATTTGAATTATCGGCTTGATCAATGCGGGCCGGGAGAAGTTCGCAAGCGGGCTTACATTGCCCGTTCCATCTGTCCGGCAGATCTGGAACCGTGGCCGATCCAAGAGGAAACCCAGTCTGGCGAAAGCAAAGCTGATCCAGCCACACAGGCCTTCGAACAAAAGGGTGACACTGTGTCACCCTTAAATAAACCAGCAGAGATGGAAGCCCAGTTGGTTGATTCTGAAGAGGACGAAACAGAACTCTTTGAAATTCAGTTGGGGCATTACTTCGGTACGAATCCGACAATTAGCGAAGATGTGATATTGCAGGTTCAGAATGCAAGTAACAGTGAAGATGCCAGACGTAAGGCTGATTTATTTTTGATGGAATATGCCATCGATATGAATCAGCGTGTTGCCCTGAATGGGTTCAGTGAAGCCGATAACGATGGGAACGAATACAATGTCGTTCTCACGGATGGCACGCTTTTGCGGTTTCGGTTGAGCAGATGTGAAGCGTTGAACCTGATTTCTGCCTGGAATCAATCGCGTAAACACAGCGAACCAGAAGCCGTAATCGTTAAACGGTAGTAGATCTTCCTATCCCCCGAGGCGCAGTTATTGCGCTTCGGGGATTTCTATTTTGGGTCATGATCCAAAATCAACCACAATCGCACTGAATGGAGTGTAACGCGATTGATTCTCAGACGATGGATACGTCCTACAACACAATAAACACGGCTAACAATTAAGGTGAAACGATATATGGCAGCAATCAGAGTGAGTATCTTCAGACGGACTGGCGGCAAGTTCTTTCAGGCGAAATGGACTGATCCAGCCAGCGGACGCACAAAGCAGAAAAGCACGAAAACCAATATCGGACGGGAGGCAGAACGGTTTGCAGCTCGCCTGGAAAAGGAACTCAACGACCGGACCTACTTTGAGCCGACAAAAATCAAGTGGGCTGAATTCCGGGAACGCTACGAAACGGAAGTTGTGCCTGGCTTAGCGCAACGGTCATCTGAAAAGGTCACGACTTCCTTTAATCACGTTGCAAATATCCTGAAACCGAACCTGTTATCTCAAGTTGATGCCAACGGAATCAGTAAGATTGTGAAACAACTCAGATCGCAGGGACTGGAAGACGTCAGTATTAAGGGATATCTGGCATACCTCAAAACAGCCCTGCAATGGGCAGCCTCTTTAAAGCTGATCCAGGAAGTACCTGTCTTCCCAAAGTTTAAACGAATTCGGGAAACAAAAGCGATGCGGGGACGTCCTCTCACATTGGATGAATTCAAACTTATGCTGGCAGCAGTTCCTAAGGCCTGCGGAAAGAAACACGCTTTCTCATGGCGTTTCCTGCTGATTGGCTTGTGGTACTCTGGGTTGAGAATTTCAGAATCACTGGAACTGTACTGGGATCGGGAAGATAAGCTATCGGTTGATTTCTCCGGTAAACGTCCCATGCTGAGAATTCGCATGGAAGCCGAGAAAGGCAAAAGGGATCGTTTGCTTCCGATCGTTCCTGAATTCGCTGCTCTGCTCGCTAGTGTCCCTGATGATGAACGAACCGGCCCAGTTTTCAATCCTATCGCCAGGATCAAGCGAACGGAGAGAATGCTTGCGTCAACAGTTTCCAAGCTGGTTGCTGACATTGGTGAGGCAGCTGGTATCGTCGTCGGTGACAAAGGGAACATCGACAAGGAAACCGGAGAGCGAAAACCCCGCTACGCGTCGGCCCATGATCTCAGACGGTCATTCGGTGAACGCTGGTCTCTCAAGGTGATGCCTGATGTTTTAATGCTGCTGATGCGTCATGCTAATATTGAAACGACTCTGAAGTACTATGTGGGACGGAATGCCCAGAAAGCAGCCGAGGCGGTATGGGAGACCGTTGCAGACGATAGTGACGTTTTAGGTGACACTAACCAAAATGAAGAGAAGCCCAGAAAAACAGAGGATAATAAGTCCATTGTTCTCAAGGACTTAAAAGAGCCGCCGAGGAGAGTCGAACTCCTGACCTACGCATTACGAATGCGTTGCTCTGCCAACTGAGCTACGGCGGCGTTGAGGTTCAGCTTGTCACTGATAGATTCATCAGCCGCAGCAAAGGTTCGCCGGGCGAGAATCGTGGGGAGCCGGTTCCGAAAATGGAGATCGTGAACCGGGCTCTGGCGGTAGCATACCCCCTTTTTTCGGTTTACGAAAGGATTCTGCCCGTTTTTCGTCCCCGATAAACTGATTTCTCAGGCAAATTTGACGCCTGTGATGGCTGCCCTGTTTTTTTGATACCCCGTGCCACATCTGTCAATGCTCTCAGCAGCTGAAATCGTTTCAGGGACAAGACTTCAGATCGATGCGTGTTTATCCTTGCTGTCTGCGCGGGGGTTAGCCACAATCGAAGGAGAACAATTCCTACCCAGATTATCCAGCCGGAGAAAACCCATGCACAAACTGGCCTCTGCCTGCCTGCTAATGGCTGCACTGCTTCTGTCCCCCTCCCTCCTGTCCGCCGCCGATCCCCCTCTCGATTATGAAGGAGTCACCGAAAAACATGTGATGATTCCCATGCGGGATGGCGTCAAGCTGTCGGCTTATCTGTATATTCCCGATGGGAAAGGCCCCTGGCCGGTTCTGATGGAACAGCGGTACGCCAGCCTGCGAAGTAAAGGGGGCCGACGCTCTTTCGCGGAAATGGCCTCGCACGGGTATGTCGTGTGTGGCGTCAACTTCCGTGGCTCGCAGTTGTCTGAAGGAACCTGGGTTGGCTATCGCGATCTGCAATGGGGCGAGAAGCGGGACGGCTACGATGTCGTCGAATGGCTGGCCAAACAGCCCTGGTCGACCGGCAAGATCGGAACCTTCGGCAGTTCACAGGCCGGTTATGCTCAGAATTACCTGGCGGTCACACAGCCGCCGCACCTGGTCTGTCAGTTCATGATCGATACCGGCCTCAGTCTGTACGATGAAGGTTATTTCATCGGAGGCGCTGCCAAGCCGAATCGATTCAAAGGGATGGACGCTGTCAGCCGCGTGCCCGCACACAACCGGGCGCTGATGAAAGAATGGTTCTCGCATCCTGACTACGATGACTACTGGAGAGCCGAAGATGCTTCGCTGCATTTTGACAAAATGAATGTCCCCTGCTTTACCGTGGGCAGTTGGTACGACTTTATGTGCGTCGGCTCCGTGCAGAGTTTCATCGGACGGCAGCATAAGGGAGGCCCGAATTCGCGGGGTCAGCAGAAACTGTATATCGGCCCCTGGCTGCATGGTCGTTTCAACAAGGTGAATAAAGTTGGAGAAATGGTTTACCCGGAGAATGCCAACTTCGACATGATGACCGAGATGATCCGCTGGTTTGATCATTATCTCAAAGGGGTCGATAACGGTATCGAGGATGATCCCAATGTCCGTTATTACGCGATGGGAGCAGTCGGAGAACCGGGTGCACCGGGCAACGTATGGCGGGCCGTGGATGACTGGCCGATTAAGACCGTCGAAACACCTTACTATCTTCAGCCTGAAGGCAAGCTGGCAACAACCAAACCGACCGAGGCCAACGCATTTACTCAGATCATTGCCGATCCATTGAATCCCGCGAAAATTGAAGCACGGGGCTTCCCCGGTGCCCGCGATGCCCGCAAAGTGGAAGAACAGGAGAACGTACTCACCTTCACCACCGACCAGCTGACCGAACCGGTTGAGTGGACCGGAAATGTCAAAGCGGAACTGCTGGTCTCTTCTTCCGCGAAAGATACGGATTTCATCGTTCGCGTGACCGACGTGTATCCGGACGGACGTTCGATCTTGATCATCGATATGATCCGCCGGGCCCGCTATCGGGATGGTTATGAACAGCAGGTCTTTATGGAAGCGGGTGAGGTTTACAAAGTCCCTTTCAATATCGGCTGGATGAGCCAGGTGTTCAACAAAGGGCATCGCATTCGTGTGACGGTCGCTTCAACGGGGGCACCGTTCTATGAGCCCAACCCGAACACAGGCGAACCGATCACGATTGAATTTCCCGAAAAAGTGGTTGTGGCGAAAAACAAAATTCATCATAGTCCGCAAAACGCATCACGTATTCTGGCCCCCGTCAACAAATAAAGCAGACGGGCATCGGCGATACGAATCAAACCAAGCATCAATTTCCCATAAAAACGAGGATCATCATGAATCAGAATAAAACCGACCGACGACAGTTTCTGGCAGGTACCGTGGGTGCCGCCGTGGCATTGGGTGTGACTCAGGGCGTACAGTCCGCGGACGCAAAACCGAAACAACAGTTTTACGAACTGCGTATTTACCGGACTCCCTCGGATGACAAGCAGGCAATCGTCAGTAATTACCTGGAGCAGGCGTTGCTGCCGGCATTGAAACGAATCGGGATCAAGCAGGTCGGTGTATTCAAACAGATCGAAGTCAAAGATGATCACTCTCTGTATGTGCTGATTCCCTTTAATTCGCTGGAGCAGTTCTCATCGCTGAATGATGTTCTGGAAACTGACCAACAATACCACCAGGCTGCCGCCGAGTACTTCTCGTTCCCCAAAGAATCTCCGGCATTCACCCGCATTGAGAGCCGACTGATGAAAGCCTTTAAAGGCATGCCTCAATTAAAAACGCCGGAGGGAGCAGGCCCTCATCTGTTTGAACTGCGGACCTATGAGAGCCACAATGAAAAGCTGGCGAAGCTGAAAGTTGACATGTTCAATTCTGGTGAGATCGAAATCATGGAAGATGTAAAACTGGCGCCTGTCTTCTTCGGCGAAATGCTGATTGGTGACGATGTTCCTAACCTGACGTACATGCTGTCTGCGCCTCATCGCGCTGCACATGAGGAGCACTGGGATGGATTTCGTATGCATTCCAAATGGGAAAAAATGAAAGCGATGGACAAATATAAAGGAACGGTATCAAAAATCACTAACTGGTACCTGGAGCCACTTCCTTATTCCGCCATTCAGTAACTTGGAACACATCAGAATTGGCAGGTCTATTCTATTAGATACCAACTGGCATTCAGTGAACCTCACTCCCTTTTTTCGAAGTTCGGTGAGATTGCCGTTAACCAGCGACCTGGAATTCATCCAGACTTGTATTTTCTGTAAGCAACTATAATTAAACAAGATAGGAACACGCACCCGTTTTCCCTCCCCCTCTTGAATGTTAAACAGTGGGGGCAGGGTGAGTTGGAATCTGTTCCCAAACCCGAAATTTGCTGAATGGAGGTTAGATTCTGATCTGGATACCGTCTATTCTAGTGCATGTGAGTTAGCAGAGTGTTGTTAAGGCTGGCAAAGATAAGTTTTGCAGCTGACACTCTCCAATGAACTTAGATTATCCCTCTTCTAACGTATTGGAATTTGCATGCCTGATAAGCAGGCCAATCAGTGGTCGGCAGAGATTGAGGCGGTATATTTACGAGATGGTCGAGAAATTTGGGCATTATTATATGCTCAATGCTCTGACTCAGATCGTGCATATGACGCACTCCAGGAAGCGTTCGTACGTTTACAATCACAAGAAATAGAGTCAATTCGAAATATCCGGGCCTGGGTTTTGACTGTTGCTCAAAACTGGCTGCGCGACTATGCCCGTCGGCAGAATCATGCAGCGAGGCCTGCAGACTATTTAGACAGTATTGTAGGTAAACCTTCAGATCCATCGGAGGGTCTGGAAAATGAAGAGAGGAACAGCCGAGTCAGGCTAGCACTTCAACAACTTAGAGCCGAGGACCGTGAGGTTCTCGTACTTCGTTATGCACTAGGATGGTCATCAAAACGAATGTCGATAGCGCTCAATACTTCAACATCAGCTATTGATATGAGGCTTTCTCGATCGAGAAAGCGGCTGTGTGAAGAGTTGGAAAAAGTGGGGATAGATCATGAAACCGTATGACACTTCAGGAATGCTCGGGAATGATGATGAGCTGGAAAGTGTCCTGCGCGAATATTTTCGGCAGGAGATGCCTCCAGAGCTTCAGGAACTTTCCGATGACTCTGATGAAGAATTTGAAAAACGATTTCGGCAGACACAGACGGCGGGAAACGCAAGCGATGATCCGTTCACGTCCCGACGCCACCAGGCTTTTAAACTGGGCCTGTTGACTTCGGCTCTCTGCGCCTGCCTCGCATTGGGAATTGGATTCATTCAGCTTCTACCGGAAGCGAATCCCGTGGTCGTCGAGCGGATCGTACCGGTCCAACCTGCAACCGAGAACATACCGCCAGTTGATACGGTTATTGATGATTCCGACGAACTGGATTCAAATACTCTGGTTGTCGTTGATCATGGCGACAGCCCGATGGAAATGACTCCCCGGGTCCATGATAATGTTCAGGAATCGATTGATATCACACTTTATAATACGGAAATGGGACCTGTCGAACAGCGAACAGAACTCTCATGGACGAACTTTAGCGTCGAGAATCCAAAGACGGGTTCCAACGTCAAAATGTCAATGCCGGAATTAACCATTGATTTTGTTCCTGTCAATAAAGCCGGTCTGTCTCTCATTGGAGACGAGAGTGGCGGGAATGGTCAGTAACCTGCAGTTACTGCGAGATCAATGTTACATAAGCGGATAAGTAGGAATTATTAATACGGGCCACTTGAAGGATCGATCCTGAACGGAAACGTAAGACTGTGTCCAGTTTTACTGTAGCGTCTCCAAGACTATTTGAACCGAGTTTAATAGATTGAGAGACGCCTTGGTAAACTGTGATGCGATCTAGAGTCAACAGGTGAGGGAGCGGTCTTTCTCGAATCAAATCAAGGCAGTACAATGAAACAGTGTCGACGGTTCTTAACGAGCGGTCTCATTTTTTCGCTGCTGGCCGGTCAGGCAACTTTCGCAGATGACCAGCCGGTATCGGCGAAAAAACCAGGCCAGACAAATGTCAAACAAAACAAATCAGCGCCTGCGAAACAGGCCATGCCTGCTGCGTCCAAAGACGCTGCTGAATCTGGTCGTGCGAAAGCCCGGTTTCAAGTCACCAGCAGCCCCACGGGAGAAACCCACCTGCGAAATTTCGTAGGCATTGTCACCGAACCGGTTCAGGCCGCTCTGGCTGCACAGTTGAACGACATGATGAAAGAAGGTCAGGGAGTCAGTGTGAAGCTGGTGCTGCCTGATTCTCCTGCCAGGCAGTCAGGTCTCAAAGTGTATGATGTGCTGACAACATTTAATGGTCAGGCAATCACCTCTTCTGACACACTCCGCAAATACGTGCTGGATTCCCCCAAAGGAAGTAAAGTGGAACTGGGTGTGATCCGCGCTTCCAAACAACAGACGATCGAAGTGACTCTCACTCAGAAGTTGTATCGAAATTATAAATTCACCGTGAAACCAATGGGGCATACCTCACCTCCGAAGAAACCGGAGGACAAAAATGAGATAGAGCCCACAACTGATTCCGAACAGGAAGGCCCCATCGCAGCCCGCTCTGGCGAAAAAAACACGAAGGGCCGCGAGTTACGACTCGGGTTTAACCATGCTCCGGTAACAACAACCCAGAACCTCTGTCTGTTATTCGTGGGTAGTGTGAAAGATGGTTACTCTGTTAAGATCAGTTACCAGGATGAAACCGACACGCTGCAGACGCATCAGTTCACAGGCAGTATCGATGAAATCACCGCACAGACAATTGATATGCCCGGTCATGTTCAGATGATGATTAATGAGCGACTGCAGGAACTCAAACTCGCGCTACAGGGGAAAGCCAGTTTTCGACTGCAGGTCAAACCCTATATGCAGGGCAAGAATCGTTTTACCCGTGTCTTTCTCAGTCGAACCACAAAAGACCGGTCCGTCCGCATGGTGGAACTTGATCACCACCTGGGAAACCGACCGTCACTGAACGTCAACCAGATTCTCGGCAATCAGGTTTTCACATCCGAACTGAAACAATTGACGCCCGCGATTCAGGAACAGATTCGAGCGGCCCTGCATCGCGTTCGCATCCCGACCATCCAGATCCATGCGGATAATCCCATTTAATCGCTCCGGCATTTTGAAATAAAAAAAGCAGCTGTTTCCAAATCAGAAACAGCTGCTTTTTTATTTGAATGACTTTTAAGATGCAGGCATCTTATAGAAAACCGCGACGACGCTGACTGCTGTAGCGCTGTAACGAGTCTTCAATAATGGGAAACGCGGCGGAAGCAGACTGGAACTCCTCAACTTCTACCGTTTTACCTTCCAGCATTTTATAATCCTGGAAAAACCGTCTCAGCATTGCCAGCCGGTGGGGTGGCAATTCAGAGGCTTCGGTAAACGGGTTATATTCCGGATCATTCACAGCGACAGCCAGAA
The DNA here is from genome assembly GCF_008298035.1 of Gimesia maris. NCBI lineage: Bacteria > Pseudomonadati > Planctomycetota > Planctomycetia > Planctomycetales > Planctomycetaceae > Gimesia > Gimesia maris. The sequence goes on from NZ_CP042910.1 coordinate 6,320,439, forward strand.
TCTTATGGTCAGGTTTCCCGCTGTCGATCATGGTCATTACGCCAATAGCCCGTGCATCCAGAATCGTTAAAGGATCAACGGGTTCCTGGCAGAGCACCAGTACATCCAGCGGGTCATCGTCTTCTGCCAGGGTCTGGGGGATAAACCCATAGTTGGCGGGATAATGGACAGCGGAATAAAGCATGCGGTCCAACCTGAGCAGTCCCGTTGTTTTATCCAACTCATACTTCACTTTGGAAAAAGTCGGAATTTCAATCACGGCGGTGAAATCGCGAGGCAGGTTTTGCCCCGGAGTCACATCATGCCAACAGTGGGTCACTGTTTCTCTCCTGAATTGATTCGATAGACAACAAAAAGATCAGCTGATATTGCGCGCAATCAACTGGAACGTATCGTATTTAACCAGCGCGTCTCATTCTATCATCATCTACCCAGATAGCCCCGGAGACGCAGCAGTAAATCTGGACACAGGCTAGTGCTTTGTCAAGCTTGAAATAGAAGGTTGGGGATGTTGTTTAAGTGCACCGTTGTCGCACTCTCGTAATATCTATCAACCCAAAATTTAAAAATGACACTTCACTAGTTTACTTTAAATAATTCAACGCGGAAGTGTAATGTCGCTCCACCTGGAATGACGGGGGGCATTCCCTGGGCACCGTATCCCAGTTCGGAAGGAATAATCAGTTCGACTTCTCCCCCTTCACCGATCAACTGTAAACCTTCGGTCCATCCTCGGATCACACCATTTAACGGAAACGAAATTGTCTGGCCGCGACTGTAGGAGCTGTCAAATTCAGTACCGTCTTCCAGAGTGCCACGATAATGTACGGTCACATGATCCGTGGGACCCGGTTTAGTATCGCTACCTTCGCGGACAATACGGTATTTCAAGCCACTTGCTGTGGTTAAGTAACCTGGCGTTGATTCGTCACTCACGTAAACTTCCATTTCTTCTGATCTGGTACTTCTGTGTGGCCGGGAATCGGAACTGACCGACACCGAACCGGTCTCCTCTTTGGGTTGAAAGTAGCCTTTACAACCAGTAAAAGTCAGACAGATTAAGCCACATAAAACTAAAAACTGAGATTTTTTCATAGACTCATTACCTTATCTACCGGCAATCAATTATACTGCGGCCGTGACATCAGTAATGGTCGTTAGCGATACCATAACCAATAGGCCTTCGAGTTGCACCACCAGAGAGTCTGCCTTTTCCTGACTTCAGAAAAAGAGTCGAGACTCCTGATTTGATGAACTTCGACGTTCACACTTCACAATGAGTGTGCACAAATCAACTTTTATTCATATAACAAAGTTCTTCTTAAATGATTGAGAATATTCACATCCGTACCACAAAACATGAGGATATCAGCAAGCTGTCTGAATTTATTCTCCCCTTTGTGGAACAGGAAAAGATCTTACCTCGGACATCGGAAGAACTGGATGTATTAGTAGAAACCGGGTTTGTCGCGGTGGAAATGGTTGGAGAAAATGAGGAAATTGTCGGTTTCGCTTCACTTGAGATCTATTCCAGAAAACTGGCTGAGATCCGCAGCCTGGTAGTCGCCGATCATCGACAGGGGATTGGTGTCGGTAAAAAACTCGTTTCGGCCTGTGTCGAACGGGCCCGTCAAAGGAATATTCTGGAAGTGATGGTGGTAACATCATCAGACGTCTTTTTTCAAAACTGCGGCTTTGACTTTACATTGCCTGGGGAAAAAAAGGCGCTCTTCATACAACCACATCTCAATGATTAAAAGAGATCGAAACAGCGTTCGTTCTGTCATGTTTATCAGTTCAAATCTGTTATCGACGTCTTCACAAATCCACAGAGTCCTTACCTGGCCACAATCGTCGCTCTGGTAATGTAATCCAGTCGGGGAAACTCCCGTTTCAGATAGTGGTTGCCTTCGTATTGAATTCTTGACTGAGTTGGTCCACGGCCCGCAGGAGAGCCATCACCATATCCGGAGTACAGTGCCTCCACAATTTTCATATCTGTTTGTGGAACGAATCCGAAAGGCGCGAATCCATATCTATCAAGCCTGCGATTATCACCATAGTTAATAAAAATTTGAGTTGTTCTAGAATCTCGTTCGCTGGTCTTGGCAAACGAGACATAACCTTTGAGATTGGACTTTACCACCGGGTCGTCCTGAATCCTCCGATCCCGCCACTGTTTCTGAACTTCAGGATCACCGTTGATACCAAACTGCGCCATAAAGCCATCTATGACTCGAAAAAAAGCACAATCATTGTAAAAACCGGATTGAACCAGTCTGTAAAACTGATCGGCCCCGTTCGGACACCAGCTGCGAGTAACATCAATGTGGAAAGTACCACGTGTGGTCTCCATTTTGACACGATAGGTTTCAGGTGTTTGAGCCTGAAGTAACGTCTGATTTCCCATCCAGACGGACGCACACAGTGTCGCTACTGTAATCAGAAAAGTCTTTCTTGATATCACGCTTTTCATTCCTTTTAAAGACGCTCAATGAAAATTTATATCGCCGAAAGTTTAGTTGAAATCACGTTTTTATCACAAGATCGATTCAGCAGCTCCATCTGAAGCGAGACGCAAATCTACTGATTCGTTGAAAACAAAAAAGCCGCCGCGAATCAGGGGGGAGAATTCGCGACGGCCAGAGCCCGGGGCTGCTGACGATCAGCCCCTCTGCAGATCCCGCGATCTGCAACTTCCTGGAGTCGCCCACAAGCGTGGGCAACTCCGTTTTCCTTAGTATCCGAGGAGAGCTTCCTCTTCTTCTTCCTGGATGATGATACGGGGAGTGACCATCATCATCAGGCTTTCCGTTTCCCTACCGACACCGGTATTCTTGAATAGACGGCTGACATACGGCAGTTTATTCAGAATTGGAACGCCGGCCATACTGCGACCTTCACGGAGTCGTTTGACACCACCCAGGAGCACAGTACCACCATCGGGCACACTGACTGTGGTTGTCACAGTCACCTGCTCGACCACAGGCTGCTGAATCGTTGTGGTCCCCAGACCACCACCCTGCTGGCCTTGCTGACCCTGCTGGCCTTGCTGACCCTGCTGGCCACCCTGGCCACCCTGGCCTGTGCCGCCGGCACCACCGATACCACCAACCCCGGTTCCTACTCCGTTACCGAAGTTTCCACCACCCTGCTGACCCAGCTGGCCACCCTGCTGGCCTTGCTGACCCTGCTGGCCTTGCTGGCCGCCTTGTGTACCACCCTGGAAAGAGAAGGTAAAGACGTCGGTGACGTTGGTGAAGTTAGGATTGACGGAGAGTCGTACATAACGACGGTCTGCAGAGATCACAGCCGAGACTGTCAAGGAGACCCCTTCAGGAATATTCGCGATGACAGGTGTGAACCCGACAGCAAAGTTACCTACAGTTGGTACCAGGCTGATCACGAATGGTCGCGATACGTTACTGGTCACAAAGGCAACCTGACCGTTGAACAAAGTCACTTTCGGAGCAAACATCAGGTTTGACCGTTCATCTGCCTGAGCGGCGTTGATGAAGAAGAAGGCTTCGATGTCACTCAGAATCGCCAGACCCACGTTCACACCGGCGTTTGCATTGAAGCTGCCGAATTCAGGTACTCCGATTTCAAATGATCCCTGGCGGAACTGCACATCCAGGTCGGGAGTGAATGACTCAGGTGAGGCCATCCCGACAACGGTACCTTTCTTCGGCCAGGTGTCATAGTTAAGCAATGTTCGCGTTGGCGGATCACTGAAGGGAGCAACTCCCTGCCCACCCGTTTGACCATTCGTCGTATTTTGTCCCTGCTGACCCTGTTGGCCACCGGTATTCTGACCACCACCACCATTCTGATTGGTACCATTCAGCAGGTTGACCTGACCAAAGCCGGGCACAGGGTTCCCTGAGTTATCGACAGTCGGGTTACCGACGGTATCCTGAACGTTGAAGTCAAAGTCGACCCCAATTCGTTCGAAGAACCGGTCAGACACGGTGACGAAGCGAACTTCGATGGTTACCTGCAGGTCCTGCAGCCTTCGCAACTGTTCCAGCAGGTTGGCAATTTCATCATGCACTTTCTGTGTCTGACGAATAACCAGACTCAAAGTGGTTTCAAAAGGACGCACACTGCCGGCTCCACCGATCTCTTCCCAGGAATCTGGTTCGACGGTTGAGACAATCAGTTCGGTCAGAGAATCAAAGTCGATATTGGATCCACCCCCGGCAACCTGAGATGTTGCTCCGTTGTTGTTCCAGGGATTGGAGCCAGGTACACCACCCATGACAGGGTCAGCAACCTGGAAGTTACCAGGAGCAGCCTGATTGCCGCCGATGCCGGAACCGTAGCTGATCGCACCCATCTGACTGTAGGGATTGGCGGCCATGTTTCCACTGGCGGCAAAGTTGGGAATCGGTACCACCAGGTCAGCCACAGGGTAGGTCTGAGTTTTCAGAGTCCCCTGCTGACGGATGCGGCTGGTGATCTTTAATACTTCGTTATCAATTGTGTAAGACAGGTTCAGAGGTTCGAGCAGCAGATTCAAGGCACTTCGCAGCTTGATTCCATTGACGTTGATTGTCACGGGAGCACTGGGTGTAACCCCTTCTTCTTCCAGACCCAGACTGTCCAGGAAGATGTTGATCCCGGTGAGAGTCTGAATTTTGCTCATGACATTTGTCAGAGGCTCACCTTCAAACTGAAGGTTGACCGGGCGATCAAGGCTCTCTTCAATCTGCAGTTCACGTTCCGTTTTCTGGTTATGGTTTTTGACATGGTATTTATCACGTCGTTTGGTCAGTTCTGCCCACTCTTTGGCATCGTGTCCAAATTTGATATCAGGTGTGTAAGCATCTGCCAGAGATTCTTCCACATCGTTCAACTGATTCCAGACATTCTGTTCCTTACGATCACGCATCGCATTGTTGGAGGCATCCCTTCTCAGGAACTTGGCTTTCCATTCCATTGTGACGGTGACAGGGTTTTGTGGATCGAGATCTTTGGCCTGTTTGGCAATCACTTCTGCTTCCGCATAGCGACGCTGATCAACCAGTTCATTAAATTTCTCTACCAGATCGGCCAGTTCCTGTTCGACCCGGATCTTATTTTTGATGCGAGCATCAATATACTCTTCGACTTCCTGGTTCTGCTTTTTCAGCTCTTCCAGAGGTGCGACCTGCTTGCGGAAGGAGTCAATGGACTCACGGGTTCGCTGCAGTGAACCGATCAAAGTAGCCGTCGATTTTTTATCCAGGCTGGAGCTTTCGACTTTTGACATGGTCTGATCGATAATACTCAACGCGTCGGTAGGAGCCGATTCACGCATTCTTTCTGCTTTAAAGATGGCGTTCAGCACATCAGATCGCAGGCGGCTGAATTCAATCGCCTGTTTCTGCTGAACCAGATCAATGGTGCTTGGTTCCTGCGAACCATTTGCCGGATCGTCGGAAGAAGTCTGATTCTTCACCAGGCGGATCTTGTCAGCCCGTGAAGGTGCCAGCTCCCGCACCGCATCCTGCAACTGCTGAGCACGATGATTGTCCAGCTTTTCACCAGACTGGTAGGCGGCCAGGAAGGACTGGTAAGCAGCTTCCCGATTTCCTTCAGACAGGCGTTGCATCCCAAGGTTATACAATTCCAGAGCAGATGCACCGGGATGAATCACGGCAATCTCACTGGCTTCACTCTTCTTCATCCGGGCTACCCGTTCAGGCTGTTGTGCTGCCGTCCGGGATTCCAGATCACGCAGAATGGACTGCGGGCTGTCTTCACCAGGCTTGAATTCCACGCCGACTCGCAATGCTTCCTGGGCGTTCACCCGTGCAGAATCAATACGACCGGCTTTCAGATCTGTTCTTGCCTGTGCAACCAGTTTCTGAGAAAACTGTTTTTTGCGTTCATTTTCCGCTGCATACAGCTGTTCCTGCGAGAGTCCGCCAGGTTGTCCCGCCATATTGCGGATGTCTGCCAGAACCTGTTCGGGACGATCTTCAAACAGACTGTAGGCAGTATCGACCTGCTGAGCAGCTTCGGCTTTCTGTCGAGCATCTTCGATTCGCCCCTGGGCTAAATCGTTTCGTGCAGCGGCAACCAGCTTTCGTGCATATTCAGGATTGTTCTTTTCACTGGCAGTATTACCAGGATTAAATTTGGAGGCCGAGCTGGTCCCCACCCGCTTGATGAAAGCAGAGGGAGATTCGCTGGTAGAAGCAAATTCAATATTCAGTGTTTCAGCCAGTTTCTGTGCAGAGGAAGCCAGCATCAAGGCTTCATCTTTATTACCCTGCTGCAGGGCAACCTGTGCCTGTTCCATCAGACGGTTGATCCGGGGACGAATGGCATCCTGGTTCTGCTGCAGACCTTTGATTCCGGAAATGGTAGCGGCTTCGTCGGAGATCCGATCGATGGCTGCCAGTACCAGTTCAGGACGGTCGTCAAACAGATCGTAAGAAACTTTCATTCCCTGAACCTGTTGCACTTTCTGGCGGGCTCCTGCGAAGTCCCGTTTCTTAATATCCAGGCGAGCCTGGCGTAACAGTTCGGTAGCCTGTTCTTTGGAAGCTCCCTCAGCCGCAGTCATCTGGGCAGAACCCGTATTTCCTGTGGCAGCAAGAGAACCGGCACCAGACTGGGCGCGTTTAATCTCGTCGAGCACCAGTTCAGGGCGATCATCAAACAGTCGATAGGCGACATCCAGTTGACTGGCCTGCTGTGCCAGAGCACGTGCGGAATCCAGTCGACCCGACTGCAGTTCTGCGCGAGCCTGCTTCAGCAGTCGAGCTGCCTGGTCTTTTTCAGAAGACCCAGCGGAAGACTGTGCGACAGGTTGTTCTGGTTCTGATTTACCGGCGAAAATCTTAGTACCGGTTTTACGTTCAATTTCAGACAGAATATGTTGAGGGCGTTCTTCAAACAGTTTGTAGGCTACATCATAATCCTGTGCCTGCAATGCGAGGGTACGGGCATCATCATAGTTGCCGGAATTTAAAGATTGTCGAGCCTGCTTAAGGAGTACAGCGGCCTGCTCTTTTTCAGTCAGTTTTCTGTCCTGGCTTCCATCAAATGGATTTGCAGCGGAAGGTGAGAAGGGATTGCTTCCCGCTGGTTCTTCTATACCGGCGACCTGCATTACCTGCGAGTTCTGACTGGCAAATCCGCCAGCCTGTTGAATGGGAGCATTTTTCTGCATGCGTTGTTCTGCGCGAGCGATGGCTGCGAGGACCTGTTCGGGACGTTCTTCAAACGGACCGTATTCCAGCCGCATGGCTGCTGCCTGGCCTGCCTTCTGACGGGCTTTGGCCAGTTCATTCAGTTTAAGATCTTCACGAGCGGACTGAAGTAACTGTCGTGCCAGTTGCTTCTGTTCTTCCGGAGACTTTCCGGTATGACTCGAAAAGTTCGTCGTGTATTCGGTGTCGGAAGCAGGAGACTGTGCTCGGACAATCTGTTTTTCCCGGGGAGCAGCCGCCCTTGTACGAGCCCTGCCCAGGTACTCGTTCATTTTGCGGAACTCAGCGGAGGACAGTCGTCCCGGAGAGACAGAGGCTTTTTCGAGCACCTCTACCGCTTCGGCGTATTGACCTCGTTCATAATACTGAGTCCCCAGACTCAGATAGTAACGAGCTGAGCGTAATTGACGCCCAGAAACAGGCTGACCGTTATTCTCGACATCAGCAGCGACCTTCCTGGTCGTGTTGCCGAGATTGGCCAGCCACATTGACGCTGCGATCAACGTCGTACAGGCCAGTACTCCAAATGCCTTGCCCAATGTAGGTCCCTCCTTCAAGCCAGAACACCAACTGTGATTATGTTTTTTTTGAGGAGTCATCATGACTTCCAACTCGCTATCTATCTATGGGTAGGATTTTAGTCCGAATTCTGGATTTAGTGCCATACGAGTTTAGCAGGACCAACCAGGATTCCAGAAAAACGAAACGCTATTGAATGTTTGCCCTCGGGCAAAATTTAACAAACGATTGTCAGAGAAATGATAGTGTGATTTGATTTATTGAGAGTAGAGAGAAGTGTGTGCGGGTAATAATCGATTTGTCGTTTTCAGGTCAATATGATTTTGACAAATTTTTCAATTTAAATTGCATGGTTTTCAAAATACTTTTTCAGTCTGTATTTCATGAAGCATTTCTTAACAGTGGCTTCATTTTTACTGTTCAGGACTCTGCTTAATTTGTAACTTTTTCATCTTCTGTTTCGTATTCAAACATCGATTCGATGATTGCTTTTTTGAAGAGTTGATCAAGTGTTTCTCTGGTTGCTTTCATACGGGCATCATTGACCATGGATTGTTCCAGTTGAGCCTGCACATCAGCAAAGGGAGTATGACCTGCCTCTTTTCGATCTATCACTTTTACGATCTGAAACGAGTCATCGGTCTCGAAGACCTGGCTTGTCTGTCCAACCGGCAATTCAAATAACGCCGCTTCGACTTCTGAATCAGCCAGGCTGCCTCGACCAGTCCAGCCCCATTGTCCTTTCTTTTCAGCCCGTGGCCCATCTGAATATTTTTCGGCCAGGGTGCCAAAATTTTCTCCCGCCTGCAGCTTATGGATGACTTCATCCAGGACGCCGACGGCTTTGTCTTTGCCACCATGCTTTGCATAACTGATACGAATTCGTTGCCAGCGTGCTTTGGCCGGGTAGGCATATTCATCCAGATTGGATTTGTAACGCGCCAGAACTTCTTCACGACTGAAATCATTCTTGGATTTCGCTTTGACAGCCATGAACTGCAGGGCAGACTGTTGCTTCATGAACAGTTCTTTCTCATAGTACAGCGAACGGCCCTGCTGGTTCAGTTTCTCCTCTAGTTCCTGGGGAGAACTGGCTCCCACAGCCTTTTGCAGTTCCGGAATTCGTTCTTCATCAAATGCTTTGTCCAGATGTTCCTGGAGCATAGCCAGCTGTTCTTTTTTGAGAGTGGTTTTCATCTCGTGAATCAGCAGTTGACGTTCGATGTGAGATTTCAGGTCTCGCTTCACCAGCGCTCTGCGCAGTTTCTGGTACTCTTCGGGCGGCATTCTCTGTTCCGCCTGCTTTAGCTGAAAGTCATACACGCCGATAATATCCGAGACAAAAAGAGGTGTCCCGTTGACCATTGCAACGACGGTGCTGTCTTTTAATTCCTCGACCGATTCATCGACGGCGCTGGCAGTGGAAGTATCTGAAGAAGAGGCGACAGTGATCACCGGTGATTCGAAGGGATTATCAGATTCCTGGAAGTCACCTTCCAGAATACTTTTTCTTTCTTTAGACCGGCTCGCCATCTGCGTGTGTTCCAGCTTCTGCTGTTTCAGAGCGGACTCAAGACGTGGAGGTGGCGGCCCCAGCACCGGGTTGTCGACTTTAGGAGTCGTTTCACACCCCACAGTGCTGATAAAAGCAATCATCAATAAATATATTTGCGCGTAGCGCATCAAGATGCATCCTGCATGATGAACGAATTATTTACCGGGAATTAGAGAGACATTCAGTATTTAACTTTTGAAATCAGCCCGAATTACAAGGGAGGTGTAAGGAAGGGAGACAGACTGATTCAGGATTCTCATCACCCATTTCAGTAACCAGTGAACGTTTTAGAGAGTTCAGCAGTTGAACCTGTCAGGGCGATGTTGCAGGATTATAGGCGGGATCAAAAGATTGTTGCAATACCGTTTTAAGCTCCTGCATCACCTCTTCCAAATTCTCTGCTGAAATCGGCAATGGAATGTATGCTGACTTCTGATCTACGATCCGGACGGGAATCCGGTCCTGATTGCTTTTCGACAATGCCAGGATGTGATTTTTGTCTCGATAGCCCAGTACAGCGAAGTTATTTTCCAGTCGAATACTGTCAACCTGCCAGCGTTGTGACAGAATTTGTAATTCTTTCAAAATCAATAATTGTCGCGCAGGATGCGGAATGGGACCAAAACGATCTTCCATTTCTTCTTCGAGGGCGTTTAACTCCTCAAGAGATCGCACCGCTGAAAGTTTACGATAGAGTTCGATTTTAATGCGACCGGGAGGAATATAATCGGAAGGCAGATACGCAGTGCAAGGCAGGTCAATTGCCACGTGATGATGTTCACGAATGGGTTCGTTTTTCAGTTTTCTGCAGGCATTTTCCAGTAACTGGCAATACAATTCGTAACCGACGGCTGCAATATGCCCGCTCTGTTCTGTTCCCAGGATATTTCCGGCGCCGCGAATTTCAAGATCGCGCATCGCGATCTTGAAGCCGGCTCCCAGTTCACTGTACTCTTCAATTGCTTTCAGTCGTTTGGCGGCAATCGGCGTCAGCATCTGACCATCGCGCAGCAGCAGATAGCAATAGGCCCGATGGTGCGAGCGTCCCACACGACCTCGCAACTGATGCAGGTCGGATAAACCATGGTTTCCCGCATCATGAATAAAAATCGTATTGGCATTCGGTATATCCAACCCGCTTTCAATAATCGTCGTGCAGACAAAGATATCAACCTTGCCGGATACGAAGTTCAACATCGCGGCTTCCAGCTCTGTCTCTTTCATCTGTCCGTGGCCGATTCCAATACTCGCTTCCGGTACGATCTGCTGGATTCGATCGGCGTATTTCTGCAGATCATGCACGCGATTATGCACGAAATAAACCTGTCCATTGCGGTTCAGTTCCCGGACCATCGCATGCCGAATCAGCTCTGGATCAAAACGGGTAATCCTGGTTTCAATGGGAACACGATCGCGGGGCGCCGTCGTCAGATTGGAAATATCACGAATCCCCAGCAGTGACATATGCAGTGTTCGCGGGACAGGGGTGGCGCTCAAGGTCAGTACATCGATCTGCAGTCGCAGACGCTTCAGCATCTCTTTGGCTTCGACGCCGAAACGCTGCTCTTCATCAATGATCAGGAGCCCCAGATCTTTAAACTTGATGTCCTTCTGAATCAGGCGATGTGTGCCGATCACCAGGTCAACACTCCCGGCAGCCATTCCTTCCAGAATCGCCCGCTGTTCTTTTTTGGATTTAAAGCGTGACAGTCCTTCAATAGTAATCGGATAGTCGGCCATTCTTTCACTGAAAGTACGCGTGTGCTGTTCTGCGAGCACAGTCGTCGGCACCAGGACAGCGACCTGCTTACCCGCATCAATGGCTTTGAAGGCGGCACGGATGGCGACTTCTGTTTTTCCATATCCGACATCGCCGCAGATCAGGCGATCCATGGGCTGTGCCCGTTCCATGTCATGACGCACATCGCTGATGGCGTGCAGCTGGTCGGAGGTTTCCGTATAGGGAAACGAAGCTTCAAACTCTTTCTGCCAGTGACTGTCGGGAGGATATGAGATACCAGGTTGTCCCGAGCGCTGCGCCTGCAGACGCAGCATATCACTGGCCATATCACGGACTGCTTCTGCTGCTTTTTCTTTTTTGCTGGCCCAGCTTTTCGTCCCCAGCTTTGACAACCGGGGGACATGCTTGCCTCCACCAATATATTTCTGAACCAGGTGCACCAGAGAAACGGGAACGTACATCTGCACTTTATCACGAAACTCCAGGGAGAGATGTTCTTCCCGATACCCTTCTTTCTCCAGCAGTTCCAAACCACGAAAACGGGCAATTCCATGTGACAGATGAACGACAAAATCACCCACATTCAAGTCCAGAAAACTGTCGATCGCCCGACTCTCGACCTTTCGTTTTCGAGGCTTGTGCCTGATATCAGCCCGGCCGAACAACTCGTGATCACTGAGTACCACCAGATGTTCGGGAACGATACGAAATCCCAGCGCCAGGTTACCAATGCAGGTTTTCACGCGTTCAGAAAGATCCAGCTCAGACTCATCCAGCAACTCCTGTAAACGATCCTGCTCGCCCTGATTATGACAGCAGACCAGTACGGTATCCTGCGGACCGATGATCGATGCCAGTTCCTCCAGCATTTGCGACTTGGACCGGGTGAACCGCTCTACCGATTCAATCTGCAGATGACAGGATATTTCGGTCGATTCCGCAGAGATCGGTGCAATGGTGACTGATGGAAAATCGGTACAGCGCGCCATGGTCGCCGGCACACTGAACAGCCCGCGTGGGTTTTCCAGGCGATCAAGATAACGTTTGCCTTCGTCGATCAGTTCGGGGAGTTCAATCAGCGCAATACAGGCCTCAGGCGGCAGATTATCCAACAGGCTTTCAGAAGTGGTCCCATCTTCATCCCGGTTGGGAGTTTGCAATTGCCGTCCGGACACAGAGGCAGGCACAGGCGAAATCAAAGTCAGGTCGACCTGCTGACAGGTTTCGAGAGTCCGCTGCGTTTCCACATCGAACTGTCTGATCGACTCCACTTCATCCCCGAAGAATTCAATGCGAATCGGCAGTGCAGAATCTGGAGAATAAAGATCCAGAATCCCGCCATGCATACTGAATTCACCGGGAAGCTGGATTGCCGTGGTCCGCTCAAAACCGCGCTCCAGTAACCATTTCATAAAAGCATCAGTATCGATTTCATCGCCAACCTGAATCCGACGCGTCGCCGCTTCCCGTTGTTTTCGACTCGGCACAGGCTGCAGCAGGGCAGGAAACGATGTGACAATCACCTGGGGAGTGGACTCATTTCCCCCTGAATGCTGCAATCGACTGAGTACCCGCAGACGTCCGCCAAATACCGTATCGGCAACATCATGCTCGTCCGGCAAAGTCTCCCAGGCAGGAAAGATTTCGGGGATCGTACCCAGAAAACTGGCCAGGTCACCTGTAAATTCATCGATTTCAGAGAGACGTGGCAGCACGATCAGCAGCACGGAATCCAGAGCAGTAGCAATACTTGCCGCCGCCAGCGCGCAAGATCCTCCCCAGGCTCCGTCAATTGTTCCACTCTGTCCGGATCGCAGAGCCGCTGTTACCGCGGCAAATCCATCGCTACGACTGAGAACGGGAACCAGATCCTGCATCGACTGAATCTGACTGTCACGGGGTGTCATCATGTTCGGGAACATTTTAGCAGGCGGCACCAGATTGTCACGTGCCTGCTGCCGAAAAACCGTTTCTGATGTTCGATTTGGGTCAATCCGACGTGACTTCATCCGGAGTCAGAGTTACGATAGAGGGCTGATTAATCAGTTGATCGCAAACCCTGTTGAATGGGGTTTGCGCCAGTTGCTTACCCGCTATTTCCAGTATGAAGGATGCAAAGTGTCTGAAAGCTTAGATGTCAATGTCGCTCTGGGGCCACGCAGTTACCATATTTCGGTTGTCAGCAACCAGTTTGCTCAGTTCGCTGACACTCTGGAAACCTGGATGAACCAGAGTCCTGCTTACCGGAATGCGCTGGCCGATGGCAGTAAGACGGCATTGATCATCACAGACAGAAATCTTGCGACGCTGCACACAGCTCAAATCGAAAACAGTCTTAAATCAAAAGACTGGAAATTTGAAACCGCGATTATTGAACCGGGTGAGAAATCAAAATCACTCGAAGTGATTTCCGGCCTTTACGATAAACTGGTCGCCATGAAAGCGGATCGACAAACCGTACTGATCGCCGTGGGTGGCGGCGTGACGGGAGATGCTGCCGGTTTTGTCGCAGCAACTTACGTTCGTGGACTTCCCTTTGTCCAGGTTCCGACTTCGCTTCTGGCCCATGTAGACAGCTCGGTCGGAGGTAAAGTAGGTGTGAACCATCCTCAGGCCAAGAATCTGATTGGTGCATTCTACCAGCCGCTGGGCGTTTTCATTGATACGTCAACACTGGAAACTCTGCCCGTCAGGGATTATCGCAGTGGTCTGGCAGAAGTGGTGAAGTATGGTGTGATCCTGGATTCCCGCTTCTTCCATTATCTCGAGCAGAATGTTGCAGAGTTAAATCAGCGCGATCCTGATGTCCTGCGTAACGTGATCGCCCGCAGTTGTGAACTCAAAGCGGAAGTTGTGGAGCAGGATGAACATGAACGTTCCGGGCTGCGTGCAATTCTGAACTATGGACATACCTTTGCACATGCGTTTGAAGCACTCTGTGGTTACGGCGAACTGATGCATGGCGAAGCGGTTTCCATAGGTATGATCTATGCCAGCTATCTCGCTGAGAAACTGGACCTGATTTCCCACCAGGAAACAGAGCGTCAAATCCAGCTACTGGAAACCCTTGGCCTGCCGGTACTTCTGCCGAAAGGGACACGGCTGGATGCAGACCAGATCATCGACCGCATGAAACTCGATAAAAAAACCGTGGGTGGCAAACTTCGATTTGTACTACCAACGTCTCTGGGCCGCGTGGAAGTGTTCAAAGAAATCCCGGAAAGCCTGGTCCGGGAAGTTCTGGATGAATTAGCACCCCCTGCCGCATCAGATGGCGATTTTCAGATCTAGATCGCGTCACATTTAACCATAGCGTCTCCCGATCTCTGATACTCGATTCAAATGTCTCTGGAGACGCTACAGTAAAACCCAGGCACAGTTTAGCCCTGGTCCTCAATACTCCAGGACTGTCAGACAACATCGCTTTTTAGCAATTCTTCCAGTATGTCTGTGTTTTTTTCCACAGGAAATGCGTAGACAGCGTCCCAACCTGCAGAGTTATACCTCACCTCCCATATCATACTTCCACGGAACAGACACATACTGAAGTACAAATTTTCCTGAATTTCCTGCCAGTTTTATTCTCTCAAACGGCACAGGCAGTACAGTTCCTACATAAAACATCTTCGACTGTATTTGTTTCTAATGATCTTGCTCCATCGCTGAATCCGGATACTAACCTTTGCTGCAGGCCATCTGAATTTCTCAGAAGCATTGTGCCACAGTGTAACTTCATTTCCCGCAATCAGCGTTTGAAGTGCGCTCAATCCCGATACGGAAGAAAGTAGATGTCGAATACAAATACAACGCAAAATTCAGGACAGTGGCGTCTGATTGATGCTGATCAGGTTCTGGACATGGTACTCGGAGATACAGAGTTTCTCGATGAAATGATTGATCTCTTTCTGAGCACTGTTCCTGAGCAGATGTGTGAAATCAGTCTGGCAATCGAACGAAAAGAAGCAGCAGCTTTAGCCAGTACAGCACATGGATTTAAAGGTACGGTGGCCAACTACACTAAAGGAGAACCCTACCTGCTGTTGCAGGTACTGGAAGATGACGGAAAGTCGAATCGGCTACAGGATGCTTCTATCAGTTACGCTGCGTTAGAGAATGAAATGCAGGAATTGATCAGTGAACTGAATATGCTGATGGCTCAACTGAGCCGGTAAAAAGCTTTATCCGCTAAATATGGTTTTAAACCAAAGGTTGATCTGATGAAAATTTTAGTTGTCGATGATGTCGGTTATTCCTGTCATTTTCATGCGAGACTCATCGAAAAGTTCGGTTACCGCTGTTGTTCAGCAACATCCGGTTTTGAAGCTTTAAATCTGCTGAAAACCGATAATGATATCAATATTGTTATTACCGACCTGATGATGCGGGGTATGGATGGTGTGGATTTATTCAAAGAAGCCCAGCATCTGGAACGATTCACTGACGACGGCCCATTAGATCCACCCCAGTTTATCTTAATGACTGCTTTACGACTGGAAAAGAATTCCAACGACAAAGATGTTCAACGACTGAAACTGGCACAGGAACTGGGCGTTTCCAAAATCATGTTCAAACCACTGGATCAGGATGAACTTCATGACACAATCAAAGACATGGTCATGGGAGCTCCCGAAGGTTCGGTAAACAATCAATCTGTCGATTTATATACGCCAGCTCAAAAGATCAAAGACGCGGTCAAAGAGATCATCAAATCAGGAAATCCCGGCGCTGCGGAACAATTCATTGAATGCCTGAATGGGGAAGTGAATGCATTGCAGGAATTTTTGTCTAAAATGGAAACCGTTCAAAAACAATAGTTTACAAAACACCACATTATACAAAAAACCTGAATATGCAATTTCAATTAAGGAGGTATTTGACTGTAAGTGAATGAGACATATAGTTGGATAGTCATAAAAAACACTTGATGCTTGCTCCCATCAGGTAAACAAATTTTTTACATCTCTGAAAATGGGTATCTCCCATGAGTCTGATAAATCTGGATCAGTATACTATAAAACAGAATCGGGCTGTCTCACGCATCCTGGACACTCTGGATCGTATTGACCAGCGAACAAGCCTGCACTATTCCGAAAAGCGGGTGCACGAAAGGAAAGATTTTCGAGGAACTGTGTGGATCTCACTGCCGGACAGCGATGCTGTGGACGAGCAGCAATCCACTACCATCAAGGTCTGGTCTCGCTCGATCTCCCAGTCCGGTCTTTCCTTCATTTACCCGTTTCCCATTTACCAGAACAATATTATGGTAGGCGTGCCTGTGCAGCAAACGCAGATCGCCTGGTTTCGTTCTGAAATTGTGAGACAAAAAGAGATTCAGGAAGAGCAATTCTGGGAATTTGGAGTTCGATTTCTGGGAAAAGTGATTGCCTGAAACTGCTTTAGAGGTGCGTCTCCCGGTTGGATTTCGAGAGTCCCGGAAGCTATGATTCAGAGCTTAACCTCGGCACTTTATCTCGCTGAACCAGAGCATCGATCAAATCGAATTGAACGGAAACATACCGGTAATGGAAGACCTCGCTGGCCTCCTGCACAAAAATCTGACTGGGATACAAAATCGGATCCAGGCGGCGTGTATCAGAGCGCAGCGTGCTCCCGAATCGGTCACCCTTATCGGCGTGACCAAATATGCCCGACTGGAGTGGGCCTCCGAGCTCATCAAACTTGGTTGCCGGGATCTGGCAGAAAGCCGTACGCAGCAACTCGCAGAGCGGGCTGGGCTTCTCCCCTCGGATTTACACTGGCATTTCATTGGTCCTCTGCAGCGCAATAAAGTCAGACGAACAATCCAATACAGTTGGCTGATTCACTCGGTCGATTCAGAAAAATTGCTGAAAACCATCGATCGTGTCGCAGGGGAATCTAAACAGAACCCACGTATTCTGATCGAGGTGAATCTTTCAGGGGAAGCAAATAAAAAAGGATTTCAGAAAACAGAACTATTGCGTCTGTGGCCTTCTCTCTGTCGCACCAGCCACGCCCAGATCAGTGGTCTGATGACCATGGCCCCCCATGTGGATGATCCTGAACTGGCGCGTCCGGTTTTTCGTGAGTTGTCTGAGTTGCGTGATTCTCTACAGGCAATTTCTCCAGAACAGATCAGACTTCAGGAACTCTCAATGGGCATGAGTGGCGATTTCGAGGTGGGCATTGAAGAAGGAGCCACTCTGGTACGAGTCGGTAGTGCCCTGTTTGAAGGGCTGGACACCTTAACCTGAACTTGAGAATTCAAAGTGAATCTGGCATTAAATCTGGAAATGGACGGCACTGCAATTCTACTGCCGGTTCGTGCGCAACCCCGATCCAGCAAGAACGGGATTGAAGGCGTTCATGACGGCCGGCTCAAAGTCTGCGTCACACAGGTCCCTGAAAAAGGGAAGGCCAATAAAGCTTTGCTGAAAGTTCTCCAAACGGCGCTCAAATTGAAACGATCGCAAATTGAGTTATACAAAGGGGAAACGGCGGCATTAAAGATCTTTCGAATTCACGAAATTTCCCGAGACGAGTTATATACACGAATCACAGATGCAGCAGGACAGTCCCGATAATTTCAGTTTTCCATGATGTGCGTTCCCCAGCGTATCTCCAGACATCAATTTTTACAAAAACCCGGAAAGCAAATTTAACGCCCTGCGAGACAGGATTCGGTCAACATAGATTGCAGCCGCTCAGACAGGGTCATATAATTATCGGTGCATCCGTGTCTTACCCCCAGAGGTCACTATTCCATTCCTGAATCAAACTTCATGGAAAAACTGTGGCGACCTCTCAAACGAAAAGTGCATCCCATTAAACCACAGTGTCTCTCTCCCAATGATACTCGACCCCCATTGCCCTGGAGACGCTACAGTAAACCTGGACACAGGCTGGATTCCCTCCTCGCCTGAAGATCTCAAAAAGGACTATTTGATTATGAGCAACTCGATGCCTGTTCGCCTGCTGCTGGGCGCCATACTGGTTTGTGGACTTTCCCTGTCAGCGAAAGCAAACGAACCAACAAAACTTTCTGACTCCTGGGAACAGTGGAGAGGTCCAGATCGTCAAAACCATTCTGCCGATACCGGACTGCTGGACGACTGGAATGCGACTCCTCCCAAACTGATCTGGACCGCCAGTGGCATGGGCAAAGGATACGCCAGTGTTTCGATCAAGGATAACCGGCTGTTCACAACTGGAAACCTCCCCGAAGGTCAGGCCGTCATCGCCGTCAACACCGATGATGGCAAGATCCTGTGGAAAACCAACCTGCTGGAACTGAATCCCGAACATGGTTACCCCGGTGCACGCTGCACACCTTCCATTGATGGCGAGCGTCTGTATGCGATTGCCTCTAATGGAGCCATCTTCTGTTTGAGTGTTGCCGATGGTGAAATCATCTGGCAGAAAAACTTCGAAGAGGAGTGGGATGGAAAAATGATGTCCAAATGGGGCTTTTCTGAATCTCCGCTGATCGACGGTGACCTCGTCTTATGCACCCCGGGCGGGAAAAATGCCATGATGGTGGCCCTCGACAAAACAACGGGCAAGGAAGTCTGGAAAACCTCAGTAAACGACCTGGGGGAACTGGGCAAAGACGGAGCCGGGTACTCTTCCATCGTGATTTCGAATGGAGCCGGCGTTAAACAGTATGTCCAGCTAACCGGACGTGGTGTCATTGGAGTAAGAGCCAGTGATGGCAAACTGTTGTGGAACTATAATCCGGTTGCCAACAAAGTGGCGAATATCCCGACTCCCATCATCTCAGGCGACTACGTCTTCTGTTCAACCGGCTATGGAACCGGTAGCGCACTCTTGAAACTGACCAAAGATGGAGACGGAGTCAATGCGGAAGAAGTATATTTTCTCAAAGCCAAAACCATGCAGAACCACCATGGGGGTATGATCCTGTATAAAGATCATATCTACTGTGGACACGGTCATAATAATGGATTACCACTCTGCCTGAATCTCAAGTCAGGAAAAGTCGTCTGGGGCGGAGATATCCGCGGGGAAGGCAGTGGATCTGCTGCTGTGTTATTTGCAGACGGAAACCTGATCTTCCGTTATGAAAATGGTGAACTCGCCCTGGTGGAAGCAACGACTGAAGGCTATAAGCTGAAAGGTTCCTTCCGAGCAGATCAGGTCCTCGGCAAAGCCTGGGCTCACCCGGTCGTATGTGGCGGAAAGCTTTACCTGCGAGAGCAGGATGTACTGATGTGTTACGACCTGCGAAAGTAAGGTCCCCCACAACGCATACTGAATTAAAAAAAGCTCTGTCGATCCGTTCGACAGAGCTTTTATTTATAATTCTCTGTGATTAACCGGCCGCATTTTTAAAACGACTGAGATCGATTTTCCCGTTGCCTTCCACAGGCAGCTTGCCATTCGGACAGTAACGGGAACGAGCCACACTGGACGCGATATTATAGGTATAGACGGCGTCTTCCCGGATCAGAAAAATGACAGTCCCCTTGTTCTGGGCACCGATCTTATCCAGCAGTTCGACGAAGGGCAGGCTCTTCCGGAGATCATCACGTCGTACATGCAGGTCTTTCGCAGGCCCGTCCAGAACGACGATTCCGTTTTTGGTACATTCAATAAACGTGGGATTCAGATCCACGCCCGACCCACCCGGTTGAATACGAACTTCTGCAGCGACCGGGTTTTCCCGTTTATTCAATTCGATTTTGAGCTTATCAATTTCCTTTTGCAGCGTCATCGGCTCGTCTTTGATTTCAGCAATCCGTTTTTCAAGACGATTGGCTTCCGCCAGCAGTTTGACTTTCTCTTCCGGACTGACATCCGTTGGAATCTTGCTTTTTTCCTGCTTGAGTTTTTTAAGTTCTTCCAGAGCCAGAATCAGATCGCGATTCAGTTTTGACAGGTCTTCAACCTGACTCTGAACCTGTTCCAGTTCCTGCTGTTTCTCGGTAATTTCCTTCTGGTCTTTTTCGAACTCTTCCACGCGCTTCAGGGAATCATCCTGTTGATCCATCTGGCTGAGTGCCATGGCTGTGATCATCAGTGTCAATACACCAATCACACACGCCAGAATACTCAGAAACGGAAACAGGGAAACCGTTTCTTCACTATCCTTCTTCTTTCTACCCACGTTATCTTACTCTCTTCGAATTCCCGAATAACCCCCAGCGTTTGCGCGGAGCTTCCACCTGCTGGATCAGCACCTGCTTTTCGCCCAGGCTCGTCAAAACCATATTCAGGCCGTTTAATCCCTGCTGTACGCCATTAAACGACTGGGATAAGACGCCGGCGGCCTCGGCCATTTCCGTCGCTTCGCCATTCATTTTTTCCAGATGTGACGTGTGTGCGGACTGCAGCGCGGTCATTTTCTCTTCCACGCTTTCCAGGTGCTTCATAACCTGTTGCACCTCTGCCAGCTGTGCTTCCTGCTGCTCTCGAATTTTATCATCGATTGTACCCCAGGATTTGACAACCTGCTGTGACAGCGTATTTCCAATGCCTTCCAGTTTCTCGATCCAGGTCTGTAACTCCGCATGATGGTTCGCCATCGCTTTATCAATCGTCCGCTGGATCAGACGTCGGTGATCTTTTTCGTCACCCCCGCCACCTGCCTGATCGCTCTCTTTCAGCCGTTTCAACAGGTTTTCGTTACAGTATTCATCAACCCAGTTCAGCAGATCCTCTTCCGATTTCTGCATGGAACTGCTGGGAAACATCACCAGCATACTCATTACCAGCGCGACCAGTGTCGTATCAAAAGCTGTGGATAGACCGCCCGTCACACTGCCCAGAGATTCTTTCAGAGCAGAGATGTCAGTGGCATCATCCATCCCTCCGGAAAAGCCGCCCACAGCGGCACTAATTCCGATCACAGTTCCGATGAACCCCAGGATCGGGATGGCCCAGATGAATACTTTGAGAATGGTATAGCTGGAATCGACGGCCGTCGCATCGATTTCTGATTGAGACTGCAGACGGTTAGAAACTTCAGAACTGCTTTTCAAGACCCTGAAATGCTCCAGCCCTCGTAAAACCCGATTTACCAGAAAACTTTCACGCGGATCCACGGGCAGGTTTTTGACATGCTCAATGAATTTGGCAACTGTCTTCTCGGAAATATCCTCAGAAATATCGGTCGGCAGCGTATCGAACAGCATCGAATCTTTCTGTTTGCCCAGTTTCTGGTATTTCAATATCAGAATCGTGGCAGACCAGCTCATCAGAAAAACCAGCGCGAAGGGAACCCAGCCACGATCCAGAAACAATTCACCGAGGTAATATTTCCTGAAAGGAAACAATAATGCGATAAATGCGACAGAGGCACCAATCGCTATGATGCCGCTCTTCGAGAGGCTGACCTCAGTACCATCGGCCCAGCCACTGGAAACATTCTTATTTCCACTGCGACTGCTGCCGGAAGGTCGACTGGAACTGGTTGAACCGGATGAACTGGAAGTGTTGACATCGATCAAAGTATCGATAATCGGTGTCTCAGGTTTTTTGACCAGCATCGTATGGTGACAATAGGGACAACGAACTTTTTTACCCACGTTTTCATCGCGGACTTTGAGCTTTTTAGAACATTTTTCACAGGGAAACTGGAAATACATTGAGGAAACCCCAGGGCGTAGTAAACTTTAGTGTAGCACTGAGCCTTTCTTTTAAGCCTCAGCTGTAATTCATACAGAATAGTTTAGCCAAGCAGCCTCTGTCCCAAAAGTCAACGGCCTGCCGCAATCATCTAAACATGGCAAACAACCCCCTTTCCCGCTGTTTTTTCCTGATATTGAAACATTCACGCTGATTGGACCTCCGATTCCGCTGGAAATAGAATTCTGAGACTCCCCTTGTTTATTGAGTTCTAAATACGTCAGAATACACGAGATAAGAACTATTCGTTATAATGGCCGAGTAGAGAATGTAATCAATTGAAAACCGTTCAAGCTTTCCGTTGACCGCTTTTGAGCGGAGAGTCAAACCTTAAAGTATAGAAAACAAATTCATGTCTGCAGATTCCGTTGAAACCACCAGCCGCTACTGGGCCGGATTCGACCTGGGTGGCACCAAAATGCTGGCCAAGATTTTTGACTCAGAATATAAAACCCTCGGAAAAAAACGGAGAAAAACCAAAGGTCATACAGGGGTCGAAATGGGGCTGGAACGCATGGTCCAGACGATTCATCAGGCTTTGGAAGAAGCCAGTTTGACCCCCTCCGACCTGGCAGGCATTGGAGTCGGTTGTCCCGGGCCCCTGGAACTGCAGGCGGGAATTATCTTCGAAGCCCCCAATCTGGGCTGGTATAACGCTCCCGTGAAAGACGTACTGGAAAAAGAATTCGGTTGTCCGGTTGTGATCTGTAACGATGTCGATGCCGGCGTCTATGGCGAATATCGTTTCGGCGCTGGCAAAGGTGCCCAGTCTGTCATGGGAATATTCCCGGGAACAGGCATTGGCGGTGGTGCCGTCTACCGTGGGCAACTGATCCAGGGCAGCATAAGTTCCTGCATGGAAATCGGACATATCAAAGTCCTTTTGGAAGGTCCCGAATGCGGGTGCGGGCAACATGGTTGCCTGGAAGTGCTGGCAAGTCGGCTGGCAATCTCTGCCGCGGCAGCACAGGCTGCTTACCGCGGTGATGCACCGGTCCTGCGTTCTATGGTAGGTACCGACCTGTCGGATATTCGCAGTGGTATCCTTGCATCGGCGATCAAAGGAGGTGACGAGAGTGTCAAGAATATCATCCTGCGGGCGGCGGAGTACATTGGAATCGCTGCCGGAAACCTCGTCCACACTTTTTCCCCGGAAATCATCGTCCTGGGAGGGGGCCTCGTAGAAGCCATGCCCGAATTGATTGTGCCGGCGGTGACCGAAGCCACCCGACGCAATGTGATGCCGACTTTCAAAGACTCATTCAAAGTCGTCGCCGCTCAACTGGGGGATGATTCCTCTGTCATGGGGGTTGCCGCCTGGGCCCAGAACGTCATTCAGCAAAACTCTTCGATGAGAATTGAAACGCAGGTATGAACACAAAAGATTCACCGCCGACTGAGGCATCTCCGGGTTCCAGTCGACTGGAGTCTGGTACAAATCAGCTGATTGCCGTCATCGATATCGGCACTGGCGCCATCCGTATGGCCATTGCTGAGATCAAAGAAGATGGCTCTGTCTATGCATTGGAACGTCTCTCCCAGGCAGTGACACTGGGAAAAGATACTTTTCAGACACGGAATATTCAGAAGTCGACGATGGAAGAGTGTGTACGCATCCTCAAAAGCTACCGTCGGCGACTGGATGAATATCAGATCACGCGCGACGATCAGATACGGGTGGCAGCCACCAGCGCGGTCCGGGAAGCGGACAATCGCCTCGCATTCACAGACCGCATTTTCATAGCAACCGGCTTCGAAGTCTCTCCCCTTGATGAAGCCGAAGTCAATCGAATTACTTACCAGGGAATTCGACCTTATCTGGCGGCTAAACCAAACCTGGATGAAGCACAAACGATCGTTACGGAAATTGGTGGAGGCACAACCGAACTGCTGCTTGTACAGAAAGGTAACGTCCTTTTCTCGGGAAACTATCGACTGGGCGCGTTGCGGCTGCGGGAAATGCTTAAGGGGTATCGTGTTCCTTTATCCAAGGAACGCACGATTATGGAGAATCAGATCTCACGTGTGATCCAGCAGATCGTTCACGAAGTACCCGTCGACAAATCCGTCAAACTGGTCGTCCTGGGAGGTGATGTCCGCTTTGCATTAGCACAACTCCGCCCGGATGATGAAATCCCGGATCCCGGCAACTCACCCGATGAACTGGATCGACTCAAGGTATCTGAGCTCAGCAAATTTACCGATAAAATCCTGCAGAAGGACGAAGACGAACTGGTCCAGGAATACCACCTGTCATTCACCGATGCAGAAACACTCGGGCCGGCACTGCTCGCCTATACCAAGCTGGCAGAAGCCTACCAACAGAAACACATTTACGTCACCAAAGCCAACTTTCGCGATGGGCTTTTGAAAGAAATGGCCGACCAGAGTAACTGGTCTGAAGAGTTCAATCAGCAGGTGCTTCGCTCCACGATTGACTTTGGAAAACGCTTTGATTTTGACGAAACACATGCCGGCCATGTTGCCTTTCTGGCGGACAAGCTGTTCCAGTCACTACAGAATGAACATAAACTTGACGCGCGGAATCGACTGTTACTGTATATCGCCGCCTACCTGCATGAAATCGGGATCTATGTCAATCAACGCGGCTATCACAAACATTCCATGTATCTGATCAGCAATGGTAATCTGTTTGGCCTCGGGCAGACCGATCTGCTGCTGGTCGCATTGATCGCCCGTTATCATCGCCGGGCTTCACCCAAAGCAACACACCCCGGATACAACACACTGGATCGTGTCAGCCGCATTGCCATCGCTAAAATGGCCGCCATCCTGCGGGTCGCTGATGCATTGGACTATTCCTACAGCCAGCGGGTTCAGGAGATTGAATGCGAGATTGACCACGGACAGTTGATTATCTCCATCCCCCATGTGGAAGACGTCTCGCTGGAACAAATCGCGCTCGTCGAAAAAGGTCCGCTGTTTGAAGAAGTGTTCGGGCTGAAAGTTCACTTGAGAAAGAAACAGTAACCTGCCTGATAATTTTTCAAACACGTATTGAGTTCCTATTCCTACAAACGACAGACTGAAACAACAGGTTGACCATGGCCAACAAAACAGCGAATTACTTCAACCGGGAATTAAGCTGGCTGGAATTCAATCAGCGGGTACTGGATGAAGCTCATGATTCAGAAATCCCGTTACTGGAACGACTGAAATTTCTGGCCATCACCAGTTCTAACCTGGACGAATTCTTCATGGTGCGTGTGGGTGGTCTGCACCTGCTGCAGGCCAGTGGAAATAAAAAGGCCGATCCCTCAGGGATGACACCCCGTGAAACACTGGATGCGGTCAGCCTGCGTGCACATCAGATGATGGTGGAACAGTATCGGTGTTTACTCGAAGAAATTGAGCCTCCACTGGCAGCCGCCGGCTTTCAGCGCGTCAACCCACAGGAACTCTCTGATTCACAGCGGCGGATTGTCGAGCATGTTTTCCGGGATGAAATCTATCCCGTGCTCACACCGATGGCGGTGACTTCCGATATGGAATTCCCCTACCTGGTAAACCACACGTTGAACCTCGTCGTACGACTCGCCCCTGATGACAAAGGAAAGGAGAAAGGAGATCACAAACCGGGTGAAGACCGCTTTGCGATCATTCCTTTTGGCAGAACTGAATTCCGGTTCATTACCCTGCCCTCGGAAGGTGGCTACCAGTATCTGCCGATGGAAGATGCTATCTGCCTGTTTATCGAACAATATTTTCAAGGCGAGCATGTCCTGGAGAGTATCCCCTTTCGTGTGACCAAAAATGCAGATGTCAGCCTGCAGGACGAATTCGCATCTGACCTGTTGCATCAGATGGAAGACATGCTCGACCAGCGTAAGCAGGGGGACTGCATCCGACTGGAAATCGCGGAATCGGTTTCTGTGGAAACGCTGGAATTTCTGGAGCAGGGCCTGGGAGTCCTCGATGAAAATGTATACCGGATCCCTGGACCACTGGACCTGACGGCGTTTATGCGGTTGACAGAGATTTCAGGCTTTGATGCCCAGAAAGATGCCAGTTGGCCACCACAACCTCCCCCGGAGGTCAATCCTCGCATCAGCATGTTTGAAAACATCACCCATCAGGATATTCTGCTGTGTCATCCCTATGAAAGTTTTGAACCCGTTGTACGCCTGGTTGAGGAAGCAGCCGTAGACCCGGACGTGCTGGCAATCAAACAAATTCTGTATCGCACGAGTAAACACAGCCCGATTGTAGCTGCGTTGATTCGCGCCGCTGAACAGGGGAAACATGTCACCGCGATCGTGGAGCTCAAAGCCCGTTTTGATGAAGCGCGGAATATCGAATGGGCCAAAAACCTGGAACATGCCGGGGTGCAGGTCATCTACGGTGTGAAAGGTCTCAAGACACATGCCAAGATCTGTTGTATCATCCGTCGCGAACCGCACGGTATCCAACGCTACCTGCATTTCGGAACGGGGAACTACAATGATGCGACAGCAAAAATCTACAGTGATATCAGTTACTTCACCAATGACGAAGTGCTGGCGTCTGATGCGATCAACTTTTTCAATTCGATCACTGGTTATTCGATTCCGCAGAAGTATCAGAAGCTGGAAGCAGCCCCTATCAGCCTGCGGGATAAACTGCTTGATCTGATTCATCATGAAACCGAGCGAAAAAAACAGGGTCAGAAAGCCCGGATTGTGGCCAAGGTCAACTCCCTGGTCGACCCGGAAATCATCGAAGCACTGTATGCGGCTTCGGAAGCAGGTGTGAAGATCAAGCTCAATATTCGTGGCATCTGCTGCCTGCGTCCCGGTGTCCCAAAGCTCAGTAAAAATATCGAAGTTGTCAGCATTATCGATCGCTTCCTCGAACATGCGCGAATTTTTTACTTCTATCATGGCGGAGACGAACGCGTCTTTATCTCCAGT
Organism: Gimesia maris; assembly: GCF_008298035.1. Classification (NCBI taxonomy): domain Bacteria; kingdom Pseudomonadati; phylum Planctomycetota; class Planctomycetia; order Planctomycetales; family Planctomycetaceae; genus Gimesia; species Gimesia maris. The sequence continues at coordinate 6,346,995 of NZ_CP042910.1, forward strand.
GCTGACTGGATGCCCCGCAACCTGGATCGCCGAGTCGAACTGCTTGTTCCCATTGAAGAAGAAAAATGTCAACGCAAGCTAGTCAAAATTCTCAACAGCTACTTTGAAGATAATGCCAAAGCGCGTGTCTTAAACAGTGAGGGAGTTTACGAGCGGATCACTCCCAACAAAGAAAAGAATCTGGTGCGCTGCCAGCAGGTGCTTTACGAAGAAGCCGTCACCGCTGTTAATCAGGCTGAAAAAGCAGGACGCACCGTCTTTGAACCACATATGGCTCCAGAAGATCAGTAATCACTGCGAACCTGTTTTAGAATCGTGTGTCACTACACAAGAAGACAGTCAACTCAGGAGACGCCCCCCTTTGGACTGACTTCACTGAACTGGAATTTACAGGAATGTGCATATTCTTATCCTCTGCAATAAGAATATGTTAGCATTTTCAGTTTTCCCGTTCATGAGAATTTCTGCCGGTTCCTCTGAAATAGGTATTGCCACGATTGAGGGATCTGCAAGAATAGAAGTAGATGATGTATCGCACCCACGCAGTGCGATAGGACTAAAGCCTGTATTCAAATTGGAGCTACAAACCATGAAGAAACAGGGAGTTTATCCAAGAAAAGGAGGTGATTGAGTGGACAGTTATTGTTGTAGCCAGAAAGGTGGTTGTTCTTAGCGACTACTGGCGGGTTGTCAAAGACAACCACCACTCGTGAGGATCACCTCGATCCAAACGAAAATTAACCGGAGGCTGATCTGCGCCAGCGTAGATCAGCCTCTCTTTATTTCCAGAGAACATGATGCAAAAAAACAGCACCAGAGTCTGACTCCGGTGCTGTTTTTAATTCCTGCATTGTCAGATCAAAACGATCAGACTTCGTTAGGTACCACAAATGGCTCGCGGTACTCGCGGGTCAGATATTTATCTGCTTCTGCATCGTTGACAAACTGTTCCGTCTTGGGATCGAAGTTTAACTGACGCCCCAGCCGGAAGGCGATGTTCCCCAGGTGGGCAATACCGGAGCTGGTATGTGCTGTCTCAACGGGACCGTTCAAAGTTTCCGCCTTGCGAGAACGAACCGCATTCAGGAAGTTTGTGAAGTGGGGAACGACGGGATCGTCACCACTATTCTTAGGGCCCGGTTCTCCTTTACGTCCCAGGAAGATCTCATAGGAGTTATACCCCTTCACGACCATGTACCCTTCTGAACCGTAGAAGATATTACCTACAGAGGCCCCCCCTTCATCGTTGGTCATCCAGGGACGGACTTCAAACTGAATCATTTTATTTTCTTCAGGATAGAAGTAATTGGTGGAAAGCACTTCGGGAGTGACCTTGTCATCATCCCAGAGGAACTTGCCTCCCATCGCGGTAATCTGCGAAGGCAACTTGACATCCAGCCCCCACAGGCACATATCCGTTTCATGGACTCCCTGGTTTCCGACATCCCCATTGCCATAATCCCAGGTCCAATGCCAGTTGTAATGAACATAGCGTTGTGAATAATCGGTTTCCTGCGCCGGTCCCTGCCAGAGATTCCAGTCGAGGTAGGAGGGAGCTTTCTCACTGGGTTTGTGGCCGATGGATGGACGCCAGCGAAACACCAGGCCGCGTGCCATATAAACATCGCCAATCGTTCCTTTGCGGAGGTGTTCGACACCTTCCTGAATCGCGGGCTGGCTGCGGAGCTGGACGCCATGTTGCACAATCCGCTTGTATTTCTTAGCCGCTTCAATCATTTTGCGGCCTTCAAACAGATTATGGGAACCTGGCTTTTCCACATACACATCTTTACCAGCCTGGCAGGCCCAGATGGTTGCCAGTGAATGCCAGTGGTTCGGCGTCGCGACCGTTACCACATCAATGTCATCGCGGTCGAAGACTTTTCGCATATCGGTTTCGGTTTCGACCTTACGACCGTATTTCTTTTCAAACTCGGCGGCCCGCTTGGCAAGCACCTGTTCATCGGGATCACACAGCAGCACCACATCAGCGCCTTCGATTTCACCAATCGCTTTAATATGTGTTTTACCGCGTCCATTCACCCCCAGAACGGCAACTCTGATTTTACTGTTGACATCTGCCCGCGCGGTACCAGTCAACAATGAAGTGGCTGCCACCGCCCCTGCACTGGTCTGGAGAAAGCTGCGTCGTGTGACCTCACTCATAATTCACCCTTTATCTTTTGAATAATAAACACGTCAACCGGTTACAGGCTGAACGATAATAAGCCCCCTGACTCAATACGTTATCGTAAGCAGCCTGCCTGCCAAAGTCCAGACTTTCGACAGCCGAACCAGAGTGAACAAAACGGGATTTTTTTCGAAATAGTTTCTCAACGGAAGTCTTAACATTGTTTACTTTTGTCAACAGCTGCCTGCCTGCAGGTACATACTGGATTTTCAGGGTTTCTCAGAATTCCTGAAGCTTCAAAACGGAAGACATGTTGAATTCCCAGAACATCACAGAAAAATCTGTTCAGGAATGAAATACCTTAATCAATGTAGTCGTATGAAGTTCGCAATCAAATTCCATCCGTCTCTAATTATTTGTGTGTTATAGTTTTATTGGATCAACCATGAAGAAAAAACCAAACGCAACCTGTCTCTTAATCAAACCTGTGATCGAACCAGCACCGCAGATTCAGTCCACTTGAATTAAAGACGTTTCGAAACGCTCTCCCCTCCATGAGGAGAGCGTTTTATTTTCAAATCACAGTCCCTGTTCAGAAAGAAAACGCCTATGAAAGTGCTTGTCGTCGATGAAGTGGGATATACCTGCTACGTGCATACCAGACTGCTTGAGGAACTGGGGTATCAGGTCATCTGTGCCTCTTCCGGTTTTGAAGCACTCTCGATTCTGGAGATGGACAGTGAAATTAAAATCATGTTCTCCGAACTTGTAATGCGGGAACTGGATGGACTGGAACTGTTCCTTAAGGTTCAGAAGCAGGAACGGTATAATGACGACGGGCAACTGGATTCACCCATGTTCTTCCTGCTCACATCACTTCAACAGGGTAATCAGTCCCACAGTCGTCAGCTGGAACGCCTGGAACTGGCCAAGAAGCTGGGCATCACAGGAGTCATTTACAAAACCCGTGACCGGGATGAATTAAAACAGGCTTTTGGCGAAAGTTTGAAAACGGCTCTAGGAGCACTCTCCGAGTCCGCTCCGCTTGATATCCATTCACCGGCACAACACCTCTGTGAAACCATTACAGAGATCATTGAATCAAAAAACCTGGATGCAGCAGAAGAGTTTTATGATCTGATCAAATCCCAGACAGAATATCTGGTATACTTTATCGAGAATTCTCAGAAACAGATCGAGACCGCATAACAACCACAGGGTATCATCACTTCTCCGCCGCAAGCCTGGTTGGCCTCTCTCTTGCCTCTGCCCCATATTCCTTCCCGCCTGTCACGTCTCATACAATCATGTGAAATTCATGGCAACCTGACAGCCGACAGGGTAATATTCAAAGCAGAGACTTAAACAAACTGTTCCCTGAGAACTTCCACTGGACCTCTCTTTTACACGAAACCAGAACTCATGGCTGATCAGAAAACACTGCTGGCGATAGGTGCGCACTTTGATGATTGCGTTTATGGAGTCCCCGGCATCATGCTCCAGGCTGTTGCCAAAAATTACCGCGTGGTACAGCTCATTCTCATTGGGGACTACAGTAACTGGCCTCCCACCAAAGGGCGGGAAAAAGAATTCCGCAACTCCGTGACAAAGATCGCCAGCGAATATGGCGTCGAAACCCGGTATCTGGACTTCGCCTCACATCAGTACGACACAAACGCAGAAACCAAACAGAAAGTTGCCGCCGCAGTTTACGAGATCAAACCAGACATCGCACTTCAGCTCTGGGAATATGATCATCACCACGATCACACGGTCGCATCGCAGCTGAGCAAAATTGCATTGAATCATGGCGGACGCGTATTGAATGAAGACCGTTTCCGGGGACCGCGGACCATTTATCATTACGACAACGGTCCAGGCCACACCATCGGCTTCGAACCGGACACCTTTGTGGATGTCACCGAATACTGGCAGAAATCCATGGAATGGCTGGGGCGCTATATGGCATTACAGAGAAATATCAAATACGATCCTTCTCAGACAAACGGTGCCCTGCAGGGGAAAGAAACCCTGGCCCGCTATCGCGGACAAACGTGCCGCGTTAAATACGCCGAAGCACTCTGGGCGCCCCGCAAGCAACCTGTCAACATACTTTAGTAACAGATATCCAGTTTAACTTTTAACTCTACGAACAGAAAACGCATTTCCATGAGCATCGCTGAACATATCAAGTCCTCTCTCCAACTCCCTACCTTTGTAGTAAACGGGTATCTCGAAGACCTGACGGACGCCGACCTGCTGGTGCGTCCCGCAGAAAAATCCAACCACATCAACTGGCAGCTAGGACATCTGATTCAAAGCGAACAGTTCCATACGTCACAGGTCTGCCCTGACGTGGCACCAGAGCTTCCCGCCGGTTTCAAAGAGCGTTACACAAAAGAGACCGTGTCCAGTGACAATCCTGCCGACTTCCTCAGTAAAGCAGAACTGGTGGAACTGATGCACAAACAACGCGAAGCCACTCTCAACGCTCTGTCGAAGTTCAGTGATGAAGAACTGATGCAGCCTGCTCCGGAATCGGTCAGTTACCTCGGCCCCACAGTGGGATGTGTTTTTGCAGGTGAAGCCACGCACTGGATGATGCACGCCGGTCAATGGTCGGTTATCAGACGCATTCTCGGTAAACCGCCGCTATTTTAAACTTCATTATTCAGAGATGTGCGGAAAATAAATCAGGAGCTTAACTGGTATGCAAGATACTTTTTCCTATGCTTCACCAGAGCCGGAATTTGTCCAACCCGATTATCGAAAGTGGGAAGCAGTTCAGATCGGAATGAGTCGAGAGGACGTCGTTGCCTTACTCGGTCCCCCGCTCAAGGATCCTTATCGGGCTGATGCAAATTGTTCTTATGGGCATTTAGAAATGCCGATGCTTCCCCAGCGGCGCACTTATGTGTTTTTGATTGGGTATGATGAAAACGAGAGAGTCTTTAGGAAAACAGATCCTTTCAAGGGAAAACTGTCACTTGACGGTACTCCTTCGAAACCAGAAATCATCATTCCTGTTTCAGGAACAGATTTTTCACACTATCCCCGGGTCCTGGACTGCAGATGGTATCCCAGTTCGGGTGAGTATCCCATCACTTATACCATTGAAGTAAGCTCTGCCAGCCCCCTGGAACCGGAGATTTTTTATAATCCTGTAGAACTGGATACTGAAATCCCGATTCCCTTTTATATGTTTAATTTTGCAGGCTCACAACCGGGACGAATTCGGGTCAAAGCCAGAAACAGACTTGGTGAGAGTGAATGGTCTGACTATTGTCATTTCGATTTTTCAGTACGAAATTCAACTTTGAGTTGATTCAACACGCTTTTCAGGGGGCCGCTTTCTCTTCAGGCATTGTAAACGGTTCCGGTTGAATCCACCGTGTATAACTGCGAGGCGAAACAGGCAGTTTCTCCTGTGCTTCCACAGTATTCACCATGACGGCGTAAAGATATCCGTTCATTTCTCCCACCAACTGTGTATGCAGGATCTGATTCCGGGGATTCTGATGGACCAATAACCGGATGCGCCCCTCCAGGGCAGTCGCGATCTTAAAATCCCCCGCAGCCGATTCCTTGAATGTGAAAGTTTTTTCGAATTCATCCCGCATGCGTTGAGTCGCTCGAAACGTGCCTCCGGTAGGGCTGACCACTTTTTTGCCGCGAAACAGAACATTGCGGTCATCGTAGGCCATCACAATCAGATTGCGACCTTTGTCAGCCTGTAACCAGTCGGAAAACTTTTTCCCATGCCCGTCGGCGGTGCTGAAGGAATAGTTCGCATCGAGAAACACAAAACGATCGACTTCAGGAGGGATTGTTTCAGAGCCGTTCAGGTAACCCCACAGAAAACTCCCCCCCCCACTGTGACAGGCCAGCGTGAGTCGTGGTTCCTTGAGCGGAATCTGTTTAAATATCGCAGCGATGACATCGCGAATCAACTGGGGGTTGTCCGGATGGCGGGCTCTCCACCCAGGCCAGCTTAAGCCTTTCGCATCCAGGCAGACCAGGATCAGATTCTCACGCTCATTTAACGACTGCCACTGTCGATGCTGGGCGGCGATATGCTGGATATCAAAATGCCAGTCGCGACCGGCTTTCTGTTCACATCCCAGTGTCTGCTCAATCGAGTTTCCGTTCGGAGTGGCAAACAGCACCACTCGATTGATACGCTCCGGATTTATTCTTTCAGGACGAGGCGCAACAATGATCGCCCGCACCTCGGGCCCCGGTTGCAGATACTGATATTGCTCATCAAACCACGGGCTCTGCACGTAGCCATCCCAGAGCGGTTCTGCAGCGAATAGATTTTCACTGCAGACAACAATCACAGACATGATGATGATCTGAAGCAGATAGCGCCGCATATTGAATCCCTCAGAGTAGACCATGTAGAAATACGAAAGGTGACACATCCGTCGAGTAGGAATCTTTCTCATCAGCATCTAAGATACCATACGTAACTAAAAACACAGCCACTCAACTGAGTGCATTCTAAAACAATCCATCCATTTTCCTTATGAGCACAGGACACTCAGAAACACATGAGCCCGCTTTCGGTAGAAGAACTGTTTGATCACTTGGGAGAATCACAGTTGGAACAACTGGTCGCCGCATTTTATCGTGGCGTCCGCAGCGACGAGATCCTCAGCCCGATGTACCCGGCTGACGATCTGGACGGGGCAGAGTATCGGCTGAAGGAATTCCTGGTGTATCGACTGGGTGGGCCACAACGTTACCTGACAGAACGGGGACATCCGGCCCTGCGAATGCGGCACGCCCCGTTCGCCATTGATCAGAGTGCCCGTGACCGCTGGATGGAACTCATGACCGCCGCCATGCAGGAAGTCGAACTGCCTGACGAAATCAGACAGACTCTCGAACCGTTCTTTGATCAGATGGCAACCTTTCTGATCAATCGATAATGCGTCTCACTCATACATGGAAAGAGATGAAAACATGAATCTGGACGAACGACTCAAAACGGACTGTCACATTGTATGCGAACTCGAACAATCGACTCTACTACTGTTGAACAACTCACTGGTCGACTGGTTGATCCTGGTTCCGCATTGTGAAGAGATCGAACTGACCAACCTGCCATTCTCCCAGCAGACATCCATTCTCAGCGAAGTCAATCTTGTTGCCCGTTTCATTCAGCAGACCTGTGCACCTGACAAACTGAATATCGCCACACTGGGAAACGTCGTCAGCCAGTTGCATATCCATGTGATTGGCAGAAAGCATAGCGATCCTTACTGGCCTGCCCCGGTCTGGGGACAGCCACAAACTGAACCTTACACGGAAAAACAGGTGCAGCAGATTAAAGATCGATTTACAGCATTTCTCAATTCAGCAAATCACCAGATAAGTTAATTCATACTTCAGATCCAGTCACCCCATTTTTTATAGAGTACAACCATGACATCTCAACCACTGCGTATTGGAATTCTGGGACTGATCCACGATCATGTCTGGGACCATCTGCCTCAACTGCAACATTCAGACAACGCGGAACTGGTTGCCGCGTTTGATACGAATCAGCCGCTTCGAGAGCGAATTCAGGCAGAATACAGTTGCCCCGCGTATGCTACTGCGGAGGAGCTGTTTGCCAGTCATGAACTGGATGGCGTCTATATCTTCAGCAGTAATCAAGAGGGAGCAGAGCTGGCGCTCCAGGCGTTGAACCGCGGCCTGCCGGTCATGATCGAAAAACCGATGGCCGCCAACTTCGCGCAGGCAGAACAGATGCTGGAAACCGCCCGTGCGCAGGGAGTCTGCCTGATGGTAAACTGGCCTTTTGCCTGGTGGCCTCAGATGCAGCATGCTGTCAATTCTGCCCTGGCGGGTGAGATTGGTAATCTCTGGCAGGTCAGGTATCGCGCCGCGCATGCAGGACCGAAAGAACTTGGCTGCAGCGATTATTTTTGTGAATGGTTATTTGACCCTGCGCGCAATGGTGGCGGCGCGATGATGGATTACTGCTGTTATGGCTGTGTTCTGGCCAGCTGTCTGATGGGTATTCCGGAATCCATTCTGGCGAGTGGGGGAGCATACCGAACCGAACCTCTGGGAGTCGAAGACAACGCCATCATCGTGATGAATTATCCTGAAGGAATGGCGACTGCTGAAGGCTCCTGGTCGCAAGTGGGCAAACTGACGGCCTACGCCACCGCCATGTATGGTTCCAAGGGAACCTATATTGTGGAACCGCAGAAAAAAGGGCGTTTGATGCTGGCGACTGCCGATCAGCCGGAAGGGGCGGAAGTCAAAGTTCAATGCCCGGTTTTATCATTACAGACCGCCACCGAACACTTCGCCCATTGCGTCCGGACCAGAGAAACTCCCTGGGGGCTATGTGCTCCGGAAACAAGCCTGGAAGCACAGCGGATTCTGGAAGCGGGCATGCAACAGCTTAAGTCGTGATAAACTCAGGTGAGACCAGATTTTAGAAACAGGCCCTTTCTTTGCACGCTCCAGCAACCTAGAATGGAAGCAGACAATATGCCTGAATCCGGTTGAGTGCCGTGTTTTCAAAAGCCGTCGAACCTCAACCGCTAAGGTTCTATGGAATAAACACCAGACTCTAACTTAAGGATTTTATCATGTCACCGTCGCATGCAAAAGCGGGCGAAGTTCTTACTGTCGCCCCTCTCGGATCTGCTCTGGAGTCGACAAAAACAACGACCCTGGTCAAGACAGATGATCTGGAGATCATCCGTCTGATCATCAAAGCAGGGAATTCCCTACCCAGTCATTCCGCTCCCGGCGTTTTAACGGTCCAATGCCTGGAAGGTCATGTCCGTTTTAAATGCATGGGAGAAGATCATGATCTGAAAGCAGGTCAACTGATTTATCTGCCTCATGCGGAAACACACGCAGTGGAGTGTGTCGAATCAGCGGCGCTACTGTTGACGATTGTTCCTTCTCACTCCAAAAAACCACCACTCAATAGAGTTGACGAAGCCTCTGATGAATCGTTCCCGGCAAGCGATCCTCCCGCCTGGACCGGAGTAAAAGGTTCCTGAAATCAGATATCAGACCGGTCACAACCTGTGGTTTTCATCAGCGTTTTTCCGGAAGTTACCAGCGTATCTTCCCAGGACAGGCTGGGGTCCTTAAAATTAAGGGATGCCTGTGTAAAATCGATTTTCCAAGAGATCGTTTTCACAGGGTTCCTGTCACCCGGTTACTGGACGAGGAGAGTGCTATGAGAACCATTCTATTAATCATTGTATCAGGCCTTATTTTCACAGGTTCGCAAAACCAGAGTAGAACTCTCCCACTCTTGTCATCTCAAGCGTCTGATCTGCATGCAGCAAAGCCACCCGTCAAAAAGAATCCGACCCAGGAGCAGATATCGCAGTTCATGCAAACCAAGCTGGACAGCTCTAAAGAGGTCCTGGAAGGTCTGGTTGTGGAAGATTTTGAGTTGATCCAAAAGGGTACTCAGAAAATGATCGAGATGAGTAATGCCACGGAATGGCAACTTGTAGAAGGCCCGATTTTCGCACAGCAGAGTGCCGAGTTTCGCAATGCAGCCAAAGATGTCTTAAATTATGCAAAGAAAATAAATATAGATGGTGCTTCCCTCAGTTATCTGCATTTGACCATGACCTGTATCGCCTGTCATAAGCAGATCAAAAAATCTGCAGTCGTCATGAATGGAGTCTTCGATCCCGAACAGGTTCTGGTAACTCTCAAGTCAGAGAAATAATACGATGCAACGCGAACTACTGGAGAAGCAGCTGCGGGAACAGAAAATCGAACTGGTGCGGGCCATTTATGTTGGCCCGGATGGGATCACCCGTGGCAAAGCCTTCCGTCCAGCTGATCTGAATGCGATTCTGGAAAGTGGGATTGGCCTGACTCAGGCCCAGATGTCGGTGACGGTTTTCGATCATCTCCCGCCACTCAGTAAATATCAACCGGTGGGTGAAGTTCGCATTCGTCCTGATGTAGACACCTTCCAGGTTCTGCCTTATCTGCCTGGTCATGCGCGAATGCTGGCGGATGTGGAAACGCTGCAGGGTGCTGCCTGGGAACTCTGCCCGCGCAGCCTGCTCAAAGACTTTCTCAGACGACTCGCTGCACAGGGTATGCAGATTCAGGCAGCCTTTGAGAATGAATTTACGCTGTTAGAGCAAACAGATACTGGCTGGGAACCAGTTGACCAATTGAACTGTTTCAGTTCTGCTGCCATGGACTTGGCCAGTCCATTTATTCTGCCTCTGATTTCTGCGTTGGAGCAGCAGGGAATCAAAGTGGAAAAGTACTACCCCGAAGCGGGTCCTGGTCAGCAGGAACTTCCCGTGCGACATCAGGCCGGCCTGCTGGCAGCCGATCAGCAGGTTGTTTTCAAAGAGACCGTACGAGGAGTCGCGCAGGCAAACGGGTATCGCGTCTCATTCATGCCTAAAATTTCTCCCGCCTTTGCCGGTAACGGGTGCCACATTCATTTCAGCCTGTGGAACGAAAACCAGAATCTGTTCTACGATCCGACGGGCGAATTTCTGCTCTCGCAGACAGCGCGGAATTTCATGGGAGGCGTCCTCAAGCACCTGCCTGCATTAATGGCGTTCACGGCACCGACGACCAATTCCTATAAGCGATTTGTAGAACGCTGCTGGAGTTCAAGCTCAACCTGCTGGGGCCCGGATAATCGTGAAGCGACAGTCCGTGCCGCCTCAGGATTCCAGGGACAGGAAGCCGCCACTGTGAATCTGGAGTATCGGCCCTGCGATTCCACCTGCAATCCCTATCTGGCGCTTGCTGCCCTGATCTGTGCAGGACTGGATGGAATCGAAAATGAGCTTGATCCTGGCGATCCTGTTTTGACCGACCCGGCTTTACTGACTGCGGAAGCACGACATGCTTTTAATATAAACGCTTATCCTCTCGACCTGGAAACTGCCCTGTCCGCACTTGAGGAGAATACTGTATTACAAACAGGATTCGGAGCAAGCCGAATCGCTGATTATCTTACCATGAAACGGGCAGAGATCAGCATGATTGATTCACTGGAAGATGATGGGGAACGCCAGGCTTATGAATTTCGTTTTTGAGCAAACGGAATAGAGAACTACTTTTCGTACTCTTGCAGGTGACCAATTATTTTTATGATCCTTTATCCAAGTGATTTTACACGACATCGACATTCATTTATGATTTAGATCAGCTCGATCAATATCGAAAGAAATCCCTCCTCTCAAACTCACCCGTTTTCTGAATGCAGGTCACTATGCCGGATCTTTCTGCGAATACTTCAAAAAACATATTTTCTCCATCTAATCCCCAGAGCGCTCAAATCGCGGAAAAGATCTGCACTAAAATTCAAAAGGAAAAACTAACACCGGGCTCTTTTCTGGGAACGGTTGAAAGTCTGACAGATCAATACGGGGTTTCGCGGTCTGTCATCAGAGAAGCCGTAGGAGCATTGCGCGGATTAGGCATTGTTACCGGACGTCCCAAAGTAGGGATATCGGTCGCTCAGGGAGACGTTGGTTCGATCCTGGAAAAAGTTCTGATCCCCCAGATGTCGCAACACAAAGGCTGGATGGAGATCGCGCGGTTTCGCGTTGTGATTGAAATCGGAGCGATGCCTCTGGTTGTGGAAAATATCCAGCCGGATCAACTGGATCGTCTTCAGCAAATCGTTTCTGAACAGGCCGAACTGCTGGCGAGCCAGAAACTGGATCCGAAATTCCAACTGAAGGAATTTGTAAAGCAAGATATGTTATTTCACGAAATTCTCCTGGCCTCAGCCGACCAAAGCCTGATTTCCCAGTTTCATCAAGTCGTAGTAAATTATTTTCAGCAGGGAATTCAACATTTTCCTCAACCGACTCAATTGTTTGTGGAAGACCACCAGCAGATCATTGAAGCCATCAAAGCCGGTGACCCCATTCTTGCGGTCGAACAAATGACCCGCCATCTGCAGCCGGTACTGACCATGATCAGTTCGCTGAAGGAGTTCTGACCAGGATTTTAAAGAATCCGGACCTTTGGCAATCGTCAGCAGATTGCCATTCACAATTGCAAGGATTATCCCATGAAAACAATCCTGTCTGTTCTAATACCGTTCTGTATGTTCTCCCTGGATTGTCTGGCTGATGATCCTGTTCTGGAAATCGGCTCGCGTCGTGAACTGTTTGTAGATCGATTTTTGATCGATGAACTTGAACATGCTGAACTGAAGCTGCATCCACCGCAACTCATGCCTGCTGTGACACCACCGCGGCCTCACGGTCATTACGCCACAGTCCTCAAATCAGATCGGGGGTATCAGTTTTACTACCGCGGAGATACTCAACCAGGCAATCACTGGAAGAAAGGCTGGGAGCAGTATCACGATGGAGAAGTTACCCTCTATGCCGAGAGTCCTGATGCGATTCACTGGACACTGCCGCATCTTGGCATTTATCCGGATCATCCGACATTTCCCCAGGGCAACGTTGTGCTGATGAATGAGTTTCTGGTCAATCATAACTTCACTCCCTTTATTGATACCCGCCCCGGAGTCCCTGAATCTGAAAAATACAAAGCACTGGGAGGACTCGCCTATCAGCCCAATCAGCATCTGGAAGTCAAACAACGCCGCGGGCCGGGGGGGCTCAAAGCATTTGTTTCTCCCGATGGAATCCACTGGAAACCGCTCCAGCAGGAACCAGTCATTCCGGAAGAGTGGGGAAAATACTTTGATTCACAGAACTATGCATTCTGGTCTGAAAGTGAACGGGCTTACGTCTGTTATTTCCGTCGTTTTATCAAAGGCTATCGTGGCATTGCCCGCACCACCTCACAGGACTTCATTCACTGGACACCGCTCGTAAAAATGCAGGCAAATTTACCGAACGAACACCTTTATACGGCCTGTACGCAACCCTATTTTCGGGCCCCGCATATTTATTTCGCGCTGCCCACCCGATTCATGGCTAAGCGAGGATCTGCCACCGATATTCTGTTTATGAGTGCCCGGGGAAATTCCCAGTTTGATCGGGAATTTACTCAATCGTATATCCGACCTGGTATCGGCCAGGACGGCTGGGCCAACCGGGCCAACTATGCTGCGATTGGTATTCACCAGACCGGTCCCGCAGAAATGTCTTTTTTCCTTACAGGCGGTCGACGTTATGTGACGCGACTGGATGGAATCGCTTCCGTCAATGCGCCTCTCAACGGGGGAACGCTGGTGACGAAACCATTACAATTTGCTGGTGATGAACTGGAGATCAACTATTCGACCAGTGCCGCCGGTCAGATTCTGGTTGAGTTGCAGGACGCTGCAGGAATTCCCATACCCGGTTTTTCACTGGATGATTGCGAACCGATCTATGGTGATCACATCGCCCGCATCGTGAAATGGAAACAGGGCTCCAATGTTTCCAGCATCTCAGGCAAACCAGTCCGGCTTCGTTTTAAGATGCAGGATGCTGACTTGTATGCGTTGAAATTCAACCAACGAAAATAACGTTTTTCAATATAACATTTCAGTAAAAAGTGGAATTGCTGCCCCGATTCGGTTTTGAGCAATATCCTGAGTCGGTATGCTTTAAACGTGACACGAATTTTCGCTTTTACGTATGAAGGATTCCGCTATGAAACCGTTTCGGGGCATGTCCCTTTTCGCTTTATCACTACTTTTAATTTCAGGTTGTGCTGATAAGCCCACCCAGAACGAGCCGGTTGCCAACCAGGCAAAGAAAACAGAGCAATCAACGGATACTCCTAAAGCGACAGTACCTGAAAGTGAAGTAAAACTGGCGGAATCCCTGAAAACGCTGGGAGCAAAACTGAAACAGGATCAAGCCGGTTATGTGATTGAAGTCGATTTTCGTGGCACAAAGATCGATGATGCAGCCCTGAAAGAAATCGCAGGCTTATCGCATCTCCGTTCTCTGCTGTTAAACGAAACTCCCATCACTGATGCAGCATTAGAATCGGTGGGAAAAGTCACGACGCTGGAAAACCTCGACCTGCGAAACTGCTCGTTAAATAACAAAGCGATCTCATATCTGACGGGGCTTTCGAAACTCAAAGCATTACGTCTGTCCGGCAACTCGGATATTGACGATGACGCGATGGCAGACATCAATCAGCTGACCAACCTGAAAGCGTTAATGCTCGATTTCCTCTGGGTCAGCGGTGATGGTCTCTCACAGCTGAAGGATCTGAATAAACTCGAAGAACTCTATCTGGCAAAAACACTGGTAGACGATGATGGTCTCGCAACACTGACTCAATTCCCCAAACTGAAGAAAACACGACTCTCACAGAATCAGATCTCAGACGAGGGGCTGGCAGTCTTCGCAAAGATTCCGCAACTGGAAGAAATCGACCTGAGTGAAAACAGTCTGCTTTCAGATGCAGGCATGAAACATCTATCCGGACTGGGAAAGCTGAAAAAACTGAATCTGTGGCGTGTCGGACTGACCGATGCCGGAGTCGAACCGTTGCAGGGACTGACCAGCCTGGAATGGTTAAACCTGGATAATACCCGCCTGACCAATGCAGGACTGAAATATCTGAAAGACATGCAGAAACTGGAATTCCTGCATCTTGGTTCGACCGCAGTCTCGGATGAGGGATTAAAACATCTGGAACCACTCACCAGTCTCAAAGAACTGAAACTGACACGAACGGCGGTCACAGAAAAAGGGGTTGCAGAACTGAAAAAGAAACTGCCGAATACCGAGATTCAGCTCAAGTACATCGAAGGCCAGTAGCCCGGCTCACTCACGATTGAGGAGCCGGACAGAACTGGATGGCTTTCTTAATTAGACCACTTCCCAGCCGGCACGGTACTCTTTCGTGATGTACTGGTCGGCTTCGGGACAGTTGGTGGCTTTCAGGCTGGCAGCATCCCAGTCCAGTGCTTTCTTGGCACGGTAGGAGACATTGCCCAGCAGAACCGATTCGGTCAAAGCGCCAGAATAATCAAAGTTGCAGGTTGTGGGTGAACCATCTTTACAGGCTTTGATCCATTCCGCATGATGTCCGATTGACTTCGGAATGCTCTGCTTGGGAGGGGTGAAATCAGCAAATTTTTCCTTGGGGAATAATTTATAGCTGCTGTAGTTGGCAAACATACTGCCTTCCGATCCCACAAACATCACCCCGCTGCCGGGAACGCGTTCGCCGGCGACTTTTTTCGGAATCATGTTTCCATCGTACCAGGTCAGGTTGACCGGAGCCAGATCCCCTCGCTTGGGGAATTTGTAGCGAACGGTCAATCCGTGCGGGCAGGCTTCCGGATGAACTTCCGGACCTTCTGCTTCACAGTGGGTGGGATGACGTAGCTTCAGGGCCCAGAAAGGCAGGTCCATGTAGTGACAGGCCATATCGCCCAGGGTTCCCTGACCGAACTGCCACCAGCGACGCCATTGAGCGGGATGATAGCGTCCTGCTGCATAAGGACGTTCAGGCGCGGGGCCCAGCCACAGATCCCAGTTCAGATTCTTGGGAGGTGCCTGAGTTTCCGTTGGCAGATCCCCGCCTCCCCAGCCTTTACCAACCCAGACGTGAACTTCACCGATATCTCCCAGGACACCGGACTCCACGATTTCAACCACGCGACGATAATTATCGCCAGCATGAATCTGTGTTCCCAGCTGAGTGGCGACTCCCTGCTTTTTCGCTTCTTCTGCAATGATACGTGCTTCCTGAACCGTATGGGTCAGAGGCTTCTCACAATAAACGTGCAGCCCTTTGCGAATGGCACGTATCGTCGCGGGAGCATGATGATGGTCGGTCGTACCAATCACGACCGCATCAATTTTTCCTTCTTCGCTTTCCAGCATCTCACGATAGTCGGCATACAGACGGGCATTCGGGAAACTGGCTGAGGCACGATCGAGATAATTACTGTCAACATCGACCAGCGCGACGATATTTTCGCCTTTGACGCCATCCACATCTGCGGCGGCCCGGTTAGCAGTACCGATACAGGCGATGTTCAGTTTACCGTTGGCAGACTTTGAAGCGGCCGGAGCAACTCCTGTCCAGACACCCGCTGAAATCGCAGCGGCACCAGCAGTGGTGGTCTTCAGAAATTCGCGACGGCTGAAATTTGAATTCTTTTGCATTAATCAATCCCATTAAAGAGGCCAGCCCACTGGTTTCGCGACTGGCAGGTGTGAGTATTGATTGACTGTCAGTAGTCAATTCACCATGGTTCGGCAAGTATCTGCTATGCACTTCCTACGTGCCAGCAATCAATTTGCTGGAGGTTTCCCAAATGAAACCGGCAGAAAACAGAAACAGACCTCACCCCATAAATTAATATTCCTTATTTATGGTAATTTGAATCACAGCCTGTGACCATTCCAGATCAGGCCTGTTTTTCACATTCTTTGAGAAAGAACTGTTTGAAATAGCACGACATCAGAGCTCAAACCCTGTTCAATTCATAATATGAAGGATTAGAGGGCTACTGAGCTTTCTGTGTGATATAGACCATTTTCGGTCCACGTTCGATCTTGCCTTCCACAATTTTGATGTCGATTGTCTGTTCCCCTGCGTGTAATTTCACGTTCTGAAAGACATGTTCGCTTTTACCAGCCGGTACCTCTGCATGAAACAGATCGTGCCCGACCTGCACAGTCAATTCGGCTGTGGCCTCATCGCGTTCTTTGCCAAACAGCACTTTGATATCATAAAGCCCCGTCTGTTCAATGGTGACCAGCCAGTGACCTCGCGCATCACTGGTCCAGCCTTTCCCCTTGGGACCTGAGTAACGCCAGTCCTGACGCGTGAGAACCGTTGTCTCTTCTTTTGGATTCCCGATATGAATTCGGGGCGGCGCGTAATTATCAGGGCGTGTCGAACTCACATCTTGAAACCAGTTGTTGTACTGCTCTGTCATGTGGGACGCCAGCTTTGTTTTCGCAGCCGCCAGATCCTGGCGTTCTGCCGGATCGTTCTGAAGATGAAACAGCTTGCCCGGTTCATCCGGTTTGGAGAACGTCATTTTGTAATCTTGCGTCACCACCGCAGCATTCGTGCGGGGTTGAGGTTCATCCCCCCGATGCCACTGCAGAAACAGAGACCGTTCGGGCCACTGATCCGCTTTATTCTTAAGGAGGGGTAACACATTGATGCCGTCCAGTTTCAACCCTGCTGGTTTTTCAACACCGGTTGCCGCCAGGATAGTGGGAAACAGATCGTAATGGGCGGCAATGGTGGGGTTCACAGTGCCCGCTTTCAGTTGAGCCGGCCAATGCGCGATTAATACGGAGCGGATGCCCCCTTCATTCACACTCCCCTTTGCTCCGCGGTGTTCCCCCACATATCGGGGACCATTCGGTCCATTGTCGTTTAGAAACAGGACCAGTGTATTATCCAATGCGTCAATCTTCTTAAGATGCTGAAAAAGCTTGCCGATATTCTGATCAATATTTTCGATCATGGAAAAGACACGCGATGTTTTATCAAACTGTTTTTCATTTTTGCGTTTCGGATTCATATCAAAGCCGTAAGCGTCTGTCAGATCCATCGCCTGATATTTTTTGCGGAGATCTTCAGGCACATCATGAAACGGACCGTGCGGTGCGTTGGTCGCGATATACATGAATGTCGGCTTGTCCTGCGATTCGTTCTGCTCAAGGAATTTCAGCGCGTGAT
This sequence comes from Gimesia maris, assembly GCF_008298035.1. Taxonomy (NCBI): domain Bacteria; kingdom Pseudomonadati; phylum Planctomycetota; class Planctomycetia; order Planctomycetales; family Planctomycetaceae; genus Gimesia; species Gimesia maris. Next base: position 6,364,756 of record NZ_CP042910.1, read on the forward strand.
CAAAATAGATATCCGTGCAATAGCCCTGCATCTGTTTCTTCTCGCCATTGTGGAACAATACCGGATCGGTATATTTCCCGGCTCCTTCCGGTGGGTCGCTGGGCTGCCCAATGCCGCCTCCCCGATGTACGAGCACTTCCTGAAACCCCTGGTCCTGTGGCCTGAGGGGATACGAATCTCCCAGATGCCATTTGCCGAAGATTCCCGTGCGGTAGCCTGCAGGAGCGAGCGCTTCGGCGATGGTTACTTCAGTCGGTTCCAGCATCGCGCGACCGATGTAAGTGTCAATAGCCCGGGTGCGATAGTTGTAACGCCCCGTCATCAGATTGGCACGGGTTGGCGTACAGACCGGACTGACATAGAATCGACTGAGTCGCGCCCCGTTGGCAGCCATCGCATCCAGGTGAGGCGTATTCAGATGTTTGTTTCCCTGGAAGCCATAATCCCAGCCCCCCTGATCGTCAGTCATGATCAAAATCACATTGGTATGCTGCGCCGCTTGAAGTTGCGTCGCCAGCAGAGAGACAGTCAACACAATCAGCAAAGCATAAACAATTCGACAGTGGCTCAAGTAAGGCATGGTATCGGATCCGGAGGCAAGGATGAAAATACTGAACGCAGGTTTTCTGGAGTGAATCTCGTGGTCCCAGACAGTCAGAGATTACAAATCAATGGAAGGCTCTGGTATAATCTCAGTCTATGCATTTCGTCGGGACTCTGCAAACAGATTCTTTGCCGCCTCCCCAAAAAGCAATTTACCTTTCTAATTTGAAAGACGGGAACCCATGCAAGCAAAGCGCTTCTGCTGCCTGATTCTGTGTCTGACCGCAATCCTGAGTACGGCTCGGGCTGACGAAAAACGCCCCAACATCCTCTATATCATGTCTGACGATCATGCCGCCCATGCCATCGGCGCTTATCAAAGCAGACTGGCGGTGCTGAATCCAACCCCCACACTGGACCGTCTGGCCAGTGAAGGCATACTGCTGAAAAACGTATTCTGTACGAACTCGATCTGCACTCCCAGCCGCGCCACTCTGATGACGGGGCAATACTCGCACGTCAACGGCGTGACCACACTGAATGGTGCGATTGGACCGGAACAGCAGCACCTGGCGAAACTCATCAAATCAGCCGGTTATGAAACTGCGATGATCGGCAAGTGGCATCTGAAAAAAGAGCCGGCTGCGTTCGACTTCTACACGGTACTGCCGGGCCAGGGTAGTTATTTTAACCCTGTCTTTCGGGTTCGTGGGCCCCTGCCCTGGCCGAAAAACGAATTCCGTACTGGCGGATACGACTCAAAACATTCTTCCGATGTGATCACAGATCTCTCTTTGAAATGGCTGAAGAACCGCAAACAGAAAGAGAAACCGTTCTTCCTGATGCATCATTTCAAAGCCCCGCATGATAATTTTGAAAATGCGGAACGTTACGACTGGCTCTACCAGGATGTTGTCATTCCCGAACCCGACTCTCTCTGGCATCGTGGTCAACATGGACCGTTGCACCATGCACTCTATGGCACTTCGATCGGGCTTCGCAATGAGAGACGTAACATGGGCCACCATATGTTTGTAGATCCGCTACTCTCTTCTGAACAATATACACGGGAAGCGTATCAGCGTTATCTGAAAAAGTATCTCAGATGTGTGCGCGGCGTTGATGATAATATTCAGCGTCTGGTGGAATACCTGAAACAGACAGGCGAGTTGGACAACACGATCATTATTTATACTGCCGACCAGGGTTTCATGCTGGGGGAACATGACTATATCGACAAGCGCTGGATGTATGAAGAATCATTACGGATGCCTTTCATTGTACGCTATCCGAAGTGGATCAAGGCGAATTCGAAAAATGAAAACATCATCAACAATGTCGATTTCGCACCAACCCTACTGGAAATGGCAGGTGTTGAGAAACCTGAATTCATGCAGGGACGCTCATTTCTGCCTGTCCTGAAAGGTGAGGATGCCCCTGCAGACTGGCCCGAAGCAACCTACTACCGCTACTGGATGCATATGACGCATCATGACAACCCGGCTCACTACGGAATTCGCACGAAAAACTATAAACTGATTTTCTTCTACGGCCTGCCTCTGGATGCTCCTGGTGCGCTAAAAACTCCCACAACCCCACATTGGGAACTCTATGACCTACGCAAAGACCCCCATGAAATGCAAAACGTGATTGCAGACCCCGCTTACCAGGATGTGCTTGAGAAATTGAAAGGCCAGTTAAAGAAACTGAAAGCACAGACCGGTGACACCGACGAGCGCTACCCGGAACTGCAGGCTCTCGGCAACGCATCCTGATATTTACCTGTTGGCATTTTTGGCTGAGTCTGTTTCAGTAAACAGTTTCGTTAAGGCGTCAGAGATCGATACTTCGCCGTAGAGTCGCTCCGGATTGACATTTCCCAGCGTCACAGCCAGTTCCCCCTCTCGATTATAAATTTGGCAGAAAGGGAGAGTGCTGCCTTCGATGCCAAATTTCTCGTCGCGTATTGCATCAGGTTTCACAGTGCTGATAAAGTTCTCGAAAGGGGCACGCTGTTCGGTAAGATATTCCTTCACGACCTTGCGATTGCTCTCATTATCTTCATCGAGGTTGATCGCCAGAATCACCAGACCTTTATCGGCATACTCCTGGTGCCATCTACTTAAGTGGTGAAACGAATCCAGGCACATTGGACACCAGGTCGCCCAGTAATCAACAAACACTACTTTCCCGCGATGTTTCTCAATTTCCGCCGGCAGGGTTTCGGGGGTGATTTCCTTCAGTTGAATTTCGACCGCTGGCAATGATTGAATCACAGCCTCACGCGCGGTCAACGGTTGTGCTTCCGTCTCCTGCTCTTGTGACTCACCAAAACTGCAGGCAGTCAGTAGACAGAGCAATGTTGAGCAGAGTATCAGTTTTCGTATCATGAATAGTACCATCGTGTCCGGAACCAGATCAGAAAAATCAGTCAGTTACAAATAAAATATAATAAAATCATTCCAGATGAAAACGCTGCATGACGTTGTGGATTTCACGTTGTTTCTGTTTCGTCGCTGATTCCAGCTTCAACGCCGCATTTAAATAACGGGCGGCATGTGCGGGTTGATTCTGTTGCAGATAAATATCCGCCAGCGCCAGATACGAAGGCAGATGCTCGGGAGAGAGTTCAATCGCATGTTCATATGACTGGATTGCCCGCTCTGCATCCTGTTTGCCCCACCAGGCGTTCCCCAGGTTATGATATACACCGACCTCGAGATGCTGTAACTTTTCATCCAGCAGTTCCAGTGACCGCTGATACAGTTGAATCGCCTGGTCATATTGCTGCATTGTCACCAGATCGTTGGCTTGGTTGATCAGTGCCCCTGTGAATTCCGGGTCGATTGCCAGAGCCCGCTCGTAACAGGCAATTGCTTCCGAAAACTGTCCATGACTGGCGTAAACCAGTCCCAGATGCACATGCGCGGTCGGCGAACTGGGATTCGTATTGACCCATTGCTGGAAAAATGTCTCTTCATTCTCAAAATAAAAACCGCGAATCCCACTGATACAGGCCAGGCACACGCCCGCCAGCAGACCTGTAATCACAAACAGTTTCCGAACCAGAAAACGATCCCAGTACTGACTGACGATTGACGCAAACAGCGCCAGCGGAGCCAGCATCGCCAGGAAAACGTAACGCTCTGAATAAAAGCATTCCTGTTCCAGAATATTGGATGTCGGCAGAATCAACAGCAAAAACCAGGCTCCCCAGAAACAGGCAGTCCGGGCCAGGACATCTGATTTTCTGAACACAAAATAGATGAGTATTCCCGTCAGCAGCAATGCGACTGTAATACGCATTGGATCGAACCAGACATCAATGGGTGGCTCATACACCAGTTCTACAAACGGAACAAAACTGGTCTGCAGCGAATACAGTAGTGAGTAAAATGGCCCCAGTGGCTGCTCTGCCAGCATGAGTTTTACTTCCGTACCGCTGAACAGTAGCCAGCGCAACAGCAGATAACCCGCTGTGAGTAACAGAAAGGGGGCATAACGCCGTAACCAGTCGATCTTCTGTTTCTGCTCTGGAAGACCCGTCAGTTTCAACCGGTCAGCAATCACAAATAACACAGGCAACACAATCGCCTGCTCTTTCGCAAGAAATGCAAGACCACAGGTTACGACGGCCCACCAGTAATACTTCTGTGTCCCTTTCAGGAAACACCAGGTCGAGAGCAGTATCAGAGCGGCAGGCAATAATGTTTCACGCCCCGACGAGACAGGATAGACGCAGGAAGAAGCCGCGGGATGCAGACCAAACAGAGCTACAACAAACAAAGCAGGAACCGGCTGAATTCTAAACACGGGCAGACGAATCAGCAGCCACGCTATGCCCACTGTCATACTTGCCAGCAGCGCATTGAACAGATGAAACCAGCGGGCATCATCGCCGTGTAATGTTTTCTGAAGGATGATTGATGCCCGGGTCAGAGGTCGATAGTAAGGCAGTGTTGGAAAACTGGGCTCTGTGAAGATCATGATGAGATCGTCGAATGATTCCAGGGGCTGCTGTGCCAGTACCTGTTCGGAATCGTCATACAGAAACGTGTTCGAATAGAAGGAGCCGTACAACGCGAAGATAACTGAAACGACTGCCAGTAAAATCAGAGTTTCCGCTTTGCGAGTCATAACAGCCTGTTCGGACGAGAATATTTTTCCAAGTTGTCGACTGAATCAGCAGTTTGGATACAGGACCTTGAACAGATAAGATACCTGATCCTGCAATGTGAATACAACTAAAAACGAAAACCGCCCGCTCCTGTATCAGGAAAAAAGGAACGGGCGGGTTAGCTACACTTTGATCTCATCAGAGTTGGCTTTACGTGTTTCAGTTCACAAACTGCTCAATATTACTGATTGATACTGACGACATTCCCGTCACTGAAAGTATGTAGGCTCTGCCAGGTAGGTCCATCAATGCTGTCACCAACAAAGTGCACCGACCCATCCACCATCAGAACATGTACGCCACCAACGTGCCAGCTGCGGGCAATCCCGGAGTTGGAACCAGCGGAACTGGTTCCGTTACAACCATTCGGCGTCGACAAATTGAGAATCGTATAAGCAGTACCACCCAGTGCGGGTTCTGCCCAGCCATATTTGGCCTGATTCCCCGTACCAGTAAAGCCACAATTAGCTGTCTTCGTCCTGTTCTGAGCAAACTCAGAGAATGAGATCGTATTGGAAGTCCCGTCGGTGATCAGACGCAGTTTCATCGCGGGATGGGTCAACGCAGTACCCAGTTCATTTAACTGTCCGTTTCGTTCGGCAAACACTCCGGATGTTCCATGCTGACCACAAAAACCCGAAGGATGCGTTGAGCCGGCTCCCGGATAATTATGCGTCGCCAGACCATTATTATTGACAGATGAGTCATGAGTACGATTGTCACTGGGGCAGATGTAAACAGGAATCTGGTTGGCTCCTGCAGGTAAATTTGTGGCATCATCATAACGCAGACTCATATTCATCTGATTATAAATATTCGCCTGATCGATATAAGGCAGCAACATGGTATGCAGCGTATGAAAACTGTGTGGAACTCCCGTCGTATTATGTGCGGAAGCAGTATAGGTGCCGCAGCAACAACCTCTCCCGTTCGGGGAAATACTGGCCCGGGGAAAAACTCCCGTTGTACGATCGAGATAGTTAGCCAGTGCCAGACCAATCTGCTTCAGATTATTTTTGCAGGTACTGCGACGGGCCGCTTCACGGGCCTGCTGCACGGCTGGCAACAGCAATGCAATCAGAATTGCGATAATCGCAATCACCACCAGAAGCTCAATTAATGTAAATGCCTTGCGTTTCATCTAGGGATCTCTCCTTCTTAGAAATGAATAAGTTTTAATTAGTAATTAATGACGAAACAGTTTTTGACACACTGGCAGAAAATGCTGTCTTAAAAAGTCATTGAGCGGCGAATGATACTGACTTGATAGAGATCTACTGTGGAAGGGCTTTTTTATTCTGTTGTTGTGACAAAAATTTAATCGTTTCGTGGTTGGGTCAGTAAGACAGCAAAAAAACTACACCATTTAAATGCCTGAAAAGGTCTATCCTTTAAGCTGAAAACAGTCCTCCATTTTACGTGTAATCGTAATACTTGTGAGCAACTGACCTGATTACCTGAAACTTATCATTCGTTAAAAAAGTACCGGTCCGACTGGAGAGAGCACATCAGACTCGAACCAGTGAGAACGGATATAATTCCCAGAGAAGAAGGATGAAAATCTGTCTCTGATCTGTGTTCTGATTATTTAGAAAAGATCGCTTTAATAATAAACACCGGGATTTCATGCAGGTTTCGTATCTTTGTTAATACTGACAACCAGATTTCCCTCTATTAATTCAACCAGTACCCGGGACTGGCGTCAAGACGATCTGGCACAAAACACGAAATACACACATTTGTACACACTCAAGGTTATCACAGGCAAACGTAAAAATGAACCTGAAAACGGAATATCCACTTTCAGGTTCATCATTTTCCAAATCAAACCCATTGCGAACCAATGGGATCAATATCACTGATTGATACTGACGACATTCCCATCACTGAATGAATGCAGGTACTGCCAGGTAGGACCATCAATGCTGTCACCTACAAAGTGCACCGACCCGTCTACCATCAGGGCATGTACGCCACCAACGTGCCAGCTCCGGGCAATCCCGGAATTCGATCCATTGGTCGAGGTGCCATGACAACCGTTGGGAGTGGACTCCCGACGGATCGAATAAGCCGTACCTCCCACAGCAGGTTGTGCCCAACCATACTTCGCCTGATTTGTAGTACTGGTAAACCCGCAGTTAGCTGTTTTCGCCCGGTTCTGAGCAAATTCTGAGAAACAGATGGTATTAGAAGTACCATCTGTGATCAGCCGTAATTTCATGGCCGGGTGAGTTGGTTTATCTAAAGTGGGATGCAACTGTCCGTTCCGTTCGGCGAAGACTCCCGAAGTTCCATGATAACCACACAGACCATAAGAATGGGTCGAGCCGGCACCAGGGTAATTGTGCGTCGCCAGACCGTTATTACTGACCGATGAATCATGGGTCCGATTGTCGCTGGGACAGATGTAGACAGGAATCTGGTTGGCTCCTGCTGGTAAATTTGTGGCATCATCAAAACGCAGGCTCATGTTTATCTGATTATAGATATTGGCCTGATCGATATAGGGCAGCAGCATCGTATGCATGGTATGGTAGCTATGCGGAACGCCAGTTCTGTCTACCGGAGCTGAAGAGGAATAGCTCTGACAACAGCAGGTTGCACCGGCGGGAGAAATGACAGAACGAGGAAATACACCACTCGTGCGATCAATGTAGTTGGCCAGAGCCAGGCCAATCTGCTTCAGATTGTTCTTACAGGTGCTGCGACGGGCTGCCTCACGAGCCTGTTGTACCGCCGGTAGAAGCAATGCGATCAGAATGGCAATGATGGCGATCACCACCAATAGCTCAATTAACGTAAATGCCTTGCGTTTCATAAGTAAACTCCTTTACAACAATTAAAAAATAATAACGCATAGTCTGGGATAACGATTGGGAATACCAAATCGCTTCACACGAAATATTAGATTTACGATCAACTCTTCACGCGGTAAAAACCCCGCCAGAGAAAGTTGCCTTCGTCTTCTACTGTGTTAATTTGATTGACTGTGCTGGCAAGCCAGACCAGTGTTTCGCTCTTATTATTTTTATGCAGCGCAGAGCCCTGAGTTCATGTTTTAACTCAGGGCACTCCGGCTCTTTTGAAAGGAATTTGTTTATTTTGAGGTTAACTCAAAATCAAAAGTTTTATTGGTTTCTGTGACTTCGGCTACAAGTTCACTTTGCGCGCCATAATTTTTATAAGGGCCCGTTTCAAAGGCGGCTGCCCCCTCTTCTTCTGCTTTTTCATCTTTTTTCTCATTGACCATCACTGCGTATTTCGCCGGGTACACATTTTCAAGGCTGTACTTGCCGGCCGAATCGGTCGTTGCAACATACTGTCGATATTCAGCAGGTGCCCCTGCATCGAGCCTCTTAAAAATTACTTCTACACCATCAGAGGGATTGCCATCCATGGTGATTGTTCCGGTAACCGTAACAGAGGTTCCAAGATCAGCTGTGGGATCACTACCACAACCAGAGAGAGCAATAAGAGAAAACAACAGAACTGAGTACAAAGCTGGTCGCACTTTGGTGTCTCCTGAATCTTAGAAGGTCGTAAATTCGAATGAATGATTCACAAGAAATAAATTAGAATGTTTGATGTGCTGCCTTTAGGCTACCAAGAAAAATTCATAAAGGAAAGAATTTTTTTATAATAGATATAAAGAAAATGTTATTTTATAAAAATTCATAACGAACATTTCCGCCTGTACAGTACGTGATAATTCGGCTTTAGAGAATCTGTAATACCTGAGAGATTACGGAACTGCTGAAGCAATGCATCCGATTAAATGGGATAGATAAACGGTGCGATCGCGCTGCCACTGATGAGTATCAGCAGGCCAATCAACAGAAGCGCGATAATGATCGGCGCTAACCACCATTTCTTGTTATGCTTTAAAAAATCCCAGAACTCAGCCAGGATTCCGGGAGCCTTCGATTCAGATTGCGACAGGAAATCAGACGTCTGTTCTTCAGATGCATTCGATTGTGAATCGGACTGTTCTGACATTTTCTTACCTCTGATTTCTGTTACGTAATCGGTAATTTCAACCCGCATCAAAACTGACGAAAATAATCCCGTTCCCGCCTGGTGCGACGTTCTGACTTCCAGTAGGAGGTCGCCTGCGAATCAAAGCGTCTGCCAATCAGATCATGTCCCAGCAGTCGCAAGGCGAGTCCGATCGGTGTGATCAGCAGATAATATACCACAGCAATCAATAGACAGGAAACAATCCAGCGAACGGGGTACAGCAGGATCATCCACCCCAGATAAACGGGCTTGATCGTTGCAGGAGCGATGAGTCCAGACACTACGATCAGCAACGCCATTCCCGTCAGCGTCACTGCCAGGGGAACCGCGGCTGTCGCGCGAAAGCTGACAAATGCAATCAATGCCAGCAGGCAGCCCACCGCCACTGAGAAAATCCGCAACTCGCGTGGTGCAGGTTTCCAGTTGATTTCTGCTAATGCCATCTTCAGGTTCCGCTTTCTTAAGTCATGATCGATGAATTTAATCCAGCGCGAACTCATCCAGGTGCTGGTCATCTTCAAAGGTCCGCGCATCAGGTTGCTCTGACTTGAGAATGATAAACTGTTCGAGCACGAGTACGTCCATATTAGTTGCCATAAAACACTGATACGCGTCCTCCGGCCCGCAGACAATCGGCTCGCCACGCACATTAAAACTGGTGTTAATAATGACTGGTGATTCGGTCAACTTTTCAAACGCGGTTATCAATTTAAAATACCGTCCATGACGATCCGCGTCGACCGTCTGCAGTCGAGAAGAAAAATCGACGTGCGTAATTGCAGGCACACTGGATCGAACCTGTTGCAGCTTCTGCAGACCTGTAAGCTGCGCACTTTCTGCGGGCAGCGTATTTCGCTGATGTGTCTGTACGTCGGCAACCTGCAGCATGTAAGGACTGTCTACATTGGGAGGAAAATCAAAATAGTCAGCGACCCGGCTTTGTAAAACCGAAGGAGCAAAAGGGCGAAACGATTCTCGAAATTTGATTTTCCGGTTCATGATCGACTGCATCGTTGTACTGCGCGCATCGCCGAGAATACTCCGCCCTCCCAATGCACGTGGCCCAAATTCCATTCGCCCCTGCATCCAGCCCACCACTTTCTCATTCGCAATGTAACCGGCCACTTCGTTACAAAGTTCTTCTTCATCCTGGCGATAATGGTACACCACGCCACTCTCATCCAGAAATTTCCGAATCTGATCCTCAGAAAAACGAGGCCCCAGGAAACTTCCCTGCTGCTGATCTTGGGGTCGAATCGTGCGCGGTTTCCTGAGCAGTTGATTCCAGATAAACAGGGCCACCCCCAATGCGCCGCCTGCGTCTCCTGCAGCCGGCTGAATCCAGATTTCTTCAAAGGGGCCTTCCCGCAGAATCTTGCCATTCGCCACGCAATTCAAGGCGACTCCACCAGCCATGCAGAGCCGCGACTGTCCGGTCTGTGCATGCACGTGCTGCACCATTTTCATCAGAATCTCTTCGGTTACCATCTGGATGGATGCAGCCAGATCCATATCGCGCTGCGTGATTTGCGATTCCGGCTGGCGGGGTTCACCGCCAAACAGCTGATGGAATTTTCTGGAAGTCATGGTCTGACCATGACAGTAATCGAAACAGGATAAATCGAGGCGAATCGATCCATCAGGCTTGATATCCACCAGATTTTCACGAATCAGACTGGCATACCGGGGTTCCCCATAGGGAGCCAGGCCCATCAGTTTATATTCGCCCGAGTTCACCTTAAACCCGCAATAGTATGTAAATGCCGAATACAATAGTCCGACGGAGTGAGGAAAGTAGAGTTCGCTCTGGATCTCGATCCGGTTTCCCCGACCGACTCCATAGCTGGCAGTCGCCCATTCTCCCACACCATCCACGGTCAGAAAAGCCGCCTCTTCGAACGGTGAAGGATAGAAAGCGCTGGCAGCGTGTGACTCATGATGCTCTACAAACACGATCCGCTTGTTGTACTGCTGATTCAATCCGTCGTTGATCACACGGGGAAGATGCAGCTTGGTTTTGAGCCAGCTGGGAATCGTATTCAGAAACGCTTTGAACCCCCACGGTGCGAAAGCCAGCGTTGTTTCCAGCAGACGTTCAAACTTTAAAAACGGTTTTTCATAAAAGCCCACAAGATCGATCTGATCGGGTGTCAGGCCTGCTTCTTCCAGACAGTACGCGATTGCCTGTTCCGGAAAGGCCGCATCATGTTTGATGCGGGTAAACCGTTCTTCCTGGGCAGCAGCGATAATCTCACCATCCACAATAATGGCAGCTGCTGAATCATGATAGAAAGCGGAGATGCCCAGAATCGCGGTCATGCAGAACTCAGTCCGATATTTGAAAAACCAAAGCGTGTGGAAACGGTATCAATTGGAACACCGTAGTACCACAAATAAAAGTGAACCTGCAAGAGCGGTTATTGCCCCGTCCCCTGAATCAGTGTCCATTCTCTCTGGATTGGCAGATCTTTCCATTCTTCGCGGCTGCCATCGGGCCAGGTGAGTACCAGGCTTTGGATTGATGTCGCATTTCCTGCAGGTACGATCACACGTGGATCGCTGGACGCCTGATAGCTGCCTCCAGCCGGAATGACCAGGATCTGTTCCACATCGTCGGTCACAACTTTCAGAGTACACCCCAGCGGTTCCCTCGCGCCTTGCACACCGATGAATCGCAGGCGCACGCTCTTGCCTTGCGGAGGACTCACATTTTGCAGGAGTGCCGCCGGTTTGATTTCATGCGTTGCCAGCAGGTCGGCATCGCCATCGTTATCGATATCACCGGCAGCAGTCGCGCGTCCCAGAAATTTTGATTGAAAATAGGGCCCCGCATTCTGCGAAACATCCTGAAACCGCTTTCCCTGCTGATTATAAAAGAGCTGTTGCGTCATTTCGTATTCATGCTCGGTTCCGAGTCCACTTAGATCCCAGATATGCCCGTTCGCAACAAACAGATCGGGCCACTGATCCAAATTGAAATCGGCAAAGATGGTTCCGAATGCCAGCATGGGTCGTGATGTCGTATCCAGTCCGAGACGGGAATTGGTGGTCACGTATCCGCCGACTTCCAGTTGTTCATAGAAATCATTGGCCGCGTTTTCAAAATTTGTGACGAACAGATCCAGCAGACCGTTGCGATTGAAGTCGGCACACGCGATGCCCATTGACGACTGCGGTTCCCCCTGGTCCCCCACAGCAACCCCCAGTACCAGCGCCTGTTCCTCGAATTTCAGGTTTCCCTGATTGATAAACAGAAAATTATCTGATGTGTCATTCGCAACAAAAATATCGAGCAGGCCATCCCGATTCAGATCAACAATCTGCACTGCCAGCCCTTTACCCCCGGTGGGCTGAATGATGCCTGCCGACTCTGAGCGATCCACAAACCGACCATCCCCCCGGTTCTCAAACAATAGATCCTGCTCCGCAATTCTGCCAATCGGCCCGCAGGAAATCTTCACCCGCTGAGAGCCGATCGTTAAATAGCAGGGTGGATCTTCGCGGGAATACTCGACATAGTTGGCGACATACAGATCCAGGTCTCCGTCTCCGTCCAGGTCCCCAAAGGCGGCACTGGCTCCCCAGTGGTCATCCCCCGTCAGCGTTGTGTCCGTGATGTCAGAAAAGGTGCCATCTCCGTTATTTTCCCAGAAATAATTTTTCCCATACGTGCATAAATAGAGGTCCACAAACCCGTCATTGTTATAATCCCCGCAGGCAACCCCCATGCCAAAGTCAGACCGTTCTACACCTGCCGCCGCAGCGACGTTTTCAAATTGCAGTTCTTGCGGGAGCTTCCCTGTGGATCGAAACAGCCGATGCACTTCGCCTGCTTCTTCAGCCGGACGATCAAAATGTGATCCATTGGAAAGAAACACATCCAGACAATGGTCGCCATCATAATCAAACAGCGCGACTCCGCCTCCATTCTGTTCCACCATGTAATGCTGCGGACTGGGATTTCCATAATAGGTAAAATCAATCCCACTCTGGTGAGCGATATCGACAAATTGAAACGGAGACGCCTTCGCAGTAGCCTGCGTAGACGACCTGTCTACCTTTATGACGGGTGTAGCCTGACTGACCGACGATTGACCGGGTTCTGATTTCGTCTGTTCACAACCGCTGATATGTGTAATACACAACAGGAACAGCAGGACCGGAAGTCGGTGATACATCGTAAACGGAACCAATTTCACCTCACCCCTGCTACTGTAAGAAATTTGAATTCGACTGGCTGTCAGATCATTATTTGTAAGAGTCCACTCAGATTCAATCGATTTATATGATTCTTCTTCGAGAGCGACGATGAAGAATACCGGACAGGCAGCTCTCAATCCAAATCAGGATTGATTTGCTTTCCCTCAATAAACATTGTTAAATAGGATCATACAACGGTTGCAGTACCGAAGCGAGTCAATCCTCGGCGGAATTCCTTCTGTAGATCCCCGGATACGGGTTGGCATAGTAAGATCACCATCAATGAATGACATTGCTCTTATTGAATCAAATGAAACATCACATTCATCTGAAAATGTTGGCAGACACTCATTCCTGAAAGTCGTCGTCTTCTACCTGATTCTTCTGCTTCTCGTGTTCTCCCACTGTCTGTCTTATCCCCTGCTGGACTGGGATGATGAGATGCATCTCACGCAGAACCCTTACCTGAATCCCGATTCACCTGGCAACCTGGGAACCACGCTGCAAATACAGGGTCAACATATTCAAGCGACCCCCTGCTTCAAAACCGCTATTAAATATGATGACGATTTTGCCCCGCTTACTACAACCTGGCAGAATCATTACAACAACTGCAACAATCTACCGCAGCTCTATCTGCGTTGAATACGAAAAGAAACTGGTCCCCGCAGGATCGGAGCCGGCATAAGATATCCAAAATCGAATTGATTTGTATCAAAAACAATAGAATCCTTATGATGACAAAAGATATAATCAAAGGCTCACCCTTCTGAAACCTTTTCCGTCAGATCGAAACTCCCTTGAACCAGTCTTCCGATAATACATCCAGTCAGAACACAACCGAGAACACAGGGCGCAGCAGGAACAAGACCATTCTGTTTCGTTTCGCCGCTCTGGGAGTAGGGCTGCTGCTCAGCCTGATTGTCGTTGAAACAGTCGTACGTATCTTCCATGTCGAACCTCCCCGACTGATTTCCAAGCGACAACTGACTGAACTCACCGAACTGACAAATCAGAATCCGATCACCTACTATCAATGCTATCCCGACAATCCTCACGAAGAGTTCTCTCCCCTGCCCGATACTACACAGGGCAAATGGGAGCTACTGACTTATACAATGAATCCCCAACCTCTGCCCCTGGATCGTTTGAATGAAACCCCCTGGTGTGTGAAATACATGCATTCAACCAAGGGAATCAGGGACCGCGAATATCCGGACGAGGCTCCTGAAGGAGTAATGCGGATTGCCTGCGTGGGAGACTCGTTTGTCTTCGGCGAAGGCGTTCCCATTGAAAAAACCATCTCCCGTCAACTGGAAGCCCAACTGGGGAAAAACTATGAAGTCATCAACGGTGGTCAGGTTGGTGCAAACACCATGGATGAACTGCAGATCCTGGCAGCCATCGCGCAGGGAGCGGACTGCCATCGGGCGATCTTTGTCTTTATTCCGAACGACATTCCATTACACCCGCGACTCGCGGACCGTCAGAAGTACATCAACGACCTGGTCCAGATCCGCGATCAATACCTCGACGATTACAAAAAGAACAGCTGGCATGGAGGCAATCTGAAGTCCGTTGCCCTGCTGACCGCTCCCTTCGAAATGGACAAAATTAAAAGAGAAACCGTGCAGTGGTATCTCGACTCGTATAACCCTGAATTCAACAGAGAAAACCTGCGAGTTTTCAAAGAGACCATTCAGATAATACCTAAGATCCCGGGCTGCCGCTCCGTATTCGTCATCTATCCCCTGATGGAAGGTTTTGAATCGGAGTACCCTTTGAAACCGATTCATACCCAGGTCGCGGCGCTGGCAGAACAGGCAGGCTTACCCGTGCTGGACCTGACCACCGCTTTTGCAGGACAGAAGACTTCAGATCTATGGGTGCATGCCACAGACCATCACCCCAACGGTAAAGCCAATGCGATCGCGAGTAAGGCCATCATCGAATGGCTGAAAAAGGATGTCCCCTGGTTTCTTGAACCAGACCAGCCGTAAGAGACAAAATCAAATTCCGGTTTTCAACTGGAGAGCAGTTTTACTCTCAAATAAACCAGTACAAGACAAAAACACTTCCTGTTAAATATTTGATACAACAAGGTAGAGCGATGCGACTGAGAGAAATTCGATTCCGCATGATAATCGTCACGTTAATACTGACATCGATGCAGGTCGCTCGGGCTGAGGAAACCAAAGTTCGTTATAAAACGCTGAACGATATCCCGTATTATACGGCTGAGGAATCACAGCAGAACGAATACATGCAGGAACGCTGCAATCTGGATTTATACTATCCCACAAAGTTGAAAGGATTTCCCACGGTCGTCTGGTTTCATGGCGGGGGTTTGAAAGGGGGCAGTAAATCGATTCCGAAAGAACTGCAGAACCAGGGTCTGGCGATTGTTGCCGTCAATTACCGTCTGTTTCCTAAAGCCAAAAAACCGGCCTACCTCGAAGATGCGGCGGCTGCCGTGGCCTGGACGTTTCAGCATATCAGCGAATATGGCGGTGATCCCGAATTGATTTTTGTCGCCGGCCATTCCGCAGGCGGCTACCTGACCAGTATGCTGGGACTGGATAAACGCTGGCTCGCTGCGCATGACATCGATGCAAATCGCATTGCCGGACTGATCCCCTACAGTGGTCACTGCATCACACACATGACTGTTCGCGAAGAAAAGGGAATCGAACGCGATCAACCTATCATCGATAATATGGCGCCCCTGTTTCACGCCCGCAAAGATGCGCCCCCGATCCTGCTGATTACCGGTGACAGGGAACTGGAATTTCCCACACGCTACGAAGAAAACGCTTACATGCATCGCCTGCTACAGGTGGTCAAGCATCCGCAGGCGCAGCTGTTTGAACTGGACGGTTTCACCCACGGCACCATGGCCAGGCCAGGACATTTCCTGCTGTTGGAAGAAGTCAAACGCGTTATCAAAGCGAAAAAACAAGCCGACTGATACAAGCCATCAGGATTGTGAACGCAGCCTGAGTGCATTGGCAATCACAGAGATTGAACTGAAACTCATGGCTGCTGCAGCAATCATCGGGCTTAACAACGCATGCATTCCCAGGAAGGGGACCAGAATGCCTGCAGCAATCGGAATACCCAGCGCATTATAACCGAACGCAAACAGCAAATTCTGGTGGATATTTTTCATGACCAGTCGACTGAGATCGATGGCATCGACGACTCCACGCAGATCCCCTTTGACCAGCGTGACTTCGGCACTTTCAATGGCGACATCGGTACCGGTTCCCATGGCGATGCCCACGTCGGCTTCCGCCAGGGCTGGCGCGTCGTTGATGCCGTCTCCCGCCATCGCCACTTTGTGACCTGCATTTCGCAGCGCTTTGATTTTTTCGTATTTGTCCTGCGGCTTCACTCCTGCTTCCACATCATCAATGTTGAGTGACTTCGCGACTGCGCGGGCCGTTTTTTCATTATCGCCCGTCATCATCACAATCGAGAGGCCCAGTTCATGCAACTTCTGAATTGCCTGTGCCGTCGTTGCTTTGATGGGATCAGATACCGAGAGGAAACCCGCAAACTCATTGGCTATGGCGACAAATATTACGCCCTGCCCCTCTTCCCGGAGCCGGTCTGCCCGCGAATTCAGTTCGTCTTTGATGTGAATTGACTGATCCTGCAAAAAGGAAGCACTGCCAACCAGCACCGCTTTGCCATTTACAGTGCCTTTCACCCCTGCACCGGTAACGGAGTCAAAGTCACTGACTTCACTCAGTTTCAACTCACGTTCTTTCGCAGCAACGACGACTGCCTGTGAGAGAGGATGTTCGCTGTGCTGTTCGACGGAAGCGGCAATCTGCAGCAGATCTGCTTCGCTATAATCTGCAGCAGGCGCACATTCTGTCAGTCGAGGCTGACCTTCGGTGAGCGTGCCTGTTTTATCGACCACCAGCGTATCTACTTTCTGCAGGGTTTCGAGTACTTCGGCGTTTTTAATCAGGATCCCGTGCTTTGCTCCGCGTCCCACTCCTACCATGATCGACATGGGAGTCGCCAGCCCCAGCGCACAGGGACAGGCGATGATTAAAACAGCCACCGCATTGATCAGAGCATACGCGAAGCGGGGTTCTGGACCCAGCCAGCTCCAGAGGATGAAGGTCAGTACGGAAGCAGCCAGCACAGCAGGCACAAAGTAAGAAGCAATCGTATCCACCACCCGTTGAATCGGTGCACGACTGCGCTGGGCGCTGGATACCATCTGAATAATCTGTGACAGCAGTGTTTCGCCTCCGACTTTTTCGGCTTTCATCAGGAATGAACCAGTCTGATTCACGGTCCCTCCAATAACGTCATCCCCCTGCTCTTTGGTGACAGGAACCGATTCGCCGGTAATCATCGATTCATCAATCAGGCTTTTTCCTTCCTGAACTACGCCATCCACGGGCACTTTTTCGCCGGGTCGCACACGCAGCAGATTTCCGGTCTGTACTTCTTCCAGCGCGATCTCCCGCTCTGCGCCATCTACAACCAGACGGGCGGTCGGCGGAGCAAGCGAAAGCAGTTCCTGAATTGCGCTGTTGGTCCGTTTGCGCGCTCTCAGTTCCAGCATCTGGCCCAGTAGGACCAGTACTGTGATCACTACGGTCGCTTCGAAATACAGCTCAACCGTTCCTTGATGTTGAAAAGAAGCAGGAAAGATCCCGGGAGCCAGCAACGCGATCAGACTGTAAATGTAGGCGGTACCTGTACCGATCCCGATCAGCGTGAACATGTTCAGATTCATGCTGATGACCGAACGGTAGGCACGTTCAAACAAAGGCCAGCCAGCCCAGAACATGACCGGAGTACTGAGCAGGAACTGAATCCAGCCGGATATTTCCGGTGAGATCCAGTGATGAACCGGAATCCCCGTCATGGGCAGCATCGCCAGCAGGAACACCGGCAATCCCAGAATCAGCCCGCCCCAGAAACGACGGGACATCCGCTCATATTCGGCAGCTTCTTCCGGCGATTCCTCTTTCTGAGGCATCAGCGGTTCCAGATCCATACCACAGATCGGACAGCTGCCAGGGCCCACCTGTTCGATTTCCGGATGCATGGGGCAGGAATAGATTGTGCCGGCAGGTACATCCCGGGGTTCCTGTTTGTGAGACTGATGCTGTCCGTGGTGATCATGCTGCTGATCATGTTGACAGCAGCTATGCTTTTTCTCTGGCTCAGGCTCTACATGCTGGGCAACAAACTTGTCGCGACACCCCTGGCTGCAGAAATACCAGTCTTGACCATCGACGGTTTCGTGCAACGCAGTAGACTCGTCGACTTCCATGTGGCAGATCGGATCAGTGGCAGTCATGAAGTACTTTTCTGTTAGAGTTTCAAATTAATGATTGAGTTTTGCCTGTTCCTTCTCAATCATTTTTTCTTTCAGGCTCGTCGTGCTGGAAGGGCCGAATACCTTGATGGCGTGAAACACAATACCGATCCCCCAGCCACACAGAGGCCAGATGAACCAGTATTTGTCGGGAGACCGCGTCAGATTTAACGCGATCAGACCGGCATTGACTACTACGTAAACACCACTATGAATCACAAATCCCATTTTCTTTTCGACCCGCTCTTTTGCCAGATCGTAATTTTTCTCAGTCTTTGCCATTACGGTTTCTCCTGTCTCAGATTTTATACCGCAGAACATATTAAAAAAACAGCTTGATTTTAAACCGTCTGCCTGAGAAAAGAATCGCAATTGCTATGCCAGTCTGGCATGAGCACCCCACATTGTCTGTAAGTCGCTGAAAATTCGGTATTATGGCTAACGCACGAGGCACAGATCTGAATTTCTATGGATTAATTGATGAAAAAAAAGGTTGCTGCCCCTTCAGATTGAGAGATCAGCAACCGTTTGAATCAGATTATTTCTATTTTAATTACTCTTTAGAAAGATCCAGAGAGAGGGAGATACTCTCGCTTTTGGCACCTTTGTCAGCCTGCAGAGGAATGTTCCATTGTGCAGAATGCTGTTTACATAAGCCCCCCACTCCATCGCGGCAGTAACCAAACCGTAGATTCAAAGTATATTTGCCCGACAACTGCTTCATGGCGGGTAACTGCAGGACCAGTTGATCCCCTTCCACGGCCCCTTTTCCCCGTGCCAGTATCACCTCGGGGTTTTCGGCTGACTTGAAGGTAAACTTCACAGGTGCCAACGGAGAAAGCTTATAGTCTGTCGGCAACTGGGGAGAGACTTTGATTTTGAGAGCAGCGCCGGGAACCACTTTCTGCGGAGGGGCATTCAATGCTTTATCTGCGGCAGCGGTAAAACTGTCATCAACGGTTTTCGGCAGGCTGGGAGGAGCTAAACCTGCGATTTTGAATTCACTGACTTTGTGATCGTCCAGATTCACAACACAAATCCGCTGATTGTTGGTATCAGCCACAAACAGGCGATTGCCCACCTTTGCCAGGCCAGATGGTTCAGAGAACTCAACCGGGTTCAGGCTGTTGCCATCCTTGCCGGTTCCCAGAAACGTTTTGACTTCGTTTGTCTTGAGATCGATGGTTTTCAGTTTATGATTATAAGTGTCAGCGACATACAGCCGCCCGTTATCATAAAGCACGCCCAGCGGATGCTGCAGTCGGGCCGCTTCACCGATCCCATCCTTGTCGCCGAATTCGAACAGTGAGCGTCCGCGTTCGAGATCAGAAGTTCCTGCAACAGTGCTCACGGTTTTGTTCTTCGTATCCACTTTGCGAACAGCAGAGCCTTCACTGTCAACGACGTAGAAAACGTCTCCATCCACGGCAATCCCTGACGTCTGCGCAAACGCAGACGTTTCCAGTGGCCCGTTGGTAATATCTTCCCGTCCGGAGCCGGCATAGACGCCGATTTCATCGGAACCGAGTTTATGAGACCAGATCTGATGCGGTCCCGCCATGCAGATATAGAGCACATCATCGATTGCCGCCAGCGCCCAGGGACTGTTGAGGGCCGCTTCTTTCAGTTTCCCTCCTGCAGAACGAAAACGCGCCTGTTCCCCGGTACCAGCCAGCGTACTGACCTGTTTTTTATCGAGATCAACAGTTCGAATTGAATGATTTTCCGTATCCGCCACATACAGTGTATTTCCCACCAGGGCCATCCCCTGCGGATGATCAAAGGAGGCGGTTTTGTAGTCGCCGTCTTTGTTCCCAATCTGACCTGAGCCTATGACGTCGATCAGCTTTCCATCCAGCGAAGCAATCACGATCCGGTTATGGTTGCTGTCGGAAATGAACAATCGCTGCTGAGCGGGATCAGCGAGCAGTTTGCCCGGAAATTTGAGTGGGGTTTGTTTTAATTTGGCCGACTCCAGTTCAAAATGCACGGGAGTCTCATCGAGTGTCCCTTTGGCGCGATGATAGGCGATCACCTTTTCCAGAACTTTATCCAGCAGTTCCCGATTCCCTTCACCTGACAGATGGCCGCAGTAATTTCCTTCCGGGTCAATCAAGACCATGGACGGCCAGGCACGCACACCAAACTTCCGCCAGACGGTCATGTTGGCGTCATTGATAACCGGATGTTTGATTTCATAACGCTGAATGGCACGTCGGATATTATCGGTCTCTTTTTCATTATCAAATTTGGCAGAATGGCAGCCGATGACCACCAGTTCGTTGGGATACTTCTTTTCCAGGTATGCCAGGTCCGGCAGCACATGCATGCAGTTAATACAGCAATACGTCCAGAAATCGATGAGAACGACTTTGCCCCGCAGATCTTTCAGCGTGATTTCCCCCGAAGTGTTCAACCACTCGACGCCACCATCAATGCTGGGAGCCTTGGGACGATCTGGAAAGGGATTTTGAATTTCGGCATCTGCTGCAGAAGCGGGAGTTTTTTCATCAGCATCAGCAGACGAAAAACTGCCGGCACACAACAGAGCGAAAAGTGCAACGGTGCAGGGGATTAGATTCAGAAAAGCTGGCTTTCCTGGCATGCCTGATTCTCCATATTCTGGTTGGCAAACTGGGGCAGGTTCAATTTTGGATGCGGGTGCTGCGAAGTGAGCACACTTCTATTGTAAGCAGCCAGCGGCGGAGTGGAACAGTTCAACCTGATAATTTCACAGACGATTTCAGATTCATTAAACACCTCAAAATGAAATGATCTGTGAAACGGCAGTCTGACAGCTGAAGTTTACTCGTGACGCAGTGCTTCAATCGGGTCGAGGCGTGCCGCAGAAATCGCCGGGTAAATTCCAGAGATAATTCCGATCGTCACAGAAATTCCAAAGGCAACAGGCAGACTCCAGAATGCAATCTGGGGATGCAGATCAAAAAACATGCGGCCGACTTCCGACCCCGCTGAGTTCCCTTCCATCACAAAGTTCTGCACGAACCACTGGATCCCCAGAAAGGTGACGGGCGTCAGCAATCCAAACACCACTCCAATCAATCCCCCCGAGCCGGCAAGCACAATGGTTTCCGTCAGGAACTGTTCGATGATGTCTCTTTGACGAGCGCCCAGCGCGCGTCGCACTCCGATTTCACGTGTGCGCTCAGTCACGGTCGCCAGCATGATGTTCATAATCCCGATGCCACCCACCACCAGACTGATGGCGGCGATCGAACCCAGCACGACGTTAAAGATCATTCGAATCTGTTCCGCCTGTTTTAACAGTTCCAAAGGCACAACTACTGCATAGTCTTTCGTGCGCGGATGTGACTGATCGAGTGTCTCTCGAATTGCCTGGGCGGTTGGCAGCACAGCATCTTTATGATTCACACGCAACGTGATCTGATTGAGTTCAATGTGTTCGGCTGTCATACTGCCAGCCTGATTTTTGATATCCAGATCCCCTTCGCGCGCCTGCAGGGTTTTGATGGGAATATAGACGTCTTTGTTATAATCCTGACCGGAAAGACTGCCTCCAATGGCGGCAGATGCCGTCCTGTCTTTCGTCACGCCGACCACGGTATAAAACATGGGACCGATGCGAATGGATTTTCCGAGAGGATTTTCAAACTTAAACAGACTGTTGGCCACTTCGTTGGCAATCACGGTCACGTTCAACAACTTCTCTTGATCACTGCCAGTCAGAAACCGCCCTTGAGAGAGCTGCAGATGATTCATCTCCAGATAGTCGGCGGTGCACCCCACAACGCGAGCGTTCATGGCTTCTTTGAGATAACGGATTTCCCGATCCACTTCGCGAATCGGAGCCGCACTGGTAATGGTGGGTAGAGTTTGTGTCAGGATTTTATAATCGGAACGTAGCAGGCCATACTGCAGAACGCGGCTGCGTGTAGAAGACTGTGTGACTTCATGCGGCGGTTTGACACTGCGGACAATCACGTTTGTGGCCCCCAGCTCGAGAACCTGCTTCTGTGCCTGGGCGCTGGCACCTTCACCAATTGCCAACATCGCAATCACGGAAAAAACACCAAACACAATCCCCAGCATCGTCAGTCCGGACCTCAGCTTATGCAGCATTAAGCTTTTTAAAGCAAGCCGAACGATACGAATAATACGGGACATGCGAAGTGCCTGAATGTAATACAGAATGAAAAGTAAACGGGCGACTGTCGGTCGCGTTAAGAGACAGGGAGGGACTGTTCTAGGATGGTTTCACTCTCAATGAGACCATCTTTCATCATAATCTGACGCTTGGTCTGTTTGGCGATCCCCGGTTCGTGGGTCACCATTATGATGGTACGCCCCTCCGCATTCAAATTATGGAGGATATCCATGATTTCCGCTTCGGTAGCAGAATCCAGGTTACCCGTTGGTTCGTCTGCGAGGATAATTTGAGGGTCATTGACTAACGCGCGGGCAATGGACACCCGCTGTTGCTGCCCCCCGGACAACTGGAAAGGGCGGTGATCCATGCGATCACCGAGCCCGACCATGCGGGCCAGTTCCATGCACCATTCCCGCTCGACGCGTCCAATCGCCGGGTAACCAGCCCGGTAGAGCAGGGGGACTTCAATGTTTTCCAGTACCGTGTATTGTGTGATCAGGTTGAACGACTGAAAGATAAATCCGATCATGTCATTCCGCATCTCAGAGAGTTCATCATCATCCAGCGTAGAGACATCGCGGCCGCCGAGGATGTATTGGCCACTGGTGGGTCGATCGAGTGCCCCCAGCAGATTCAGCATGGTACTTTTACCACTTCCGGAGGAGCCCATAATGGCCACAAAGTCCCCTTCAGGGAAGTCCGTAGACACTCCCCGCAGCGCTTTGACGACCACCGACCCCAGATCATAGAACTTGGTGAGATCGATCACTTGGGCAGCAAGCTTCATGGTCGGTTTTCTCCGCCGGGCCTTGAACCTCCTGCCCCACCACCGGAAGCACCTGCTCCGCCGCCGGGACCCCGGAGCTTACTGAGTTCTGCTGCGTCCAGAAATCCGTCCTTATTGGCATCCAGTTCATCGAAGCGCTCCTGCATGCGTTCCGGAGCTTCATCCTTGGAAATTTTTCCATCAGAGTTCTTATCCAGACGCTGCAACATGCCCCCGGCATTTCCACCGGCAGGTTTTTTCTTCTCTGCCGACTCACCACGAGGTTTTTCACCGCCTGCTTTTCCCGCTGCGGGACCAGCCGACTTCGCATCCACACTACCGGGCCCCTTTTTCTCAGCCTGCTTTTTCTTTTCCATGGCCAGCTGTTCTTCCAGTTCGATCAGCTCATCGGCAAAGTGGGTCCGCGGGTTCAAAATCACTTCTTCACCGGCTTCGATGCCAGACAAAATTTCGATCATGGTATCACTGGCCTGACCGATTTTGACTTCTCGGCGTTCTGACGTTCCATCTGGCATTAAAATAAACATATAACGCTGCTCGCCAATCGTGATCACCGACTGTACCGGCACCTGTAAAATATCAGGGCGCTGATCAACGCGAATTTCAATTTCGGCTGTTAAACCCGGCTTGAGCTTGGTGATGTCACCATTGTCAGGAAGAATTCTGATCGTGGCTTTATACTCTTTTAAGTCAGGTCGCATCCAGTTGGAAGAAATCGGCACAGAGGAAACCTGGTCGACAATACCTCGATAGAGTTGTTCCGGAAAGGCATCGACGCGGATATCAACAGGCAAGCCTTGATTGATCATACTGATTTTTGATTCGTGAATGCGGGCATCCACTTTCATCTGCGAGAAGTCGGGGAGTTGAATAATGGACTGACGTTCCCGGACTTCTGTCCCTTCTTCAATCACATCTTCACCACTGCTGCGACGACCACTGTCCTGGTTGGCGTAAACGACCTGACCATTTTGTGGTGCAATCAGTTTACAGGCCACGATTTGCTCACGAATACGTTCCAGTTCACTTTTCTCGACTTCATAAGTCAACTGGCTGGCTTTGAGGCGTGCATCGAACTGAGCCTGTGTAGCGATGCCCTGACGGATCACACGATCCAGGTTTCGTTTCTTTTCGTCTACGTCTGCTTCCAGCTCTTTATGTTTGCGGGTCTGTACGTAATCTTTTTCTACTTTGAGATCTTCTTTGGCTATTTCCAGATCAATCTCTGCTTTTACCACATTGATGCGGTCGGCCTCGACGTCGTTCTGACTTTTATAACCTTTTTTGGCGATGCGCTTCGAAAACTCAAAGGCTTCTTCGGCGCGCTGCAGGTCCTCACGCGCTTTGGTAATGGCACCTTCTTTCACGTTGAGGTCTCGCTGAGATTCCCCTTTGAGGAATTTCTCCAGATCGAGTTTCGCCAGAATTAACGCCAGCTCGGCAGCCGAAGTATCGCTTTCATTTTGCGTCTTCTGGATCTCAACATTTTCCTCGGCCTGCTTCAGCTCTGCTTCAGTTTGTGTCACCTGAATTTGCTGCTGTTTTTCTTTATCCACCAGCAGGGATGAATCGAGTTCACAAACGACGTCCCCTTTCTCTACCATCGTTCCTTCGGGAACAATACTGAGGATGGTGGTAAAGCCTTTGACTTTGCTGGACAGGGTCACGTTATTCAAACTGTCAAGCTGACCACGTTCGGTTACCGATACCCGAAACGGCCCCCTGGTTGCCTTGTCCGTAATGTAAGTCGTATTCTTCTTTGAACCTGAAGAAAAGACCGAAAGCAGCGGCGTGCGCAATACGGGGACCGTCAGAACAAGTATCGCGCCGACAATCAATGCGATGATCAGCAGCTTGGCTTTATTGAGGCGCTTGCTCTTCTTCTGTTTCGGTGAGTGCGTTGAGTTCTGCTGCAGGTCGGAAGACGACTGGTTGGATGTCTTCTCCTGCAGTGACTCTTGTTTCAGTTGTTCCTGGGGTGGATTGGCGGTGCTCATTGGTAGGCCTGATTCTTCCCGCGCGGTGTTGATAGAAATCGTCTTTCCAAATACCATTTTCA
Source organism: Gimesia maris (assembly GCF_008298035.1). NCBI lineage: Bacteria > Pseudomonadati > Planctomycetota > Planctomycetia > Planctomycetales > Planctomycetaceae > Gimesia > Gimesia maris. The sequence continues at coordinate 6,390,018 of NZ_CP042910.1, forward strand.
TCTATCTCCATGATACCCATATCTCGATAGATGTTAAGTCGGTTTTGTTCATAATTTACCCAGTTGCTGATTAAACTGTTTTGTGCTTCCAATACTGATGATAACGCATTTAACAGATTTAACCCCTGGTTTCGACCAGCCTGGGCCGGGTCTGAGGTGGCTTCGACTGCACTGTCGTACTGCAGTGCCGCAAGTCGAATCTGAACCCGTGATGTTTCGAAGTTTTGACGGAGCACATTCAGCTGTCGCCAGCTCTGACGAATCTCAAATGTCACATCGTCTTGCGCTTCCATAAAGGTACGACGCTGCCGCTGATATTCGATTTGAGATTCACGATAGGCATTTCGCTCCTGTACTAATGATAACGGAGCCGTAAATTCGATCCCAGCCCGTAATCCCGCCTGACTACCGCGGAAGTCAAGAGGCTTATTTTTGCCGAGAGGCGTACTTATGTCTCCATCTACTACGACATTTAACACCGCTTCCAGGGAATTAGACCGCACTTCCATCAATCTTCTGGCATCCATGACGAATCCTCGCTGGTTCATCAGGTCCAGACGATTCTCGATACCAAGACGCACTGCCTCAGTACTATCCATCGTAAATGGTTCCAGTGTAATGAGTTCGACTCGCAAGCCTATCTCGATCACCTGCATTCCCTGCGAGGTTCTGAGCATGTCTTCCCGCAAATTGGCCATTTCCAGGATAATTCGTTTTTTCTGGTCGTTGGAGAGCGTTTCTTCACTCAAAAAGCCTTTCAGCCCTTCCAGACGACTTTTCATCTCCTGAATTTCCTTACGAACCCCAGAATACAATCGTATATCATTTGCTGTGCTTTGACGGACCCGTTCACGGTCTTCGTCCGACTGGAATCGGCGTTTGCGTAAGGCCAGAATTTCCTCAGAGACCCCCTCCTCGCTGTCACCCAGCAGCTGATCCACGTTTTTAATATCCTGCTCAAGCGTCAGCAGGGCATCTTCTTCGAGACGTCCCTGCAATACTTGCAGACCTTCCACTACCTTGAGCAGTTCCGCAGTGGTCGGCGGGACAAGATTGGGATCTTCCCAGTCCTCCACGTAGACCTTAGCCCAGACTTCGACATAGTCATAAATCTCCTGTTCAATACCCGGCAACAGGGGATCGATCAACTGAAATGGTTTCAGCAGAGATTCGTCAATACTCATTGGCATATTGGGGGGCAGACCGAGAAAGAGTTTGAATCTTCCCAGCGCATCCTGATAGGCCCGTTCCAGAGAACGGAGACGGTTGATCGACTGGGCCAGCCTGGTTTCCAACTGGGCCACATCCAGTGTGACGACTTCCGTCCGAATCCGCTGCACGAGTTCGCCGACGGTCGCCTGATAAGCGTCTTCATCGCTGAGCGCGAGCAGACGTTTTTCCTGCTCTGCTGTCATCTCACCTTTCCAGGAGAGCATTCGCGCCTCTTCATCGAATTCAAGTTTCTCCACCAGCTCTGGTGGAATGATCCAGTTCTCAGGCAGTTTATCAAGACGCTCAGACTGCACTTTGGGTTTCTGTGAAGAGAGTGCCCTGAGGATTTCCACCTGGCGTTCGAGTCGTTTGATGTTATCGCGTTCGTTGTAAATCACCTGCAGCTGTTGCAACAGTTGCAGAAAACCATCTCCACCTGCCACGTTCTGAGTAAAAAAGGTTTTACGGAAGCGGGCCAGAACGCGCGTCTGATACAACACATTGCGCTCATCCTGCGTCAGGTTGTTCAAAACGACCTTCCGTCCTGCACCAAACAGCAGAGGTTGCACGAGGGAATAGGAAAGCACACTGACAGAATTCGTCTGATTCGATCCGGAAAACAACCAGAGTGTATTGTTAGCCAGCTCAACTGCCCATTGGGCACCACTGGGCAGAACCTGATTGACGCCCATTCGGCTGCTTAGGTCCAGTTCCTGGGTCCCGTTTGCCAGGCGTCTGCGATTCAATTCAGCCTGAGGGTTCTGACCGCCCACACCCAGGTAACGAACATCAAACTGAAAACGCCCAAAGGTTAAATCCAAAGCAGCGAGGAACAGATTTTCGATTTGAAACTGATACTCACGACTGTTGATATTGGCGATATCAATTGTTTCCCGCAGTGTGACATCTTCCAGCGCCGGTAATTCCGTGCCGGGTAACGAATTGCCAGAAGCAGCGATTTCGGCACTTAATTCAGGACTGATCCCATACTGCACCAACCAGTCCGGGTTTTCGATACTGAGTGCACGGCCAAATTTATGCCAGCTCTTATAACCTTTTTTACACTGCAACCAGTGCATGTAAACATTGGCCGCCGGATCGTCGGGAGGCAGGGGCTCATGATTCGGGTCATACGGATCATAGAACCGACTGCGTGGATCCGGTTCCACATCATAGCGTGGCACTTCCCATGCCGGGTCGTTGGCTTTCTCAGCCAGAATCTCATAACTGTCCGAGTTGGCCTGATCGGCCCAGAAGGTAGGAGAGCAACCGACTGAGAGCACAACCAGACAGACCATCGTCGCAATAGAGAGGACTGGCTTGAATGTGTCACAACAGGAAATCAGATTTGTGCGCCTCATGGATGAGTATCCGTTACAGAATTTATTAAAACGCCTGGTAGTATCGAAGAAAAGAAAATGATCTCATTAAGCAGCGGGCGTACCCTGAAAGGGAAATGGCCCCTCTGAACCGGGAAATGTTTTGACGGTTTCCCTTTGAGAACGTTGAATGTGTGCTGACTTTAATAACGACTGCAACATGCCATTCAACTGTCTTCTCTGATCAGCAGAGAGAGTTGCCAGCAGTCGCTGCGAAACAATGCCATGAAAGGTCTTCACCCGTTCCAGCAATTGTGCGCCCTGCTCAGTCACTTCCAGCACGCGTTTCCGTCGGTCTTTCTGTGACTGACGCCGCACAACCAGCTGGTCACCTTCCATGCGTTCGATCAGAGTACAGATATTTGACTCGGACTGCCCCAGCTTTCGGGCCAGTTCCGATTGTGAACAGCCGGCTTCTGTAACCGAGTCAATCACCTTCAAAGCAGAATAGCGAACTTCATTGATCTCCAGTTGCGAGAAACTTTGATTCAATGCCACCCGGATTAAATGTGCGGTGCGGATCAAAAGATCAATCTGCTCGACGCTCTCATGATGTTGCAGAGAACGCCAGTCGGCAGGACCGGAGATGGAATCGAATTTCGTATTACTTTCCTGTGCCATATATTTCAGCCTTGAACTGATTCTTCTAACGCAAATCAATCATGAACGCTGCAAACTCCAGGCAGCGCAAATGCCCTTATTTATATTTCGGACATGAAGTATTAGTATCTGAAGGAGTTATCGGCATAACCCGCAAAGTTTTACATAAGTAAAATCTGATTTCAGGTTGCACAGTCGGAGGAAAGTCGGAACAATCAATCAGATGCTTTTGATTGATTTACTCGAAACCCCATCTGGGAGAACGCTTTACATGAAACAATCAGACCGCGCTCATCACACAGTATATAAATACGCATCCCCCCTTATCGCCCTATTCTTGCTATTAACCTCAGTCGCCGATCTCAACGCAGCCCCCGGTCCGAATGTCATCGTGATCTACGCTGACGACCTTGGATACGGGGACCTGGGCTGCTTCGGGCACCCGACGATTAAGACGCCGGCCTTGGATCAGATGGCAGCAGAAGGAATGAAATTTACCCAGTTTTACTCCGCGGCTCCGGTGTGCACTCCCAGTCGGGCAGCGTTGTTAACGGGTCGCTATCCGATTCGTTCAGGTATGTGCAGCGACAAACGGCGCGTCCTGTTCCCCAATTCCGGCGGGGGAATTCCTGCAAGTGAAGTCACACTTGCAGAAGCTTTGAAAGCAGCCGGGTATAAAACAGCTTGCGTCGGTAAGTGGCACCTGGGTCATCTGCCCCAGTTTCTGCCCACAAACAATGGCTTTGACAGCTATTTTGGAATTCCTTACTCCAACGATATGGATCGAGTCGCAGACCGAAAGCACGGACGCAGTATTTTCCTCAAGCCGGAAGTCAAGTTCTGGAATGTCCCCCTGATGCGTAATACAGAAGTCGTCGAACTACCGGCTGACCAGACCACGATCACGAAACGTTATACGGAAGAGGCTATTAAACTGATTCAGCAGAATAAGCAGCAGCCTTTCTTCATCTACCTTGCACACAACATGCCTCATGTACCTCTTTTTCGCTCCCCGGAGTTTCAGGACAAAAGTCGGCGCGGACTGTATGGAGACGTGATTGAGGAAATCGACTGGAGTGTGGGTGAGGTTCTGAAAGAACTCAAAACACAAGGGCTGGACCAGAATACAATTGTCTGGTTTTGCAGCGATAATGGCCCCTGGCTGATCTTTAATGAGCAGGGAGGGTCAGCCGGCCTGCTTCGGGACGGGAAGGGCAGTACCTGGGAAGGAGGGATGCGTGAACCAACGATCGCCTGGTGGCCCGGCCACATTCCTTCGGGTTCGGTATCGCAGGAACTGGGAAGTACAATGGACATCTATACGACATCCATTAAGCTGGCGGGGGGCTCCGTTCCGACCGACCAAGTGGTGGATGGAGTCGATCTCACTCCTGTATTATTGAAAAAGGAAAACAGCCCGCGTGAGGAACTGGCCTATTATCGAGGCACGAAACTGATGGCGTTTCGAAAGGGCCCCTGGAAAGCACACTTCATCACCAAACCTGCTTATGGTCGCGAACCATTTCAGGAACACGATCCACCGGTTTTATACCATCTGGAACATGATCCGTCTGAAAAGTATGACGTGGCCCAAGACCATCCTGATGTCATCAAGGAGCTCAAAGCTGCCGCAGAACAGCATCATAAAACGGTGAAACCGGTCCCGTCACAGTTGGAAATCCCGTTGCCGAATTAGACTGTGTCCAGTTTTACTGCAAGTTCTTCAGGATCATTGTGACTGAGAATCACAGTTCAGAAGACGCGATTGGCTAAGCACAGGCGTTCCCCTGGTAGACGGGCTCCGCTTACCAGTAACAGATATAGCGAGGACCTTCCGGTTCTTCCCTGATGCGAAAATGGATTGCTTTGCTGCTTTTTTCCTGATTGAAGCTGTTCCATTCCGCACAGAAAAGGGGAAGTTGCGCTGCATCAAATTCAGGCCGTGGTTCCGACAGGCGAAAATAAGCGTCATGAATCAATGCCAGCGCGACCATCAGGGGATGCTTATCATTATCAGGCTGGCAAAGCAGCAGTTCCAGCGACTGGGCTGCATGCAGACAGTCTTTGAAACGCGATTCACGCAGACACTCTGAGGCCATTCGTTCCACATATTTTAACAGATTATCGATGCCATGCTGATTTAAGAGTACGTCTTTTCGGTTTTCAAACTGCAGTGCGATTTCAATCTGCTCCTGGAGTTCTTCGTCGGTCTCACTGGGAATCGGCATGCGGCCGTAACCGTCGGGGACAATCGACTCGATGGTTTTTATCGTCTGTGCCAGATCGGCAGGATTGTGATTCATTTTTGTTTAACTGCAAAATAGGAAATAGAAATCTTCCGGGACACACGAACCAGGTTCGCTGACGAGTGATTATATATAAAAACCGGAAAACGATTCATCCTCTTTTCAAAATAAAAAGAACCGATTGAGTCAAAACTCAATCGGTTCTTTTATCAATGATCAGTGGCAAACCGGACTGACTGCTTATTTCAGAAAGAAGTCATCTGGTCCTTTGTGCGTGTAGTAAGGATACTGCACGATACCCAGTGGCTGGTTCTGCTGCGGATAGACGGTCGCAGGGGGGACATACTTGTATGTCTGATAGTGCTTCGGGCGTTTATTTTGATGGTAGGTATTTTTGTGGCCGGTTTTCCAGCCACCTGCACCCGGTGGGCAATAAGCGCCGCCATGGCGACGATGTCCCATCTGCTGAATCGGTGCCTGCTGGCCTGCATACTGTTGATGCATGGCCTGCTGATGCATGGCCTGTTGACGCTTCTGCATCATTTCAGCCTGTTGCTGCATCAGGAATTCTCCGTCGGCCGACTGACCCCGAATGACCTGGCTATTCGAACATCCCACACACAGTGGTAGAATCAGACAAGCGGCCATTTTACAAAACAAGTGAGGCTTCATTGGCTTCCTTTCCCCGGTTTTACTGAATTTGAGCGTGTTTCCGTTCGCGCTCGTCATTGGGTATGAGTGATACCTGCTGAGAATTCTGCGGACCACGATTCGATTGAGATCGTATTTTGTCTGCGAAAGACTTAATTCTTTTATCGGCCATTCCGAGTTAAACAATAGTTAAAATCACCAAGAATCGGAAAACCGCGCTAATATTCAAATCTGATCGACCTTGCAGAATCGTTAAAACCGGGATAGATTATCGTGGTTTCCTACTCTATGAGACCATAAGCGTAAAATAGATAAAGTGGGTTGTTTGATAGTTTGAGTTTTTTCAGGCAAGACATCGTCTGTGACGAAGTGCTCATATTGCTTTGTTCTTTGCCAACAAGGGAGTGTTCGGCGTGTTTGTAGCTGCATCATCACGTTGTTTTTCTGATGAATCGTTTGAAGTCAGTTGTGAGCGTCTCACCGATCTGGAGTTCGACAAAATCGAAATCTGGATGAGTGAAGAGAGCGACCATCTGAAACCATCTGAAGTCGTTGCGTCACCGGAAGATTTTTATTCACGTTTTCGAGAAGCGACCCGGTTGACCCCTATCGCCTTCTGCCTGGAGAACGATATCTCACCGGCCGGGTTCAAATCCTTGTGCAAAGCAGCCAAGATGTTGCGGATTGCACAGATCACCATCCCGGCTTCTCCACTGGGGACGCCGTTTAATACGGAAATTGACCGACTCAAAGCATTACTGGAAATTGCCAGCCGCGATGGAATTCGACTTTCCATCAAAACCAAAACCGGGCAACTGACCGAAGATCCGAGGACGGCAACAGAACTCTGTCAATCTGTCAAAGGTCTCGGCCTGACGCTTGATCCGAGTTATTACACTTGCGGCCCATTCAGTAATACTTCATACGACCTGGTATTTCCGTATGTCTGTCACATTCACCTGCGTGATTCCACCGCCGACCAGATTCAGGTTCCAGTCGGTCTGGGAGAAATCGATTACAGCCGCCTGATCAGCATGCTGGAACGTCAGGAATATCACCAGTTCCTCTCAGTGGAACTTCTCCCGGAACTGTTGAAAGATACTGACCGGGCGCTGGAACTGCGAAAATTGAGAATGCTGCTGGAATCCGTTGTGATCTGAGCATCTGCCAGTCAGTTTACGACCGCGTCCAGTTTTACAGTCGCGTCTTCAGGACCATTTGAACCGGGTACCATAAATTGAGAGACGCTACGGTTCAATGTGATGTGATCTGGAATACAGAAACAGACAGAGCCTTCCGTGACGCGAAAGGCTCTGTCTGTTTTATGTGCTGTTGAAGAGATGATTTATTTGTAATCTTTGGGATTACCAAACAGACCGCCGCTTCCACCGCCGGCTGATTCATCCGCGTTTCCACCCAAGAGTGGCCCTTTGCGTTTGCGCTCATAAGAGGGCTGATCTTCTACCGGTGCTTCGGCGGCCTCTGGTTTGTCGATCAACGCTTTAATCGACAGACTGATCCGTTTCCGGTTGGGATCCACTTCCAGAACCTTTGCAGAAGTCTCCTGACCGGTAGTCAGTACTTCCGTCACCCGTTTCACGCGACGATGATCGAGTTCACTGATATGAATCAAACCTTCCAGGCCTGGCTCCAGTTCGATGAACGCACCAAAGTCTGTCGTACGGGTCACTTTGCCGGAGATCGTCGAACCGGTTGCATAACGGTCTTCGGCTGACTGCCAGGGATCCTGCTGCAGTTGCTTCATCCCCAGACTGATGCGATTCTTTTCTTTATCGATCTTCAGAATTTTCACATTGATCTGCTGATGTTCGCTCAAGGCATCTTTAGGATGCTTGATCCGGTTCCAGCTGATCTCGCCAATGTGCAGGAAGCCATCAATGCCTCCCAGATCCACGAAGGCACCATAATCTTTGATATTTTTCACGGTCCCGGTATGTTCCTGACCGATGGCCAGTTTTTCCCACAGCTCTTTCTGGATTTCTTCGCGTTCTGATTCGAGATACTTGCGACGACTCACAACCAGATTACGTTTCTTGGGGTTCACTTCTGTAATCTGAACAGTCAGTTTCTGACCGACGAAAGGTTCGAGATCACCCACAAAATACAGGTCGACCTGGCTGGCGGGCAGAAAACCTCTCAGGCTTCCCACGTTGACTTCCAGTCCCCCTTTATTTGATTTGTTGACAACACATTCGACGACCTGACCGGCTGAAACGGCATCCCAGTCACCAGCGGGTTTGTGATGACCACGTGGCAGCGAAAGCTGAATCAGACCTTCCGCTTCTTTGACACTGGTGACTTTCACATCCACTTCCTGTCCGATGACAGGTGTTTTCTCGCCAAACTGTCGCAGGGGAACAATTCCAGGGACTCCCATTGCTTTGGCACCGAGATCGATGAAGACGTCGTCGTTATTGATGGATTCCACAACCCCTTTCAACCGATCGCCTTCGCCAACTCCTTCTTCTGCTGCTGCGCCTGATTTTGTAGCTGGAGTGGCTGGTGCAGTTGCATCTTCCGATTTTGCTTCGGCGGCGATTTCTTCATCACTCAGAGTTTTCGGAAGTTCCTGTGCTCCCTGACCTGACAGGGCGGCTGCGAGTTCTGCTTCCAGATCACCGTCCAGATCATCCACTGCTGGAGGAATATCGACAGGTTCGGCAGCTTCTGCAATCTGCATCATGGCCGCTTCCTGAAGCTGTTCCTGTGTGGGTTCAGCTGAAGCTTCTGCATCGCCCCCTTCCTTGTTAGCAGGAGCAACACTCGAACCTTTTGCAGGAATGGCTTTGAACTGTGCCGGGTCCACTTTCGGCTTCAACTGGACTTTGCGTTCCGCTTTTTCCGCTTCCTGTGAGGCGGCAGCCTCTGGTTCCGCAGGAGTTTCGGGCTGTGGAGTTTCAGCGGAAGCTGAAGAGGTTGCCTCATTCACGCCGGCGTCGGACTCCTGTGGAGTCTCCGGCTGTTCCTGATCGGCTGGTGATTTCGCTTCCAAAGCTTCTTCACTCGTATTGACTTCTTCAGTAGATGGTCGTTCTGAACTCATGGGAGATGAACTTTCTCGCCTAATTACTTACTTCAAGATACAGGAATGTTTCACAGGCTCGTCAGGCCAGCCACAGACAGACATCCACCCGACTGCAGTAACTTCTTTCATTCAGGTTCAAAAACCTGCCGGACTAATTAAAAGAGTATCACCGCTGCAGCAGACCTGCAATTCGCAGGGCCTAGTTTTCCGATTTTTTCACTTTTGCCTTCACACATCGTAACCCCAGTGCAGGACTGACAGTAGTTGCGGTCACCCTGTTACGAAAGGCGGAACGCAGTTGTTCGAAGCGGTCCGTCCAGGCGCCGCCGCGCACGACAACAGGCTGATCATCGGTTCTCGAGCCCCAGACGCTGCCATCTCCGGGCGCATTTTCATAGCTGTCATGCCAGGGATCGGCGACGAACTCCCACAGATATCCATGCATGTCATACAGACCCCATGGATTCGGCTTCAGAGCCCCCACAGGCGGGTCATTTCCTGCGGCATTCCCGGTATGCCATGCATATTCGTCCAGAATACGGGCCTGTTTGTCCTCATCCCCCGGTTTCTGTGGCTGATTACCAAAACTGTATTCCGTGTTCGTCCCGGCCCGGCAGCAGTACTCCCACTCGGCTTCGCTGGGTAGACGAATCTCTTCTTCCGCCGCAATCAGCTTCGCTTTCCTTAATTCGGCTGTCAGTTTGGCGCAGAATTCTCTGGCAGTCTTCCAGTCAAACATTTCCGCCGAATTGCGTGGGCCTCCCCAGCGGCTGGGATTGTTGCCCATCACAGCCTGATACAGATTCTGAGGGACTTCGTATCGACTCATCCAGAAATCGTCTGACATTGTAACTTTATGAACAGGTCTTTCTGCAGGTTCCCCTGTTGTGGATCCCATTTGAAATGACCGGGGAAACTTCCCTTTTCCGGGTGTGATCGGCACCAGCTCTTTGACAAACACTTTGAACAACTCTGATTTTCCACCAGAGTCTGCAGGGGATGCAGCCGGTTTTTCAGCTGCAGACAGTGTTGTCAGCCCGCACAGCATGAAACACGTAAGAGTGACCAGGGCAACCTTTTGCCAGGCCCAGACGGCTTTTTTGAATTCGTTCATATGCTTCACTACTGGTTCAGATTTTGTTAGGGTACAACTGCAACCACATTTTACCAGTTCTGCATTGATTTCGAAAGCAGAGAGGGCGTCTGAACCAGCATACCAGGCGAACTCAGTATGCTGTTGATTGCCGATCGATTCCTGTTTCACTGTCAGGTTATTTATTTGAGTCAGGTCATTTCATGTCAGAGTCCCCGCACATAATTCCACGCAGCATCGATTTAGTGTCGCACCAGGAATGTCGGCTGGTTGTGGTTGATGTTCAGGAAAAACTTCTGCCGGTTATTCCGGATGCCAACCAGCTGACACATCGTATCCGACAACTGCTCCAGGCAGCCCGCCTGTTTGAAATCCCGCTGTACTGTTCTGAACAATATCCCAAAGGTCTGGGTTCCACTGTACCCGAGTTGGCAGATTTGCTGCCGGCTCCCCGAGAAAAACTGCGATTCAGCGCCGCCGCATGTTTAAGCTGGGAAACCGCTGCCAACACTGTCGACAGCCGCACCCGTATCGTGCTGACCGGAATTGAAGCGCACATTTGCGTGCAGCAGACGGCTCTGGATTTGTTAGCCGCCGGCTATCGCGTTATCATTCCGGTAGATGCGATCGCCAGTCGGAATCAGCTGGACTGGGAAACGGCAATCAGACGCATGGAAAACTCAGGTGCCTGCATCACAACCACCGAATCCATTCTGTTTGAATGGTGTGAGGTCGCTGGCACACCGGAATTCAAACAGATCAGTCGTCTGGTAACTGAAAAACAGTAACCGTCAATCAGAGAAATCAATCTATTTTGAGTCCTTCAGTTCATAAAGAGCCACTCTCATGACAATCGAACATCATATCCCTCCCGCCATTCATCCTCCCCGTCGTACTCTGATGGGACCGGGTCCCAGTGATGTCGCCGCCAGTGTGCTGGCTGCGCTGGGAGCACCAACCGTGGGACACCTCGACCCCTATTTTCTGAAGGTGATGGATGAAGTTCAGGACATGCTGCGGAATATTTTTCATACCACCAATGAACTCACACTCGCTGTGAGCGGCACAGGGAGTGCCGGTATGGAAGCCTGTGTGGTCAATCTGCTGGAACCGGGTGACAAAATCGTTGTCTGTACGAATGGCGTGTTTGGTGGCCGGATGGCCGATGTGGCAGGTCGGATTGGTGCGGAAGTCGTACAGATTCATCGTCCGTTTGGTGAAGTCTTCTCTGTTGAAGAAGTAATGGATGTCCTGCAGAAAGAGAAACCCAAAGTTCTGGGCATCGTACACGCGGAAACATCCACGGGTGCTGCCCAGTCACTCAAAGAGATTTCAGAAGCAGTTCACGAAGCAGATGCACTGCTGCTTGTCGACTGTGTCACGTCGCTCGGCGGAATGCCGGTTAAAATTGATGAATGGAATATCGACGCCGCCTACAGCGGGACGCAAAAATGCCTGAGTTGTCCTCCCGGGCTGTCTCCCGTGACCTTCAGTTCCCGGGCTGTCGCCGCCATGGATGCACGAAAAACCAAGGTTTCCAGCTGGTATCTGGACATGTCGATGGTCCGTTCCTACTGGGGCGATTCACGCGCCTATCACCATACTGCACCGATTAACATGAATTTCGGCCTGCATCAGGCACTACGCCTGGTCCTCGAAGAGGGGATGGAAAACCGCTATTCGCGTCATTACGCCAACCATTGTGCCCTCAAAGCGGGCCTGAACGCGATGGGAATTGAATTTGCGGTTGCGGAAGACCACCAGCTCCCCATGTTAAACGCCGTGAAAATCCCGGATGGCGTGGACGACGCTGCAATCCGCGGTCAGTTACTGAAACGGTTCGGCATTGAAATTGGTGGCGGACTGGGACCTATGAAAGGCAAAACCTGGCGTATTGGCCTGATGGGAGAAAGCAGTCAGAGCACCCATGTGCTGCTGTTCCTGGCGGCCCTGGAACAGTGCCTGCTGCATGCTGGCTACCAGCTCACTCCTGGCGCCGGTGTCGCTGCTGCAAATGATTTTTACCGCACAACGATTACAGACTGAACTTCAGACTGCAGGAACTTTGAGTTTCTCTTCAATTCCCAGGCTGATTTTTTAATGAGACCGGTCTGGATTTCCGATTCCTAAGATACGACTCTCATATGACTTGCTGTCCGATGAAAGTCGCGGTATAGTGAAAACAGATCAAGACGTCATGCGTCTGTGTTCGAGTGAGAAATTTTTCGAACATTCTCACGAATTTTGTGTCGAATGAGTGGCAATCGAGAAAATGATCGCCTAGAATTTCCGACCACCTGTAAGGGGCCGTAGCTCAATTGGTTAGAGTACCGGACTGTCGATCCGGGGGTTGCGGGTTCAAGTCCCGTCGGCCTCGCTTACAACGCTCGTTGTCATTCTTGACAGCGAGCGTTTTTTTGTGCGCGCAGGATCCCATATATCTCAAACTGCAGGCTCCTAATCCTCTGGAACCAATCGGAGAGTAAAATAATGTCGATCTCGAATTGTTAACGGTATGATAAGATCAAAATGAATTCTTAATCTCTTATACAAATCTGAGAACAGTAGAAGAGACGAGATGTTAACAGATCAGCCAGTTTGGCTTTCTTCCGTATGCGAACGGGTCAAAACCCAATGCGATCAAGCGTGGGATTCTTTTGTTGTCGGCGAACAGGCTTGGGATACCCCAATGGGTGAGTTGGTCGCTTCATTTTTGAAGCATGGGGGACCGAAGGCAGAATTACAGCTTATCTGGCTGATGATGTTTGCAACACGCAGAGTGCTTCCCTGCTGGCAGATCTATTGTGACACTTCTGAACCGATTGAAACGGTCAATGTCATTCGAAACTGGTTAATTGCACCACAACCGCAAGACTGGTCAAAATTCATTACACCGGCAGAGCCTGCTTATCAAGGGGTACCGATAGTAGACTGCCGGCAGTGCGATACCAGTGCTGTTGCTTCCGCAGCCGCCAAAGCGGCGGAGTTCATTAAACACCGTAACCCGCTTGCAGTGATCGAGTCACTTGGTGACGCAGATGCCGCGATAGATCAGTCACCGTTGCAAGCAGGGAACCATTACCGCGAATGGTTTATTAATGTGGCGATTCCGACTGCTTACCTGCAACGGGACTTGACGACAGATGAGCAATCAGCTTTTCTGGATTATAACATCGATGAGGTTCTCAAAAATTCGTCTAAGGGTGAAACATAAAGTAACAGTGTCCCCAGCGAGGATTTTCGTCTTGAAAAACATTACACCATTCTGGATGATCTGATTCCCGGTATCAATCACTTTCAAAGAAACGAGATGACGGAGTGAGACAATGAGACTGTCACAGTTTTTCCCCACTGTCGCTCATGTATTCTACGCGAGACCTCGATTGACAGCTTATCGGTGTCTAATACGATGCGAATCTGATTCGTCCACTTCTTTCGGATCATCAATCAATCGAACCAGGTATATGAATGGAGTCAGCACACCATGCAAACGGTATTAATCACAGGAGCGTCCGCCGGATTCGGAAAGCTGGTAGCGGAAAAATTGCTGGCCAAAGGATACACCGTCTATGCCGCCGCCCGTCGGGTCGAGAAGATGCGCGACCTGGAATCCCTGGGCGCGCATATCATGCATATGGATGTGACGGATACCGAATCGGTCAACGCAGGTGTCGCGAAGGTGATCGAAGAACAGCAGCGCATTGACGTGCTGTTCAACAACGCGGGCTACGGTTCGTATGGCACGATTGAAGATGTGCCCCTGGAGGAGATTCAGCGTCAATACGATGTCAACGTGTTCGGCATGGGCCGACTCGTACAGGCCGTGCTGCCGCAGATGCGGAAACAGGGCTCCGGACGAATCATCAACACCGCGTCGGTCGTCGGCCATGTCTCGACCGCGGTACTGGGCTGGTATGCATCGACGAAGCACGCAGTCGAAGCGTTCTCCGATGCGCTGCGGATGGAAGTCAAAGGGCTGGGTATTGATGTTGTCGTGATCGAGCCGGGGGCCGTCAAAACCGAATTTGACGAAGTCGCGTTCGCTACGCTGGACAGCCTGGACCATGCGGAAGATTACAAACCACTGGTCGCCGCCTTTCGCAAATTCACCGGCGATCTTTACTCAAAAAGTCCGGGGCCGGAGAGTACTGCGAACGCGGTGATCAAAGCCATCGAAGCGAAGAAGCCCAAAACCCGGTACGCGACCACCCTGGATGCCAAACTGCTCCCCCGGGTCAAACGACTCTTCAGCGATAAACTGTTTGATAAGATTGTCCTGAGCCAGATGAAGTAGGACTCTATCTTCCCGATTTTCCCTAAGACCGAAATCGCTCTACTCAGCCAGCAGCTTCTTCCCGATCGTAGCCGCGACTGTCCTCTCGTTGCGCAGGGATGCGAACCATTCCCCTATACAAAAACCTGATACCTGATCGCCTGCGATCCCATGTCTGGCAATCAGGACAATTCTCTGGCAGGTTTAAGATCGAGTTGTTCGCTGATCATCCAGTCGTGTGATCGCCCATCAGCAGAATCGCTTTCGATTTCAGACATCCTGTCGCACTTTAGTCGATTTTGGTGGTATTTTTTTAGTTGGCATAGCCTTTGCATTTCTCTTCCAGTGTGGCCAGGAACGAAACCACTAACTACTCGAAACAAATATGGAAGGAATTGAAATGTTACGCCGAAGTATAAAAGTATTAGCAGCTGCCGCCGTATTGGGGATCAGCCCCGCATTGCTGACCGCGCAGGCTCCGTTGGAAGATGCCGGCGCACAACTGGAATCGCAGTCGAAGGCTGCGGGACAGGTGACGAACCCTGCCCCCAAAGTACCGGGAAAAAATGTCAGGATTGATGCCAATTCAGAGTTGGACTCCAAATCTCAGTTGAATAACAGACAGCTGGATGCCAAGTCAAAACTGGATGCAAAATCACAGTTGGAATCGGATTCACCTCTGAAGTCCATGAATGAGTCGGACGCTGGTGTGGACGCCAAAGCCAAAGGGAATGCCCGTGGCCTGCAGACTCCACCACAAACCCCCGATGCTGCCGACGGTGCCATTCAAAGCACTCCCGGTAATGTGGAGATGAGGGGAAAAGTTCAAGGGGATGCTGATTTGGATGTAGATGGAAATCAACCTCTGCGTCATCAGACCAATCGCCCACAGACTTTTGACAACCAGACCAATACAGATATTGATGATTTCGTGCGGCAGGGAACCGCTCATCTGGATATTGATGATGCGACCCGTGCCCGCTATCGTCACCACAATGGTCACTGGTGGTACAAGACTGAGCAGGGTGCCTGGTTAATTCATAATAATGGTCAGTGGGAATCATTTGATCCTGTGACTTATCGTAGCCCCGGTCAGCCTATGGACCAGAATTATTACCAGGACGATGACAACTATCAGTCCAGCAACTATTACGATGACGGAAGTTATTACCAGGGCGGTACCTATTACGATCCCGGCTATAATAACAATGGTTATGGTCGCAATTACTACCGGGGTAACCGATCCCGTAACAACTACTACAACGATCGTGGTTATGGACGCGGTTATTACAATAACCGGGGAAATAGATTCAATGGTCGTTATGGTAGTGGCTATCGCGGTTTGAATCGTGATCAACGTCAAGGTGCTGCCATCGGTGCCGGCATCGGAGGTGCCATCGGCGGTAACCGTGGTGCAGCCATCGGAGCTGGAATTGGTGCTGGCGTTGCCGACTAATAATCCAGCGAACAAAATTGATTGAGAAATAAGGAACTATTTCCTGACCGCAATACTGAATGATGGAGTGAGGTATTGCTCTCGAAGCAGGCCAGCAGATGCCCCTCTGCTGGCCTGCTTATTTTTGCGCGCTGAGATAAATCACTCCAAGACGGCAAGCGTTTTATTACTTATCCCTGATGAATTCATCCACGTGGATGGTAAAATAATAACCGGTCAGTGGTGTCGGCTTGCCGGTTTGCGGGTCACTCCTCGTTTTCAGTTGTAACTGGACACGTTCTGCCAGTTCTTTAATCATGTGTGCGCGTACCTTCGTTTTTCCGTCAACCGTAGTACTTGCCAATGAAACCAGCAGATCGGGTCGACCTGTTTTACCTTCAGACGGAATGTAAAGCGAAATGGAATTGATGGGTTTCAATTTTCCTTCATCGGCAATATCCAGAACCACGGTCACATGACCAGTACCATGATCGACGACGGACAGCTCATATTTAAGTCCGAGTTCTTCCTTCGACTGACCGATTTCAAACTCAATCGCCCAGGTATGCTGTCCTGTCAACAATAGTCCCAGAAAACCAAAAAGCATCGTGACCTGTTTGCGTGTCGGCATCGTTTCTCCTCCCCTGATAACATGACTGGTTTCAATTAAGAAATTTACCTTTCCCGCGTCTTCAGGAACTGGCTGATCTGCTTAAGCGTTTCCTGATGCTGTTTTTCCGCCTTCGATTTGTCTGGTGCTGTCTCAATGATTTTGATCGTCTCTGCCAGACGTTTTTTCAACGCTGCATCATCGGTATCGAGCCTGGACTTCAGGTCTGGCAGCAGCGGGGTCGCTTTTTTCCCAAACACAGCCAGCGCCCCGGCGGCATTCAGTCGAACCCAGACTTCGTTGTCGTCCAGCAGTTTCGCAATGGCATTCATATTACTGGAACTGTAGGGATTGAGTCGCGCCAGTAGCCCCGCGTCCCAGCCACGCACGGTAATATCGGAACTGGTCAGCCCCCCGGAAAACCGTTTTTCCAGATCTGTCAGTTCCAACAGAGTCACACCAGCGGGAATTTTGAGTTGGTCCAGCGGGATTGTCTCGTCGATATAGATACTGAGCATCGGGTAGGGGTTCCAGATCTTTTCGCCTTGATCTTTCTTTGCGATGACCCGAGCAATGCCGCCCACCAGATGCAGATCCCAATGGAAGGGGATCGTTTTTGTCTGTCGAAATGACTTTGTGGAAGCGGGGCCGGGACGCAGGACAACCTCATGCTGCTGCTGATTCGTGGCGGCGAATTTCTGCAAAACATCGTTCAGCGCATCAATATCGCCGCGGTAATAAGCGTACTCGTTTCCATTCACCCAGACATGATAGACGCGGCTCTCATGATTGATGACCGACATAATCCCGGGCCAGTCCTTGTAATTCAACGCGTTTAACGGTTGATTACCAAACGATTCTTGCCCCATAGCCCGGACGAGGGAAGTCATACAGCTTACCACCAACAGGACAGACAATGAAACCAGAAAGACGCGTCGCATGGCAGGACCTCCTGAAATGAGGAAATTAGGATCATTGCCTGAAGTGACGTTCGCCGGGAGGTCTTAGTTGCAAAGATTCAGACCAGATACCGGATTTTCAGGTTTTTATCTCAGCGCGGAGTAAATGACGTTCCGCACGATTGAGAAAAACCTGAAATATTCCGTCGAATCATGGCTCAGGTATGATCTGTTTCACCCAGGCCGCATTTTTAATCTTGCCGTCGTATTGATTGCCGGACTCATCGTGGGCGACATTGCCCGTGCCTTCGTCGAAGTGATAGAGTACCAGGGTGTCCTTGTCTGGCTTGAAGCGATGGGCTGGTTCAAAGTCCTCTGAATAACGGGCGACTTTGGAAATACGAACTTCGTCGATCGCGCCTTTAAAAAACTGGTGAGGCAGACCTGTGCCGTTCGGGTCTGCACCAATCATGAAATCATGGGGTGAGGCCACATGTTTTAAGGTCGTTTCATTAACCGACTCCTGCTTTTTCCCATTGACGAACAGCAGGACATTTTTGCCATCGAAAACCGCAGCCAGATGAACCGGTTTGTCATGCTCCGCCTCTGCATCAGACACGACCGAGGCATAACCGGCGTTTGACTTGCGACCTTCATTGAAGTGCACCATCCAGTGACCGCCCGAATAATGAATGCCCACCCCCGCCAACTGCAGATTGGCCACTACGGACGCACGAATGTAGTTGTCATCCCGCGTCTCAGGTTTGGCCCAGGCTTCCAGCGTAATCGGATGATCGCCGTCATACCGCAACTTCGGGATGATCACCTGGCCTTTGCCTTGAAACTCCAGACTGGATTTGCCTGCCTCTGCTTTGGAGTTAACTTCCCCCTGAACAGGCAACAGAGTAAAGTGAACGGGCAGGAAGATCAAAAGCATCAGAAACAAGGGGCGAACGGACATTTTCCAGTTCCCTTCTGGTGAAACGACAAGACAGAACATACTGAACAACCATCCTAGCCTGTTTTAAATCGGTCCTGCCAGACTAAAATCTTTTTTTGGTTGAAAATAATTGACATTATACTTGTCGAACACGTACCAGCTGCAACCTATGCCTTCTCCGAATAAAAAACAATGAGTCACAGACCAGTACAGCCAAGCGGGCCTTATCATGATTTCTGGATATTTGCAGAAAGCGCTCGCGCGTACTCAGATTATGATGATTTACTGAGTCGCAAAGATGCGCCCGTGCGTGTTCCCGATGATCTGCTTCGTTATTTTAACGACTGTTTCAACTGGATTCCCACACTAAACCCCGCAGTCTCCAATCAGAAGCAAACCGGCCTCGGTTTTAATTATTATGGCCTGACTATCGTCAACAAACAGGGAGCGGAAAACTGGGAACGGATTCTATTTCATCTCAAAGAGCTTTATCAAGGTGCCCCCGATCTCATCCATCTGACCGGTCCCTGGACCACTGATCCACCAACCCATTCTTCAACTGCCGGCTACTATGAAGTGCTCGAAATCAAAAAAACATGGATAATCTCTGTGCTGACGACACTTCACGAATTTGCCCGACAGGCTTCCACTGGCTCTCATTATGTGCTGCACCTCGGAATGTAATTCAATGGCGATACATGGCATTGGCGAGTAAACCAAAGACAACGGCAGAAGCCAGCAGGTAGAGACTGCCTCCCACAGCTTCCGCATTAAAAAACGCCATCACAGATCCGATGATCCCGATAAAACCTGTCAGAACTCCGCCAAAATAGACCAGTCCCGCTTCTGCAGAACCACGTTGTTTTTCTGCTTTGTGTGCTTCGGAATCCATGTCCGTTTTCCTCATGTTGAAATCAAACTGGTAACATTTTTCTACTTTTGTTCTTCGGTCACAACAGGCTGATCTGATTTTGCATCGCCTCCTGAGCCTCCCACCTGGAACGCGATTCCAAAGCAGAGCCCCGCCAACAGGACGGAAATGGGAATCGAATACACTCTCAACAGGTTGGCGATGGAGATTCGCTGCAACAGATCACCGGGCAGTTCCATGCCCATATCCTGTTCGCCATCCCAGCCCCGATCCAGGGCGGCCTGGCGAAATTCGCCTTCCGTTTTCCAGATGAAACCGAACATCGCCAGAATTAAAAATCCTGTCATGAAAGCAGCAATCAGATACTTCATCTTAAACGGCTCCTTGACTGAGATTCAGGACTCGTCGGTTTCGTGCTGATTCTTTTTGCCGGGTTTGACATCCGGGGGCTGATGATCAGAATAGAGTTGTTTGATGTGGACTTTGGGGTCGCCGGTAATCAGTCGCGAGCGGCGGGTTTTCCAGATGTAGTTCCAGCACCAGTCAAGCATGACTTTGAAACGATTGCGAAATCCGACCAGGAACATGACGTGGAGAATGTTCCAGGAGATCCAGCCCAGAATGCCGCCATAATGGATTTTGCCGATCGCGGCGATCGCATTTCCACGACCGATCATCGCCATGGAACCTTTGTCATAATAACTGAACTGCGGCCGCTCTTGCGGTGCGTTCCCATTGAGTTCCTGTTTGATAATGTCCGCGACGAAACGACCGGTCTGAATAGCGCCCTGCGCCAGACCGGGCACCGGTTTACCGGTTTTCGCATCAGTCGCATGCGCGGCGTCTCCGACCACAAACACTTCGGGGTGGCCGGGAATCGACATATCCGGCCCCACAACGATTCGGCTGCCTCGATCGACTTCAGTGTCCAGTGTTTTCGCCAGATCCTGTCCCTGTACGCCCGCGGCCCAGAAGACGTTCTCGGCATTAATCGTTTCCTCGCCGATTTTCACGCCATCTTCGGTCACATCGGTTACGTGCACATTCAGATGGATTTCCACCCCCATCTTTTCCAGTACCTGCTGAGCGCGGGCGCTCAAATCTTCGGGCATGGGCCCCACCAGTCGCGAACCGCCATCAACGAGAATCACGCGGGCCATATCACAGTGTATATTTCGAAATTCACGGGGCAGGGTTTCAGACGCGACTTCTTTGATGGCGCCAGCCAGTTCGACTCCCGTCGGTCCCCCTCCGACAACCACAAACGTCAGAATCTTGCGGCGGGCTTCTTCATCGGCTTCCCATTCCGCTTCTTCAAACGCGAGATAGAGCCGCCTGCGGATTTCCAGCGCATCATCAATCGACTTCAATCCCGGTGCATGCACACGATATTCATCGTGACCGAAATACGACTGCCGGGCACCGGTGGCGATGACCAGGTAATCGTAGTCGAGTTCGCCGCCATCAAAGCAGACCAGCTTTTTATCAAAGTCAATCGCGGTGACTTCCCCTAACGCGACGTGCACATTCTTCTGCTTCCAGAGAATCTTACGAATGGGAGCCGCGATATTTGCCGGGTCCAGTTCGCCCGTCGCCACCTGGTACAGCAGGGGCTGAAACAGGTGATAATTCCGCTTGTCAATCAGATCGATTTCGACCGCTTCATTTTTGAATGCTTTGGCAACATTGATACCGCCAAACCCGCCTCCGATGATGACGATTCGCGGCAGGACCTTAGAAGTCTGATTCATGGTGATCTCAGTTTCTGGAGTAAGTAAAGCAGCGCAGAATTCGGGGGAACATCAGTCGGTGTCTGTCAGTCGAAAACATGCCCGTGATCATAGCGTTCGTCGATGCCTGCCGCTTCGGTCAGAGCGGCGACATTGGACTTCGTAAAGAAGCCCTCGTATTTGTGGCAGCGTTCGACATATTCGGTAATCAGAATCGAATACTGGGAATGTTTGGAGAATATCTGTTTCAGATTGGGTTCATCCAGGCATTCCCCGACGACATGTGCCAGGAACGGAATGCCTCGGTCTTTGAGAGTCTGCACGACGTAATCCACATTCTTTTCGCCGCCGCGATGATCGCCGTCGAGCACTTCATAGGCAATATGATGGAGTCGGCGTCCGTAATTGCGGACGAAGTCTTCGGTGGGCATGGGTAGATTTTCGAAGGAGTTCACGAAGGAGGGTGTATTGTTGGCAGTGAAGACTTTGGCGGGTGATTTTTTATCGTTATCGACATAGCCGTTCCGCGTTACATTCGTGGAAGAGTTCATCTCCGAAATATTGTAAGCGCCCCAGAAGTAATGGTTGGACATGGTCAGAAATTCGAGGATGGCATCTTCCCGTTCGCCGGCCAGAATCCGGGTGGCCAGATGGTCGACGCCCAGCACCAGTTTATTCAGCTGATGCGCTTCGCCAAACGCGAGCACCTGGTTCAGCGACTCCATAACTTCGGGTGCCAGTTCGAACGGTTTTCCCAGCTGAAGTACGTCGTAGTCGTCGATGTCTTCTTGAGTATAGCCGACCCGGTTACAGGTGAAATCGGAAGGGAAGGTGAATACAAAATGCGCATCGGTAAAGAACGGATTTTTGGTTTCGTGATGATAATTGAAGCGGACACTGTGTGACTCAAGTGTGCTCCGCGTTTCGTTGACATCTTTGGTACTGAAGATTTCACCGATGTAACGGGCGTTAGGCTTTTTGCTGGAGAGTGGATAGAGCCGATTGAACATGGTGATTTCGTCGGCGTAGTCCTTCTCCAGCGGTTCCAGGATGAACATCCGCGGATAATCGGGATGCGAAGTCAGGATATATACATTATGCGTATTATTTCTGAAAGCAGCAGAAAAACGATAAGGGCTCATCAGGTAAAGTTCATGCAGATAAGGCAGGACTTCTCCCGTTTCCACCTGCAGCACCATGCCACGCATGGTACCGAGCAGGTCTTCGATGCCACTGGACTTGCGACGTTCGAAAATCTTCATCCGGTAGTCTTCAAAAAACTCGGAGTTCTTTTTGTCGCCGCCCGGTTGATACTCTAATGTATTGATACTCACTGGAATCATCCCTTTCCTGAAACTGTGATGCATTTGATTTTCTGGTTTGAATATACCTGAAAGGAACTGCCGTCGCCGCGACTCCCTTAACCGGTTTCGTAGACTGCAGCAGACCTTATGTTACCGCACAAAATCGGATTTGTAATGTTTGGATTGCTTTCTTTTCATTTTTTTCACAGTCAATGGGAGATACGGCATCGACTGTCCTGCAGCGAAAGTGGAATTCCGCCACGCAGATTCGGAATGACAGCCCCGGCATTTCAAGTTATGCTGAATTCCTGGAAACCGTCTCAATTTTACTGTGGAGAGATTCGCGCCAATGAAACGCACTCAAATTGATGCCCAGCCCGCTTTCAGGAATTTGATCTTTCCGATCCTGTCCCTCTCTGTTTTCCTCGGCAGTCAGGGGAGGATCGCCGCAGCGGAACCCGTGCGTTCTCCCAATATTGTGCTGATTATTTCAGACGATCAGACATTTCGTGATTTCGGCTTCATGGGCAACACAGAGATTCAGACGCCTCACATCGATCGGCTGGCAAAACAATCGGCCCGGTATGTGAATGGCTATCTGCCGACCAGTGTCTGCAGCCCCTCGCTGGCCACCCTGCTGACCGGCCTGTATCCGCATCAAAGCGGGATCCATTACAACCATCCGCCTCCAGGTAATAGTGCCTTCAATAAAATGACATCTCGCAGGGAATACGAGTCAACCCGCAGCCAGGCGTTTCAACTGATCCAGAACGTCGATACGCTGCCCCGCATTCTGGCGGCGAACGGTTACCGCTGTCTGCAGACGGGCAAGTTCTGGGAAGGTCATTATCGCAACGCCGGATTTACCGAAGGGATGACCATTTTCGAACCGGTGCCCGGTCAGTCGTTCGGCGGCAATCGCAGACTGGCAAATGGGGAACTGGCGGCGCACGGCAATGGAGACTGGGGATTGAAGATCGGTCGGGAAACGATGCAGCCGATTTATGACTTCGTCAAAGACTGCGAACAGAAGTCAACACCGTGGCTCGTCTGGTATGCACCTTACCTGCCTCATCAGCCTCACGATTCCCCCCGAAAATATTTTGACCTGTATCGCAATAATCCGCGCGTGGCGAAAAATGAAATCGCGTATTATGCCAGCTGTTCGCAATTCGATGAGACTGTGGGAGAACTGGTCCAGTTCGTAGAACAGCAGGCCGACCCGAACAATACGCTGTTTCTGTTTGTCATTGACAATGGCTGGACGCCGGGCGAAAGACCAATGAAGCCACGCGAAAACTTTCATCATACGAAAGAGAGTAAACGCTCTCCCTATGAAGACGGTCTGCGTTCACCCATCCTGATCCGCTGGGACGGGCACACTAAATCTGCCACGCATACAGCGCTGGTCAGCAGTATTGATATCGTGCCGACACTGCTGCATGCAGCCGGTCAGGGAACACAGGCGGCGAAACTGCCAGGCGTCAACCTGCTCCCTTCGGCGCAAGGGGAAGCCGCATTGCCAGAAGATCGCGCCGTCTATGGAGAAGTCTTTCCGGGAGATGCGACGGCATTGAAACAGCCGGAACGGGAAGTCGCACATCGCTGGATCCGCAAAGGAAATCTGAAACTGATTACTTCGCATAACCCGAATGCACAAGGGAAAACGTGGAATAATTACACCCGAGGCGATGTGCTGTTCGACCTGGAAGACGATCCAGGCGAGACGAAGAACCTGATCAACGATCCCGCTTCTGCTGAGTCACTGGCAGAACTGCGACGGTTACTGGATGCCTGGTGGAATCCTGCGAAAGCCGATTAGCGGTAGTCTTTATAAAATCCCGTATTTGGCGAACGCTTCGGTCGCCGACATGCCGTTCTTGATGCTGTCGCGGAACGTGTTTTCTTCGTGCACTTTTTTCCAGGCGGACTGAATCACTTCGGCTTCGACGGCCTGGGGCACGACGGCGATGCCGTCCACATCGGCAAATACCAGATCGCCGGGTGAGAAGTAAACGCCACCAATTTCCACGGGCACATCAACGTCGATAATCCGTTGACGGTCTTTGCTGTCATAGGGAGACGTTCCGACTGCCCAGACGGGAAACTGCATGGATCGCATCTGCCTGACATCGCGAACCGCACCATCGATGACGGCACCCGCACAGCCCCGATGTTTGACGGCGGTGGAAAGCAGTTCGCCCCAGATCCCCGACCGCATCGAACCGCTGGCAGCGGCAATGAAGACTTCATCGGCGTTGATCGAGTCCACGGCTTTCAATTCGAGTTCATAAGGGCTGGGATCGACGTGGTACATGTCCGCCCAGAGACTGGTTTTGCAGCGTCCGACAACGACCGACTCCACCGTCATCGGCAGCAGTTCTTTACGCGGCGACTGGTTCGTATATCCCAGCGCATCGAGGGCGTCGCAGATGATGGCTGAGTGCAGATGCTGCCGCATCATGTCGAGCGTGATGGTTTCCGGTTGTGTCTGATTCATGGTTGTCTCATGTCTGAGGTTGAAGTTGTCGGGAAATCTGCCGGGCCGTCCGCACCACGGCTTTAATAAACTGTTGCAACGCTTTCGCATCGGCGCGTGCTGTGGGCACACTCAAACTGATGGCGGCAACAACCTGCGTCCCTTCATAGAGAGGTGCGCCGATGCAGGTGACGCCGACATCGTTCTGATCCTGTTCGACGGAATAACCGTCGGCCTGCGTCTGTTGGTGAATTTTTCGAAGCTGCTTGAGATCGATAATTGTTTCTCTCGTACGGGCGACCAGTCGGGTTCGCGCGATCAACGCATCCCAGGCTTCGTCCGTCAGTTGTGAAGTGATCGCACGCCCCAGTGAAGTCGAGTAAAATGGATCGGTGCTGCTGGGCTCGACAATCCGCCTTAACGGATGGGTACTCTCCAGCACACTCAGATAGCGAACCTGGGTGCCCCGCAAAACGCCGAGATTGACGGTTTCCCCCGTCTGCTCATGCAACTCCCTCAGCAGGGGAGCCGCCAGTTCCTTTAAACGGTCTTCCAGCGAACCGGATGCCAGCCGCCTCAGTTTCGGTGTAATCTGATACACGCCTTTCTCAAGGCGACTCACATAGCCCAGTTCGAGCAGTTCCTGCAGGATCCGATGCACGGTCGGTTTGGGGAGCCCGAGCTCGTGTACCATTTCCAGCAAAGTCAACGAACCGTCAGCCGTCGCCAGCACCTCAAGTACCAGAAAGGCCTTACCCAGAGAGGTGATTTCTTTGGTAATCAGCATTGAGAATGACATCCGGAAAAACAGAACATAAAGCCAGTCGATCGCTGCTTGCAATCGCAGATACGTTCCAATATACTGAATACACCATTCCATTTTAAGATATAACTGCCTGTTTTCTTATGGAATTCTGGTAGTCTCAAATTTTGCCCGGTTCATAGAGGAGCCTCTCATGCGTGTCGGAATCATTGCGTTGCAACACGAGTCCAATACGTTCATTCAGTCGGCGACGGAACTGCCGGATTTTGAATACGATGTGCTGGCGACCGGGGATGCGATCTATCCTGTTTTTAAAGATTCCGCACATGAGATCGGCGGATTTTTCGCCAGTCTTTCAGAAACGGACATCGAAGCAGTGCCGATTTTTGTGGCTCGTGCTCTGCCCGGAGGAACAATCACCCAGCCAACCGTCGAGTCACTCCTGCAACAGATGCTGGAAGAATTGAAAAACGCGGGTCCCCTGGATGGTCTGCTGGTGGCGCCACATGGTGCAGGAGTCAGTGAAAATGCGCGTGACCTGGATGGGTACTGGCTGACGCAGGTCCGCGACGTAGTCGGACCGGATCTGCCCATTGTCTGTACGCTGGATGCGCATGCGAATGTGTCGCAGACGATGATCGATACCTGTAATGCGACGATCGTGTACCGTTCAAATCCCCACATCGATCAGCGCGACCGGGGCATTGAAGCGGCCCGGCTGATGCAACGCATTCTCGATGGTGATGTCAAACCAACGCAGGCCGCCTGTTTTGTTCCCCTCGCAATTAATATTGAGCGGCAGCATACCTCGTCTGAACCCTGTGCCTCACTCTATCAACTGGCAGATGAAATGCTGAAAACGCCGGGCGTACTGAGTAACAGTATTATCCTGGGGTTCCCTTACGCCGACGTGCACGAGATGGGTTCTGGTTTTATTGTCGTGACTGATAATGATCGCGAACTGGCACAACAGTTGGCCGACCAGCTGGGTGAAACCTTGATTCAGCGTCGTGATGATTTTCGGGCACACCTGGTGGGCATTGACGATGCGCTGGATCGGGCGGAACAGTTGGAGGGACCAGTCTGTTTTCTGGATATGGGGGACAATATCGGTGGCGGCTCTCCCGCGGATGGCACAACGATTTTACATGCAATCAAACAGCGAGGCGGCCCCCCCAGCTTTGCCTGTCTCTACGACCCCGAGGCGGCACAACAGGCGATCGTCGCGGGTCCGGGAGCTACATTGGCTCAACTGGCAATGGGAGGTAAGACCGATGATCAACATGGCGCGCCGCTGGTCTGCGATGTAACCGTGGTGAGTATTCATGACGGCCATTTTAAAGAACCGGCAGTCAGGCACGGGGGTAAAACCGAATTTCAGATGGGCCCCACTGCAGTCGTGAAAACCAGTTTTGGCCTGACGATCATGCTCAACAGTCATCGCACGCCGCCGTTCAGCCTGGGGCAGTTGACGTCATGTGGCGTTGAACCTGCTGACTACCAGATCCTGATTGCCAAGGGAGTCCAGGCACCGTTGGCCGCTTACAGCCCGGTCTGCCCGAACCTGATTCGCGTAAATACGCCGGGCGTCACATCAGCCGACATGGAACAGTTTCAATATCAGTACCGGCGTCAGCCACTGTTTCCTTTTGAATCGATCGATTAAACTGAATTCCACTTCGAGTCTACCTCCGCTAAGAAAGAGACCGTATGCAGATCACGAAAATTGAAACCTCGATCGCCGATTCGATCATGCCCGGTCTACTGCTGGTCCGCATTCATACGAGTGAAGGGCTCGTCGGCTGCGGTGAAACCTATTACGCGCCGCATGCGGTAGCCGCGATGATCCACGACTGGATGTCGCATTACCTGATAGGAAAAAACCCCCTGGATATCGAAGCGCACTGGCGATTTCTTTACGAACGGTCGACAAACTTTGGTTCGCGGGGAACCGAGCTGCGGGCGATCTCGGCGATTGATCTCGCGTTGTGGGATATTTTCGGGCAGGCAACTTCACAACCGGTCTGGCAGCTGCTGGGTGGCTGTGTACAGGAATCGATTCGTACTTACAACAGCTGCGGCGGCCCTTCTTACGGTGGCGCCAATGCAGAAAAGACCACACACACCTGGCCCGGATATGGATCCGTGGGAAATCAGGGTCCGCTGAATGACTACTGGTCCGCCGTCAATGAACCGGTTGAACTGGCACGTTCACTGATCTCGGAAGGTTACCAGGCGCTCAAAGTCTGGACACTGGATTTCGCCGCGCATAAAACCAACGGTCCCCTGCATATCACACAAAAAGATATTACGCGGGCACTGGAACCATTCCAGAAAATCCGGGAGTCACTGGGGAGTAACATCGAACTGATCATCGACGGACACGGGTTCTTTCAACTCGCCCCCGCGATCCGGATTGCCAAACGACTGCAGGAGTATGATATTCTCTGGGCCGAAGATCTGCTGCGGGTCGACTGTGTGGATACGCTGAGTGACTTTCGCGATAAAGCAGGTATTCCGGTTGCCGTGAGTGAAATGTTTAACGGCCCCGATGACTATCGTCTGGCGCTGGAAAAAAGAGCTGCTGACTTTGTGATGATTGACCCCACCTGGGTGGGGGGTATTTCACAAACGCGGAACATCACCCGTCTGGCGCAGTTTTATAATGTCCCTGTCGTGATGCATGACTGCACGGGTCCCTTAACACTGCTGTCCGGTGTGCATGTCGCCGCCAGTTCGAATAATGTCGCCTGGCAGGAAAGCCTGCGGGCGCATCTGCGGATTCTTTATCCTCAGCTGATCGACACCCCGATTGAAGTGGAGCAGGGACGGATTGTCATACCGAAAACTCCGGGTCTGGGAGTTGCCTGGCTGCCCGAACTGTTTACGCCGGGGACGAACCAGTATCGTGCGACGGAGCTGACTTAGCAGTTCCCGGGTAGCGTTTTACAATTCGAATGGTCCCTAGCTTTGACACATAACCGGGGCTAACGCCTAATGGCACTTACTTTAAATTAAGCTGGTTACCCCAGCCGTTTGGCATGGGATTTGCGCAGGATTCTATTCTTGAAAATAGACTGCCAATTTGCCAGGAGTAATCACGCTGTGAAACAATCACCGGAACAGATTCTTGAATTCGATCGTGCCTTCGAACAACTTAAAGATTTGGTGGACTTACGCCAAGCCGATCAGCTGCATCCCAGGCGGCCCAATGCAATCTATACCGCCTGCGTTGTGCTGTGGATGCTGATTTTTCAACGCCTCAAACCAGATGCCTCACTCGAAGCGGCGGTGAAGCATCTGATTGAAAATCAACCTGACTACCTTCCTGAAAACAAACGATTAAGCCAGGGTACACTCTCGTCCAACAGTGCAGCATACAGCCGGGCTCGCAGCGAACTGCCGTTGGATGTTGTGAAATGGTTTTCCAATGAAATCACTCGTGCCATCGTCGGGCAATCTGAAACCCTGCTGGACGGTCGTCAAATATTTTTACTCGATGGAACCACGATCACATTAGCACCGGAAAAAGAATTACAAACGAAATTTCCGCCCGCCTCAAATCAGCACGGTGAAAGTGTCTGGCCTGTTGTCAATCTGACCGTTTTTCACGAACTCAGTAGTGGATGTGCCTTGCTGCCACAGCTGGGGGCCATGTATGGACCTGAAGCGGTTTCCGAAACGGAACTTGCCCGAAATGGCATGCACTGCCTGCCAGACGAATCGATCATCATGGCTGATGCAGGATTTGGGATCTTTGGCGTTGCTTACCAGGCACAACTCCTGGGGCATGATTTTTTTCTACGCATGAAGAAGTTAAACTTTGAGTCACTTCGAGCCAAAGCAAAACTCGTATCGCAAAGCCCAAAACATAAGACCTACCAACACCAGTGGACTCCGACCCCCAAAAACCGTAAAACACAACCCGGGCTCCCCAGGGACGCTTCGCTGGCTGTTGTTTTGCACGAAATCATCGTCAATGAAACCTTGACGCTGTATTGCGTTACCAGCCTGCCGCAAGACGCTGCCACCCTGGGCAACCTCTACAATCAAAGGGTCAATGTCGAAGTTGATATTCGTAACTTGAAGGTCGTATTGGACACCGAGAACATTCGCGCCAAGAAGGTAGACACGTTTTTGAAAGAGCTGTATACGTCAGTGGTCGCCTACAATTTAGTTGGTCAATTCCGCAGACAGGCGGCTGAACTGAATCAGGTTGCTCCGCGGCGGATGAGCTTTAAGCGAACCTGGACAACATTCCAAACGTTCCTGTTGAAGCACCTGCACACTGAGCCAGAATCATGGCGTGAATCCTTCGAGCGAGCACTGTTCTACGCGACCAAAGATAAACTACCCAATCGCGCTGCCAGCCGAAGCGTAAAAAGAGAATGCTACGCCAAACGTTCAAAGAGAGACCATTTCGAAAAAAGAAAAAAGCCCCCAGAGAAATTGAAACACACTGATCTGAAGTAAGTGCCATTAGGCTAACGCCCTTCGGCTAATCAGTCATTCCGATTGGCAACTTGTCTAAAAATTAGCCGCACGGCGTTAGCCGCGGTTTCTCCCATTTGCAGGGATGCATTCTAACCAGGAAACGCTCTCTGGCAATTTCTATTGCCTCTCAATGCAGGCCGATGATTTTGCCGGTATCGTCGATGTCGATCTGCAAAGCGGCCGGCTCTGAAGGGAGACCGGGCATCGTGCGGATTTCACCGCTCAACGCGTAGAGAAACCCGGCTCCCGCCGAGAGACGCAAGTCACGCACTGGGAAGGTGAAGCCGGTCGGTCGTCCCAGCAGGTGCGGATCGTGGGAAAGTGAGTACTGCGTTTTAGCGATGCAGACGGGCAGGTCTCCGTAGCCTGAGTGTTCGTATTCCTGCATACGTCTGCGGGCCTGTGGTTCGAATTCAACAGAAGCTGCACCATAAATGCGGGTTGCGATCGTTTCGATTTTTTCGGCGATCGGCATTTCCAGGGGATAGAGATACTGAAACTGATTTGGCTGTGCAGCAGCTTCTACGACCGCTGCGGCCAGTGCGAGGGAGCCTTCGCCTCCTTCGCTGAAAGCGCGCGTGATGACGGCCGCTGCGGCGCCCTGTTCGAGCGCGATCTTCTGAATCTCTTTCAGTTCCCGTTCGGAATCATCGGGAAAGGCATTGATGGCGACGACGGTGGGCAGATGATACTGCTGGATGATCTCCAGATGCGCCCGCAGGTTGACGGCGCCGGCGTGGAGGGCATCCAGATTTTCTTCCAACAGTGCCGGGGGCAGCGGTTTTCCCGGATGAACGTCGAATAGCCCGCTCTGTAATTTCAGGGCGCGGGCGGTACAGACCAGCACTTCGGCATCAGGCTGCAGACCGCTGGTACGACATTTGATATTGAAGAACTTTTCTGCACCACAGTCCGCGCCAAAGCCGCTTTCCGTGACGACATAATCGGCCAGTTTCAGAGCGATCTGATCAGCAATGATAGAACTGTTGCCGTGTGCAATGTTGCCGAAAGGGCCAGCATGCACCAGAAACGGCGTCGCCTCACAGCTCTGGACCAGATTGGGTCTCAGTGCATCGACGAGCAGGGCCGCCATCGCACCGGTACAGCCCAGCTGTTCGACGGTCACCGGCTGTCGGTCGTACGTCATGCCGACAACAATGCGTCCCAGTCGCTGTCGCAGATCGCGGGGATTGCTGGCCAGAGCGAGAATCGCCATGACTTCCGAGGCGGCGGTCAGGTCGAAGCCGGTTTCACGGAGCGGGGCCTGCAGCGGTTGATCCAGCCCACTGATGATGTGGGCCAGGCCTTTGTCGCAGAGATCCAGGGCCCGTTTCCAGGTGATGGTCTTCGGATTGATCTCGGGAATCTTCCGCCGGGCAATGTGGTTATCGATGATGCTGGCCAGCAGATTGGTGGCCGAGGTGACTGCGTGCAGATCGCCGGTGAAATGCAGGTTGATATCGGACTGAGGTTCCAGCGTGCAATTGCCTCCACCGGCCCCGCCTCCCTTAATGCCAAACACCGGCGCCAGCGAAGGTTCGCGGAGTGTGCCGATCGTGGTGTGGCCCAGTTGAGAGAGGGCCATCGCCAGTCCGATGACAGTGACGGTTTTGCCTTCGCCCAGCGGAGTGGGATTGATCGCGGTGACGCCAATGTACTTTGCCAGGGGGCGATCAGCATATTTGTCGGCGAGACCGTGTACCAGCTTGGCCTTAAGGCGGCCGTACGGCTCGTAGTCACCTGGTCCCAACCCGATTTCTTTCGCAAGGGAATCGATGTCCCTGAGAATTCGCCCGTCGGGGCTGGAAGGAGTAATGCGATGCATCTGTTGCGCCTGTCAGAATAAAGTATTGCTCGCTCAGTGTATGGGAAAGCAAAATTCTAGCTTAGTCCCTGTATCAGAGAAATGCCAGAACCTGTGAATTCTGTGTACCAGTCATTGTGAATTCAGCGAGAAACAATAAAAATGCAATTAGGACTGCAGGAAAAGAGGGACTCCTTTCCTGCGAATTTCATCAGACCTGAGTACTGGAAACAAAACATGCAGCTGACATCAGTCGTAACGCCTTTTACCGATGACAACCTGAAACTGCTGTCACAAATTGGTGTCACACATGTGACGATCCGTTATCCGGGGCCTGGTCTGGAAATGCTACAGGCAATCAAAACACGGGTCACTGCCTGCGGTCTGCAGATAGCGGCGATCGAAGGATATCTACCCATTGAAAACATCAAGCTGGGCAATGAGCGGTTTGACGAAGAGATTGCGGAAATGAAATCGCTGTTGCAGAACATGCAGCAGGCAGGCATCCCCTTTGTCTGTTACAATTTTATGGCGGGAACCGACTGGGTCCGTACAGAACTGAAAGCGCCGGAGCGGGGCGGTGCATTCGTGACCGGCTTTGATCTCGAGCAGGCTGAGCAGGCGGTTTCGCTTTCAGAAACCACACGCGATCAAGAATCCGCCCCGGTCACCGCTGAGGAACTCTGGACCAACCTGAAACGCTTTCTACAGGAACTGCTACCGGTCGCCGAAGCGTGCGGCGTGACACTGGCGATGCACCCCGATGATCCGCCTCTGGACACATTCATGGGGAAAGCCCGCATCATGAATTCGGTGGAGAGTTTCGAACGTCTGATGGAACTCTCTTCGAGCCCCGCGAATGGCATCTGTTTCTGTCAGGGCACGTTTGCAGAAATGGGCGTTGATATTCCCGCGACGATTGAGCGACTGGGATCTCATATCCGTTATGTCCATTTCCGGGATATCCGGGGAACGCGCGAACGTTTTGTCGAAACGTTTCACGATAACGGCCCGACCGACATGTTTGCCGCCGTCAAAGCATATCAGAATATCGGGTTCACAGGACCGATTCGCCCCGATCATGTGCCTCAGCTGGTGGGAGAAGAAGCGGGAGAGCCCGGTTATACGATGCTGGGACGCCTGCATGCCTTCGGTTACCTGCAGGGACTGATTGAGGGGGCTCAGAAATGCTGAGGACTGCTTTGTCACTCGAATCAAGCCAATTCTCCGGAAAACCATAACCCATAACAGTTTATTGATCTGTCTGAGATTGAAAAAACATGAACTGGCTGGTAGATGTGCGCGGAATTCCCTGTATAATCGTTATAGCAGGCACAACTTACCCAGTTGATGACGTCTGACAGGGAAGTCGAGATCGCAGGCAGGAGGCACCTCATTGGGGAAGCGTCTGAGCAGAATGAACTGTGCCCGGTTCATCAGTGACTAAACTCGATTTTCCACTCTTTAGGAGTCAGACCCATGCGTATTCGAATGTTGTTTGCCGCGGCGGCTGTTGTCGCCTGTTTCTCTTTGATGTCTTCCATTTCTGAAGCAGGCGGACGCATCACTTACTACAGTTCACCATTTCCGTATGTAGGACCTGCTCCTGTTTACTCGGTGCCTGCTCCGGTTAATACCGCCTACTATGTACCAGCCATGAACGCTTATTATGCTCCCGCACTGGTACCCGCACCGGTCATGACTCCGGTTTACTATCAACCCGCTCCGGTTGTGGTGCAGCCTGTGACCACTTACTATGCCCCTGCTCCCGCTTACTCTTATTACGCTCCAGGAAAAGTCGTCTATAAGAGCCGCGGTCCCCGTTTTTTAGCGCCCAACTATAAAACGGTTGTGAAGTATAAATAAACGACTGCGATTTAAAGCCGAAATAAGAAGAGCCTGCTGAATCAGATTCAGCAGGCTCTTTTTTGTTGTGACGAAGTAAAGTTCGTCTGATTGATTCACACCAACTACAGTGTCCAGCCTTCGCGGTATTCGCGTTTGATGTACTGGGCGGCTTCGGGGACGTTGGTGACCTTAAGGTTGTCGGCATCCCATTCCAGCTTCTTCTGACCGACGCGGTAAGAAACGTTGCCCAGCAGCACGGTCTCTGTCAGTGGGCCGGCATAATTGAAGTTACTGCCCGTGGGGGTACCGTTACGGATGGCATCCAGCCATTCGATGTGGTGGCTCTTGGGACGGGTCAGGTAAGGTTCTACCGGTTTGGCTTCTTTGCCGGCTTCCATGAAGACCTTGTTCGTGCCATAGTCGGCGAGCAGACGTCCGTCATCCCCTTCGAACAGGACGGCGCTGTTTTTCTCGTAGACTTCAGCGCCTTTGGGTTTCCAGCCGCCGTGATACCAGGTCATGTGCACTGGAGGCAGATCTTCGCGGGCCTCGTATTCGTAATCGACTTTCATCAGGCTCGGGCATTCATTCACGCCGCCATGCCCTTTTTCTCCAACAGCGACGACCGTTTTGGGATATTTCAGTTTCAATGCCCAGAAAGGCAGGTCCATATAGTGACAACCGAAGTCACCCAGTTGACCGTTACCGAAATCCCACCAGTAGCGCCAGTTGAAATGGAAGTGGGATTCATTATAAGGACGGAACGGAGCCGGCCCGATCCATTGATCGTAGTTGACGTAAGAAGGGGGATTATTTTCTTTGGAACGTTCGCCTTCAATACGAACGCCGCCTCCGACCCAGACATGCACGCGGCGGACGGGACCGATCACACCGGACTGAACCATTTCCACCACCTTGCGGTAGTTGTCGGTGGCGTGAATCTGGTTGCCCATCTGAGTGGCAACACCGGCTTTCGCGGCCAGATCAGTCAGGACGCGTGCTTCGTAGACGGAATGCGTGAGAGGTTTTTCACAGTAAACGGGCAGGCCTTTTCGCAGCGCTGCTGCCGCTGCCGGAGCATGCATGTGATCGGGAGTACTTACCAGTACGCCGTCCAGGTCGTTGCGATCAAGAACTTTGCGATAGTCATCGTACTTGTCGGCTTTGGGGAATTCTTTGGAGGCAATCTCCAGACGCTTCGAATCGATATCGCAGAGCGCGACGAAGTTTTCTGTTTTTGTACCGCTGATATTCGCATAAGCCCGGGCGGCCACGCCGATCGAAGCCAGGTTCAGTTTTTCGTTGGGACTTTTACTTTTGGAAGCGGCTTCCAGCGGCATTAGAGGGAGAGCCCCCGTGAAGGCAGGCACGGCAGTTCCCGCAATCAGCGCTTTCTTGAGGAACTCGCGGCGGTCAACAGAATTTGACATTAAAAAAATCTCCTTGTGAGAAGTGATCTATTGTGTCACTGGAATGAACATGGCTGACGGTGATTCGTGGTAGAAAATCGCCATCTCTATTGAAGACGCACCTAATATATTAACTTTTTTTAATATATCGCAAGGCCGAAGGGAAATCGAGTATGGAATGCGAAAACGGAAAAAATGAGCAAGAGGGAAAGGAACACTGTCCGTCAGGATCAGCGTGAGGCAGGAACTTCAGTTGGAGGTTTCTGAAGCGATATCTTCAGAGATGCTGACCGCTTTTTCAACGCCGGTAATAAGTTGATCGAGGCGGAACGGCTTGTAGAGGACGCATTTCAGACCAAGTTGTCGGGCCTTGACGATCGAGTGCGTGGGATCGTACCCAAAACCTGTCATCAGGATCACAGGCAGGTGCTCATGGATCTCCCGGATCTGGGCGAAGCATTCGTACCCGTTCATATCGGGCAGCCGGATATCGGCGATGACCACATCATAATGAAAGCTGCGGACCATCAGGAATGCTTCTTCTCCATCGTGAGCGGTTTCTACCTCACAGCCCAGTCGGCCCAGCAGTTCATGTGCTGCCCGTCTGACAGTGGCATCACTGTCGACGACCAGAATCCGCTTGTTGACCAGTTTGGGATTCACCTGTCTCATCGTGGGCACTTTATGATGATGAGGTGTCTGGGGAGCCATTTCGTCTCCCACCTGTTGAATCAGTTGCTTAATGTGGCGAGTATCTTTAAGGATACGCTGCAATCGCTCGCACACACTTGGCTCGTGACCGATATACCGCTCCAGAATCCAGGCCGTATCGTTGAGGATCTCATCCACCGGATCAACGACCCCACGCATAATCAATTCAGTACTGGCAGAAGCCGTCGTCAGTTTTTCGACAACCAGCAGATCCAGTGTATTTAAGGCAATCGCGACTTCGCGACTGAACAGCTCGAGGAAGTGCAGATCATTTTCGTCAAAGGCACCCGCGTGCGGACTTTCCACATTGAATGTTCCCAATACTTCATCGTGCAGGTTCAGGGGAACCGTCAGGGAACTGCGGGCATTGGGAGCCCCTGACATATAGAGGGGATCGTGCGCCGTGTCTTCACAGAGGTAACTTTTTCCCGTCGCAGCGACAAAGCCGGTCACGCCGTTCGCTTCGGGATCTGCATAGAGTGTGCGGTTGGTTGCCACCTGCTCCATGCCGACAGCGAGCAGAACATCGAGCCGATTCGAGGCTTTATCCAGCAGACGAATTTCCACGGTTTCAAACTCGAGCAGATCCTGAGTGTAATGCAGAATCTTGGCTTTCAGGAGTTCGATACGATCTTCGGTCGTCATCTCGAAGATTTCTTCGGGTGAGAGATCACCGAGTTCGAGTCCCGCCTGATAAATGGCATTGAGTTTCTGACGCTGTAATACCTCTTCCGAAATATCACGCACGCTGGCTACCAGGTAAGCCGGTTCCTCTTTGCTGTCAGAAGAAGTCAGGACCGGCATGACCTCGACATCAAAGTAACTCTTATCACCCACCCGCAGTCCGCTCTTGGCAATCTTGCGTGTGGAGAAAGCGGAGTGAAACGGGCTGAAGTCAGGGCCCAGAATTTCGGGAGCACCAAAAGCATCATAGAAGGAATGACCGATCAGTGAGTTTTCCTGTCCGCAAAGCTGGCTCAACTGATGGTTCGACCAGATGATTCGCAGGTCGGCATCCAGAACGACCACGGCATGCGGCAGGAATTCCAGCAGGGTCCCCGATTGAATCAACGCCAGGGGTAGCGTGTCGGAAGTGGCAGGCACGACCAGGGCAGAAATATTTCCCTGATCAAATTCAGCGATGCCTTCCGCCAGATTCTCCGAGGTCACGATCAGGTAATCTTGATTGGAGAACTGTTCTCGCAACTCAGAAGTCTGATCGTCTGAGGGCCCACAGAAGAGAATTTTTTGCGGATTGGTCACTACGAAAACAGCCTTTGTCCACTAAGACATTTGATGCTTCACTTAATGTTGTATCACGAATCGAGACAGTTGTATTTCCGGCCTAACTGATTTGTAGTAACAACCGGCTTGAAAACAAGATGTCCCAGACTTGTATTACGTAGAATCAGGCACGAATGATAGAATACACGTCCTGATTTTTATGCTTTTCACCAAAATCTTGAACAACATAAACAGTATAACGTTATCGTACCTATGAAATCGGCTATCTGTCATCCAAAATTAAGATCCAACGAGAGGAATCTGGGAATTTCCTCAAATTCTGCCCGATTCCGGATATTTTATCTCAAGTTTTTTCGCCTGTTTTGATGAATGGTCCCCATTCCAGCGAATCGTTTCATCAACCAGCCTCTGCACAGAGAATGACTGCCAATGAGTTTACCCTGGGTCGCTATTCAAAGAAATCCGATCTCCGGTACAGGAAACCGTGCCTCTTTGATTATGGATTTGATCCGCCACCTGAAGCAGAATGGGATCAGGCCGCGACTGTTTTCCAACCGGGAACGTATGCAGAAACTGCTGCGTCACCAGTTTACGGATGCCCCGCCTCTCTGCGTGGTGGCCGCCGGCGGTGATGGGACTGTCCAGGATCTGATCAACCGTTATCCTGACCAGCGAATCGCGATTCTCCCGCTGGGAACCGAAAATCTGATGGCCCGGTACCTGGGAATCCCCCGTTCAGGCGTCTTCGTCGCGGAAATGATCAAGGAGGGTGCGACACGTGAAGTCGACCTGTGTCAGATGCAGCAGAAACGTTTTATCCTGATGGCCAGTGTGGGCTTTGACGCGGCAGTCGTGGCGG
The DNA here is from genome assembly GCF_008298035.1 of Gimesia maris. Lineage (NCBI taxonomy): Bacteria > Pseudomonadati > Planctomycetota > Planctomycetia > Planctomycetales > Planctomycetaceae > Gimesia > Gimesia maris. Next base: position 6,427,919 of record NZ_CP042910.1, read on the forward strand.
ATCTGACCGAATTCCGCAAAGGAAATATTTCTCACCTGAGTTATCTGAAGCCCATCTGGCGAACGATTTGCTCCTACCCGTATGAACGGCTGCTGATCTCTACAGATCAGAGTACTGAAGAGTTCACCGCCTATCATGCCATCATCGTCAACATTCCCGCCTATGGGCTGAATTTGAAATTTTCCCCTTCAGCAAACGATCAGGATGGACTGCTCGACCTGATTCTGTTTAAGAAAAAAGGGCTGTTCAGCACGCTGAAATACCTGTACCAGATCGTACGAGGCTCGCATTTGAATTCGCCTGATGTACTGCGGATTCAGGCAAATCGCATCCAGATTCGTTCTGCGAAACCGGTGCCCGTTCAGACCGACGGGGATGCTTCCGGTCTGACTCCGCTGGAAATAACGGTTCTCCCCCGGGCAGGGCGATTTATCGTCCCTTGCTGAACCCGGCGAATTCCACCATAATTCCTTCAACAACATTACAAGTCATACTGCTGGAAAGGATTCACAGGTGTCACAAAACCCAGTTTCAATCGGTCAGGTTCAATGCGGAAAAAATCTTCCACTGGTTTTCATTACTGGACCGTGCGTGATTGAAAGTGAAGAACTGGTCCTGACCACTGCCAGACGACTTGCTGAAATTGCCTCGAAAGAAAACCTGTCGCTGATCTTCAAATGCAGCTTCGACAAAGCCAATCGGACCAGTGTTGACAGCTTCCGTGGCCCCGGTCTCGAACGCGGCCTGGAGATCCTGGCGAAAGTGAAACAGGAAACGGGGCTGGAAGTCACGACCGATATCCATGAGCCTTGCCAGGCGGCGCCTGCGGCTGAGGTCTGTCGGATTTTGCAGATCCCTGCATTTCTGGCGAGGCAGACCGATTTACTGGAAGCAGCTTCTAAAGCCGCGCTTCAATACGATGGTGTGGTCAACATCAAAAAGCCTCAGTTTGTGGCTCCCGAGGACTGTATTCATGCGGTAAAAAAATGCGAGGCCTTCGGGCTGGACCGCCTGCTGCTGACAGAACGGGGAACGACATTTGGCTACGGTCGGCTGGTCAACGATATGCGCTGCATTCCAATTATGAAGCAGATGGGGCCCCCTGTGATCTTTGATGCCACCCATAGTGTCCAGACACCGGGGGGGAAATCAACGGGAGGAGACCGCGAAATGATACCGTTCCTGGCCCGGGCTGCCGTGGCCTGTGGCTGCGATGGAATTTTTGCAGAAACGCATCCCGATCCTTCACAGGCGCTCAGTGACGGCCCGAATATGCTTCCGCTGGATCATTTCGCCAGCTTTGCCATCCAGATGCAGAGATTCCGCGATCTGTTCAACGAAATCAGTGGCACATCAGACATTCCATCTGCCTGAAAATTGGTTATAGTATCTGGTACAGCGTGTTCTCCTCTGACGATTCATTGAATTTCCTTCCAGAGGCCTAACCGATCTTTGACAGACACAGGCCCGTCTTCTGAAAGGCGGATCTGTACAGTACCATGAAGCCACAACTGATATGACACTCTCGAATCTGATACGACGCCACTCTGCTCCCCGCCTGGGAATGATTTCTGGTGTTTTCTGCTTTGCCCTGCTGATCTCTATTTCCGGCTGTAAAGAACAGACACCTTCCTCATCGACTGCGAACAAAGAAAAATCCCAGGGAACAGCCGGTAATTCCAGTGCTTCCAGTCAGGGTGATCATGAGTGTGAAAATTACATTGATAACGCGATGAGCATGCTGGAGCCTGAGCGACTGGAAATCAGTTCGTTCGTGGGTCGTGCAGTGGGCCTGTTGAATCAGTGGGCATCACAATGTGGAAATCTTGATGCGGATGCTTCCAGCCTGACGGATTCACAGAAACCATTTTTCAAAAAGTACCTGGGAGAGGCCCAACTGGCGAAAATGGATTTGACCCGATTTACGGAGTCTGATGCAAAATTCATCCGTGACTCACAACTTTTTAACGGTATGATCAACGCCGCGATTGAAGGCAAATCGAATGATGTCGAACGTGTGACGGCTGCCTTCTATTACTGCATGAGTAATATCGCGCTCAATACCAACCAGCAAAATGTGCTCCCGTTGACCCCGTACGAAATCTGTATTCTGGGTGCCGGCTCTGCAGAACAACGCGCCTGGATCTATATCGACATGCTCAGGCAACTCCGACTGGACGCGGTCCTGTTGAAGCCTGCCAAAGAGGCTCCTTATAAATTACTGGTAGGCGTCTTGTTGAACGAAGATATTTACCTGTTTGATCCCGTGCTGGGTCTGCCGATTCCCGCGAAAGATCAACCTGTCGATGCGGTGCTGATTCCCAACCCGGCAACCCTGGCCGAGGTCTTAAAGTCTCCCGCGATTCTGAAAGACTTTTACGGAGAAGAAGCGGCTAACCGCTTTTCAACCGAAGAACTGAAGGCCCCCCAGGTCCTGATTACAGGACGCAGTTGTGAATGGTCGACCCGGATGCGGCATCTGGAAGATTCGCTATCACGCAAACAAACCTTCGTCCTGTACCGTAACCTGGAAGAATTTAAAGGTGATCCCGGTTTCATTTCACATCTGCAGACGATTGGGAAGGGAATTTTGAAAGACGCGGAAATCAAGGTGTCGGAATCCCCTGACAAAGAGATCGAGGGCAGTCAAGCCGTCACCGGTGATCTGAAGAAACGAATCACTTCACTCAAATTAGCATTCCACGCGCCAGTGCCTTACGATGTGAAATTGAGAAAAGAAACGCCGGAAGGATTTATCGTCCCCTGGGGTGCTCCCACGAAGAAATTACTGAAAACGCGAACTGCTCAATTACTGGGAGAACAGAAATCAGCCATCGAAAGTTATGTCACCACGCGACTGGAGGCTGGCTTTCCGTCCGACCTGATTGTTCCTCAGGAAACGCGGTTAATGCATCTGATGGCGGCCCATGATGCCACCTTTTTCCTGGGGGTAGGTCAATATCTGCAGGGAGACTACGCTTCTGCCAGCCAGGCGTTCAATGATTATTTACGACTCTATTCCGGTGCGAATCAGGAACGCAGGATTGCAGCCGTGTATCTGATGGCATTCAGTGATGCAAAATCGGGGAAATTTTCCAGCGCGATTGTTGCCGTCGGTGAGACGAAACCCCCTGCAGCACTCAAACCAGCATTCCCCTACCTGGAACAGCGGTGGCGCACGATTCGCGACAATGCATCGAAAAAATAAACGCTCATCGCGGCACTCCTCCAACTGAAATCTAAGTCATGCTTGCCTTCCTTCGTCGTCGCTGGTTTTTAGTCTGTATTACAATTGTGATTTCGATCGGTGTCTACGCGGGCCATGAAGGATCCCAGGCGACACTTTCGCAGGTGAAGCAGTTCATCCGTCCTTCCTGGTTGACGGCAATTGTCCTGTTTCTGATGTCGTTGAGTCTGAATTCCGAACACCTGCTGACATCCTTTAAAAAACCGGGACCACTGATCCTGTCACTGGCAACGAATGTGGTATTTTTACCCCTGATTGCCTGGGCATTATTGCCGCTGCAACTGACGGCTGATTTTGGCATTGGCCTGATTATCATAGCCTGTGTGCCCTGCACGCTGTGTGGCGCCTCGGTCTGGACCCGTCGCGGGGGAGGCAATGACGGCGTCTCCCTGATGGTCACCATGATCACCAACGGTGCCTGCTTTCTCACGGTTCCGTTCTGGATTCTGTTGATCACGTCACGTGAGGTGGAATTCGATCGTGTCGCCATGATTACCAAACTTTTCTACGCGGCGATGCTGCCTGTCGTCTTCGGACAGATCCTTCGCATGAATTCGCAGATCAAAGCATTTGCAGACCGGATTACCTCCCGGCTGGGAACCGTGGCATTGGTCTTTGTGCTGTTTATGGTACTGCTTGCGGCAGTGCAGACGGGATATGGTATACAGACATCGGAAGTCGGCATCTCGCTGGCAGCGGTTGCCGTCGTGTGGATCAGTTGCATTGTGGTGCATGTCAGCGGATTTGCTGCCAATCTGCTGCTGGGAAAAACGTTTGGTTTTGCGCCGCGCGATCGGATCGCCAGCGCCATCGCCGGCAGTCAGAAGACGTTGCCGATTGCCGTCTTCGTCGCCACCGATGCCTCGATGTTCGGGAACGCAGGAATTCCGTCCGCCGTCTTTCCGCTACTGATGTTTCACACGTCTCAGTTCTTGATCGACACCATCCTGGCCGATCGACATCGCGAAAAATACTTTGAACTCGAACTGTCACCACCCGAGTCAGAATCAGAACCGAGCCTGACCGCCTGCGAACAGTAGCCGATTTTTTCAGTTCTGGTAAATGACGACCAGAAACAGGACTGCTTCGCCGCGACCGATGTTCATGATCGCATGGGGCACATCGACCCTGTAGCTGGCAGAATCTCCCGGGCCCAGTTGGGTGGTATCTTCTCCCGAGTTGACCTGGACTTTTCCTTTCTCAACGGTCAGGAACTCACGGGTGCCTCGAAAGTGCGGTGCACTCTGCAGTTTTCCATTCGCATGCAGTTGAACTTCGTAGAACTCCACATCCTTTTCCAGGTGCAGGGGAGAAAGCGTACGAATGCGGCATTCATCATCCGAGCGATAATGAAACGTCCGATCCTCGGCACGGATGACTTCGATTGCAGAAGTAGAAACCGGGGCTTCGACCAGTTCTCCCAACGCGATGCCGAACGCCTGAGAGATCCGTACGGTCACAGCCAGTGTCGGGTTTGCTTCGCCACGCTCAATCTGACTGAGCATCGAACGGCTCACACCACACGCGGCCGAGAGGGAATCGAGAGACCAGCCCCGCTCTTTGCGCAGTTCCCGTACGCGCTGCGAAAGCTGCCCGCTGATTTCATCAGGAGATAATTCGGAACCTGTTGTCGCAGAAGTTTTTTTTCTGGCGGGATTTGCCGACATGAATTCACGATCCAGTATAATGGATTTTTACTCTTGCAAATTGGATAATCGTTATCTATTATAATGGATATAGAGTCGATATAAAGGATTTTCCGGAGTTAAATTTCCCAATTTTCCCGAGCGGTGGGTTCAATCATGAAAGCATTGGTCAAAAAGGAGTCAAAGCCGGGGCTTTGGCTGGAAGATGTTCCTGTTCCCACGATTGGCATTAACGATGTGCTGATCAAAGTCGACCGTACCGGGATCTGTGGTACGGACGTGCATATTTACAAATGGGACGACTGGGCCCAGAAGACGATTCCCGTCCCGATGGTTGTGGGACATGAATTTGTCGGTGAAATTGTGGAGGTCGGTTCGAATGTCGTCGACTACACGCCAGGCGAAATCGTGAGTGGTGAAGGGCACGTAGTCTGCGGACGCTGTCGCAACTGCTTCGCGGGTCGACGGCATCTGTGTGCTCATACGCGGGGCGTCGGCGTGAATCGTCCCGGTGCGTTCGCAGAATACATTTCCCTGCCGATGACAAATATCTGGCATCACGAAGATTCAATTAACCGGGATGTCGCTTCCATTTTCGATCCGTTCGGTAACGCCGTACACACTGCTCTCTCTTTTGATGTTCTGGGAGAAGATGTCCTGATCACGGGAGCCGGCCCGATTGGTGTGATGGCAGCCGCCGTTGTGAAACACGCGGGTGCCCGGCATGTCGTTGTGACCGATGTGAACCCGTATCGTCTCGACCTGGCCCGTAAAATGGGAGCGACGCTGGCACTGGATGTGCGCGAGAATACCATTGCCGATGCGCAACAGCAATTGGGCATGACAGAAGGCTTTGATGTCGGACTGGAAATGTCAGGGAATCCACAGGCGTTTCGGGACATGCTGAATAACATGTGCCACGGCGGTAAGATTGCGATGCTGGGTATTCCCGAAAAGGAAATCGCCATCGACTGGAACGTGGTCGTGTTCAACATGCTGACCATTAAGGGGATCTATGGTCGCGAAATGTATGAGACCTGGTATAAAATGACGGTCATGCTGCAAAGCGGACTGGATCTCAGCCCCATCATCACGCATCGCTTTCATGCCAGTGAATTTGAAGCGGGATTTGATGTGATGATGTCTGGCCAGTCCGGGAAGGTCATTCTTGACTGGAACAATATTTAACGAACTTCTATCAACTATATGAATACTCAATCTACCAGAACGGAACAGGACTTGTCTCATGTATGGATCAATCAAACAGGAACTGGAACAGACACTCTCGTCGATCCGCGAGGAAGGGCTTTATAAGTCAGAGCGGATCATCACGACACCCCAGGATGCCCATATCCGTGTCGCGGAGGGTGAGCCGGTTCTGAATATGTGTGCCAATAACTATCTGGGGCTGGCCGAACACCCGGCTGTGATCGCCGCCGCCCATGCCGGTCTGGACGAGTGGGGCTACGGTCTTTCCTCGGTCCGTTTCATCTGTGGCACGCAGTCGATTCACAAACAGCTGGAACAGAAACTGAGCCGGTTTCTGGAGACCGAAGACACGATTCTTTACACGTCCTGTTTCGATGCTAACGGCGGCCTGTTTGAAACGCTGTTAACGGCTGAAGATGCGATTATCTCGGATGAACTGAACCATGCCAGCATTATTGATGGCGTGCGACTGTGTAAAGCACAGCGGTTCCGCTACAAAAACAACAACATGCAGGATCTCGAGGAACAGTTGAAAGCCGCTTCGTCGGCCCGCTATCGTCTGATTGCGACTGACGGCGTGTTCTCGATGGACGGTTACATTGCCAATCTGCCGGCCATCTGTGATCTTGCGGAAAAATACGATGCCCTGGTAATGGTGGATGACTCCCATTCGGTCGGATTCATGGGACAGCATGGCAAAGGGACCCACGAATTTCATGACGTGATGGATCGGATTGACATCATCACAGGCACGCTGGGCAAAGCGCTCGGCGGTGCCAGCGGTGGTTACACCAGCGGACGCAAAGAGATCATTGAACTATTAAGACAGCGTTCGCGGCCTTATCTGTTTTCCAACTCCGTGGCTCCGGCAATCGTCACAGCTTCGATTGCCGCCATTGACTTGTTGACCGCTTCAACGGAACTCCGCGACAATCTGGAAACCAATACGAAACACTTCCGTGCTGGGATCTCCCAAGTCGGTTTTGATGTCCTGCCCGGCGAGCACCCCATCGTACCGATCATGCTGGGTGATGCGGCTCTCGCAGCTCGCGTGGCCGATGCGCTGCTGCAGAAAGGCATCTATGTGATCGGGTTCTCATTCCCGGTGGTTCCCAAAGGGAAAGCCCGGATTCGAACCCAGATCTCAGCCGCCCATTCGATTGAAGACCTGGACTTTGCGATTGAGAAATTCAGAGAAGTTAAAGCAGAACTGGGAATTTAATTTCGTCAGTTCGACTCGCTTTTGACAGCACTGCGCTCTGGAGCAAAGCCCATCACCGCGTATTCATAGCGGGTCCGGCCGCTGCTGTCGGTTCGCATGCGTTCGGCGACCAGAGGCAGACCTTGCGTTGCAGCAAACCGCACGGAGGCGCGGGCGTCGCCGTATGAGAAGAGGATGATCACCAGGCTCTTGGGCTGGGGCACCGTTTTGTAGACAGCGTAAAAGCGGTCGACAAATTCCTGGGGAGAATCCGCCCGAAATTCGGTGGACTGATCGCCGATCTTCAGGCGAAAAACACCGTTCTCTGTCAGATAGAGCTCCCAGATATCACTGCGTTTGGTCAATTCATCGTACGTCAGGAAATGCTTGACCACGTCGATGGCTTTGCCGCCCGCCAGTTCCTGCAGTTGTTTTTTGATGCGCTCGATTTCCGCTTTCGTCTGTTCGGAATCGGGATCTGGTTTGGCCTTTAAGAGGGGGTCCAGCAGTGCATCGGGTAGTTGAAACAGTTGCTGCACCATTTCGCCGACGAGATCACGTTGCTCCCGCGTCTGCTCCAGTTGTTCGTTGAGTTCCCGGCTCTGCTTCTCTGCCAGTTGTTGACTGACACGCGCCTGGTCCTGCATCTTAATAGCGTTCTGTTCCGCCTGCACCGCATCGATGACGGCCTGCTGCTTTGATCGTTTCAATTCGGCGATTTCATTCTGTGCGATTCGTTGTTCTTCTCTGAGCGCTTTCGCGGTCTGTTCGGCCTGCGTCACCTGCTGCTGAGAACGCTGCTCAATGCGCGCCGTCGTTTCCTGGGTGTCCATGAACTGCGCAAAGATCACGATCAGGAGCAGGTCCAGCAGGGGAGTCAGTTGAAATGTCAGGCGGCGACGGCTGATCATGCAGGTGTCTCGCCTCCCCCGGCCAGCACGAGCTCGCGTTTGGCGCGGACGACGGTATCGCGGACATGCTGGCGATTTTCCACCAGTCCCAGGAAGGACATCTCCAGAACACTGTTGACAAACATCAGCAGGATGGCGGCAGCCAGGCCCGCAAACGTCGACCAGATGGCATCGCCGAAATGACTGACTATCGAACTGATGGCGTTGGTCGTTTCAGTTCCCGCGTTGGCCTGCAGCGCGGCTCCCATCGCAAGAATCGTGCCCAGCACGCCTGCCAGGGGATAGGCTTCGATCATGGTGCGGCAGATGTTGTAGCAGGTCTCGAAAAAATGCGAGTCGAGGTAGCGGCGTTTTTCATCCAGAATGTGCACCCGTTCGGAAAGCGCTTTGCGGTCGGCGGGATTGGCTTGCGGATCAAGTGTTTCATTCACGTCAGCCAGGAACGCTTCGATCTGATCGGACAGGTGGCCCGTCGAATCGAGCAGACTGCGGTGCTTCAGACCACGGGTGAAATCGTCCAGCGAAGAAGCGATGCCCCGCAGGTCGCGTCGGGACCAGACCCAGAGCACAAAGAAAAAAAACAGGTGGGCTCCACAGGCCAGGGTAATGACCATGGTGGAGAGCCCGGAGAGCTGGCTTAAATACTGCGACATCAATTCCACCCGTTATAGTAAGTGTTTCTGCTTTCCACTGTTTCAGGGAATGTATCTGCTTCTGCATGATTGAAACGGTTTCTTTTATAGAATCGATCATCAATGCCTCTGCACCTTGAAGATTCCTGAAGATATTGTCTCGCACCGCTGCAGTTCTTCCAGTCACAACGAATATAACGAAAAAGGATGCAGTCCTCACGCGGAAGACTGCATCCCTTTTTAGTTTAACGCTGATTCATTCTCAAATCAGGCACCATATTTTTCCAGTCGACCGGCGTGCGCCATGGCCAGCCACATCAGATATTTGGCTTCAAACTGGCCCAGTCCGCCTTGAATGCACTCCGATTCACCGAAGCTCTGGCAGCCGTCAAAGCGGGCATTTTCCGCAGACAGCAGGACGGGCACGGGATGCCAGCTATGCGACTTCATTTTGGCAGGCGTACTGTGATCGCCAGTGACGATGAGCACGTCTGGGTTAAGTGCCGTGATACGGGGAATGCAGGTATCGACATCTTCCGTCCGGGCGACTTTCGCATCGAAGTTTCCATCTTCCCCTGTGGAGTCGGTGTATTTGTAATGCACGAAAAAGAAATCATAGTCATCCCAGATTTTTTCCAGGCAGTCCATCTGTGACTCCAGTGTCTGACCGGCGTCTTTGACGTCCATACTAACCAGTCGGGCCAGTCCCCGGTACATTGGATAGACGGCAACCGCAGCAGCGCGGGTGCCATAGACTTCTTCGAAGGTCGGAATCTCGGGCATCTTGGCAATGCCCCGCATGGTAAGCAGGTTTGCGGGATGATCATCTTTGAGAATCTCGCCGGCCTGCTTGAGGAACTCTTTACAGAGGACAGCGGTTTTCGCAGAAGCTTCGTTCTGCCCGACTGGTTCCAGCGGAGGAACGCCGGTTTTCTGAGGGTCGGTATCGTTGATGTCACCGCCCAGCCCTTTGGCCCGCAGGACGATCACCAGGCGATATTCTTTGACGTGTCGTACAAATACTTCGACACCGGGAATTTCGATTTTGTCGAGTTTCTTGCAGAGTTCAGCGCCGACTTCGCTGGGAATGCGCCCGGCGCGACGGTCAGTAATCTTGCCGTCATCGTCGAGCGTACAGAAGTTACCACGAATGGCGACGTCATCGGGACCGAGTTCGAAATCGATGCCCAGCGCTTCGAGTACTCCTCGACCGATGTTGAATTCGAGGGGATCATAACCGAACAGACCCAGGTGACCGGGCCCGCTGCCGGGAGTGATGCCGGGAATCACGGGAATGCTGCGTCCCAGGGTTCCTTTTTTCGCGAGGGCATCCAGGTTGGGAGTGTTCGCGGTTTCCAGTTCGGTTTTTCCGCCCGGCTCCAGGGGCAGCCCCCCCAGTCCATCCGAGACGAGGAGTACGATTTTGGAATCATTCTTCTTTTGCAGTTTTTTCATTAACGCGTGCAGGTCTGCCATCGAAATCTCAATACCTTATGATTGAACGTTTATAAATTCAGTGGTCCGCAAGTGGGAACCAGTACTGTCAGCGGGAGGCTAGATCGCATCACAATTAACCTTAGCGCCTGTCGATCTAATCTACTCGGTCCAAATGGACCTGGAGACGCTGCAGTAAAACTGGACACAGTCTATACAATACAGAATTCTACGCCCGTTGTTAAGCAGAACGCAGTGACAATCAGGGATCGGGCGTCAATTGTGGAATGTTCTGCCTTAAACCCGCGGCATCGACCCATTTCTGAAAGAAGCTCAGGCTTTCGGTCGCCATCAGTTCCGCATTATAGAACTGACGAACACGTTCATAACCCTGCCGGGCCAGTTGGAGACGGTATTCCTGATCCTGGTACAGTCGTTCCCAGGCATCCGCGAGCGCCTGCGGATCTCCGGGGGGAACCAGCAGTCCGCCGGCGGTCTGTTCGATCAGTTCCGGGAACGCGCCATGGGCGGGCTGCACGACGGGCACGCCGTTCGCTAATGCTTCCAGAACAAACAGTCCCTTGGGTTCATGATAGTCGGTCGGCACAGAGAGTACTGACAGACTCTTATAGAAGGCGATTTTTTCTTCGCGCGTCGCGGGACTGCCCCAGTATTTGTATGACTCATTGAGGGCGTTTAGATTTTTAGTGGTCTCTTGAAAGTACTCTTCGCTCTCCTTACCCAGGAAACCGCCAACACACAGGCGGCTGTCAGGATGGGCTTTGTGAAAAATCTCAAATGCCTGGACGACATTATGGAGCCCCTTTTCTTTACAGATCCGGGCGAAAAAGCCGATGGTAAAGGGCTCACCGCTGCGATCGTCGGGGGTGCCATCGTGGCCTTCGAGATTGATTCCCAGCAGCACTTTATGAAAGTGTTCGACAGGCATATCCAAATAGCCGGACATGAATTCGCGATAGTAGTCGCTGTGAACCAGCACGCCATCGACCTGCTGCACGTTGTTGCGAATCAGTTCCAGCGAACGGCTGCGATAAGGCTCGCCCAGTTCTTCCAGGAAGACGTCATCCCCCTGCAGAATACAGAACAGGGGACCTTGATAATGTTCTTTGATTTTTTTGATGGTACCGGAGAGTAATGCATTACTCAGGCAGATCACGTCGGGTTTGAGCTGGGATCCCAGGAACTGCGCCAGTTCTTCAATCTCCCTGCCTTCGGCTCCCTGATCTCCTTCCAGCAGCGTGACGGTCAGCGCTCCCAGTTCGTGAGCATCATTACTGACACCAAACTTTGTGGCCAGATTGATAATCCAGGGCGCATTGAGCCAGTGCTTCATGAAACCGGGCAGTTTACGCCAGAGCTTCGAGCGATAATTCAGATAGACATTGATCCCCCCCAGGAAAACGGGAGAGCCTGTCATATTTTCTTCGTCCACACGAATCGGGGTATATGTGGGGACCAGCGTAGCTTCCGCGCCCTGCAGCATCATGGCCCGGGTCCAGGTGTTGTCGTGCATACAGGCACCACAGAACATCCCGGCGCCTCCCGAGGTGATGATGGCCACATGTAATTTTTGGGATGATGGTTCTGACATAAACTCTCTGCCTGGCGGTGAGCGTAAGATCGCTTCAGGTTTGATCCAGATGGAGTGGTGCAATCTGTTGCACAAATCGTTTTAACAGAGCGGCGGCTTCAGGTGTATCATGAATGGAATGTCGAAAGTCATCCAGCGACAGGCCCGCGATTTTTTCGACATACTTGGGATACGTCTGCAATCGCCCGAGAAACGACTTACGATTGAGTTCCGGATGAAACTGCGTGCAGTAAATGGGACGATCCAGAAATCGGTAAGCCTGGTTCTGCACCCGTTCTGTCGAGGCCAGCAGTTCGGTCCCCGGAGGCAGTTCAATCACTGTATCTTCGTGTCCCATCAGACCTTGAAGAACAGGTCCTGAAGGACCAAACACCGGATCGGCTGTACCGGCGGCCGTCAGCCTGACATGATGCACGCCAAGTTCTGCTTTTTCAATATCGTGAACCACACGCCCTCCCAGCGCCCGGGCAACTGCCTGGAATCCCCAGCAGGATGCAAATGTCGGCTTGCGGGAATCGTGAACCAGTCGCAGACTGTCCAGAGCCACTTCCAGCCAGTCCCCTTCACCGGCAGCAGAGTAGTCTCCACTACCTCCAATCAGTACGACATCAGTCTCTATCAGATCATGTTCCTGCAGCGGTCCCCCCAGCAGATCGAATACCTCAATCTGGCTGATGTCTGATTCCAGAATCTCCGCAAAACAGGCAACTTCCTGCTTTAACATCGGATCGTCGGCGTTACGCACCTGCAGCAATAAATAACGTAGTGGTTCTAACATCAAAGTCCGATCAATTATGATTCGATGAACCCGAAACCCCTGGTGCTCATAACGCCAGTAACAGCAGAGATCCAAATTCATGTTCGTATTGTAGTGCGATTCTCGCGAGATCAGGCCTGAAATTCAAAACTTCCCGGGTATGCATCGAGTTCCACAAACCAGATCCGGCATCATTTCCAGTTGGTTTATATTACATTTTCCCAGGAGAAATTCCTATCAAGGCAGTCAGTTTTCACCGAGGGTGACAGTCTGTCGGTGACATACCGATGCGGTTGTGCAGACAACCGGACAATAATCAGAAAATTTCCCAAAGATTTCATTTAGTATTTATATTTGACTTGACAATTTTGATCCATCAAAAGATAGTAGACCCATCAACAAAATTTGTTTTTATCTCATGCGTTATCTCCTGAGAGGATTATCTGTTTCCTTTTTTTAACCTCTTCAATGCATGATTATTCACGCCAGTCAACTCGTCTTGACTGGCGTTTTTTTGTATCTGCTGTGTTTCTTTCGGGTATAATGACAGGTAACGGGTCTGGACCAATGCCTCTCACTCGAAGGAACAAGTCATGCAAAAGTTACCCTTACTCAAATCGCTGATGTTCCTGGGCCTGATCTCATGCACGTTGCCCGCTTCAGCAGAGCCGGACGCAGATGCAAAGCCACAGGAATTGAAATCGATTTCCCTGGGTCAGATCACCCCACTGTATCGCAGCAAGCTGGTCTACCTCGCAGGCCAGCCAACCAAAGAAGATTTTCGGCTGATTCAGAAGGATGGCGTCAAAACGGTCGTCAATTTGCGTACCGAAAAAGAACTGGACTGGGATGAAGGGGGGTTTGTCCGGATGCTGGAACTGGATTATGTGGCGATCCCGTTTCTGACTCCCGACACCTTAACCCCGGCGGTCTTTGATCAGTGTCGCAGCGTCCTGAACGATCAGGCCCGACACCCGCTGATTCTGCATTCTGCTTCCGCCAACAGAGTAGGAGCCATCTGGCTCGTGCATCGCGTGCTGGACGACGACCTCGACTATGATGCGGCGTTAAAAGAAGCCCAACAGGTGGGCCTGAAAACACCCGGTTATATCGAAAAAGCAAAAGCGTATATCACCGAACAGAAGAAGTAGCCATTCTGTTGTCAGGTACGCGATACTGCTTTTTTGAGGATGTCGACTCCTTCGTCAACCGTGCGAAAATGGAATTCCTCTTCTCGCGCATCTTCGATGGGAGCGTAAAGAGTATAGACCAGACCAGTTGCTTCAATGTTCGCATAGACTTCAGCCAGTCGAGTCTGTTTATGAAATACATTGACCTTCAGGTATCCCGGTTCGATCAGATCCAGTTCAACCGAGAAGTCTGAACTGAGATCAAGCACTGCTTGAGAAATTTTCCGTAAAGCCTGTAATTCCAATGTGGCCTGGAGTTCAATGTCGTGGTGCCAACTCGGAGGAATCTGCCAGGTATCGGGGTTAGTATTTTTCATCGGAGGTTCTTCATTCAGGTTCGATCTGGTTGAAACAGCAGGACTTCGCAAACAGTGCGAGGCGAAACAGTGCTTGCCCTCTGAGTTGGCAGCGACTCGACCACGGGTAATCCGGATGCGTCCCTGCTGCAATGCGTTGATTCCAGCCAAAGCCGGGTTAACAATTCGAGCCACTGGTGGGGAAACTGCTCGGACAAACGTTTACAGAGATGATCAATTTGAGACTGCGATTGAAAATCAGAATGCAACTCATGGCTCTGCCTGATCCGCTTCTTCAATGCCAAGTCAAGATAGAACGAGACGAAATGGATCGTGATCAGAATCCAGGCGGGCCAGTCTGCTGAATCACTATATGTTCGTTCTAACTGCTGCAGACAGGAAGTTAATTCCGCTCTCCATTCTTTCAATCCATCGGGATTATTTGAAACATGCAGTGGACAGCCATCACCCAAAGCCAGATCAAACAGTCTTTTCTGCTCCCCCGTGAAAGCTTCGAACTCGATAAAACAACGGTGCTCAAGAAGCGTGTTCCAGAACAGAATTTCCGTCGTGCGACTGATCTCCCCCAGTTCCTGCTGAGTTTGCAGTGAGCGACAATTTCCCGCAGCGATCCAGACCTCATAACGGAGTGGAAGATAGCAGGAAGCAAAATGTAGTGATAAAAACAGACGCTTCGGCCAGGTATTGCTCACGAAAAGACAACTCTCAGCAGCAGTCAGAAGTTGAAAGTAGCGTTCCGACCATCCAGCAGGAAGTTGCCCCTTTTCCATCAGTGAAGTGACGGGCTCGCGTGTTCCCCAAACCAGTGTTTCCAGAGAATCATTGAGCTGAACCAGCTTTTTTAAAACCATCCACACTCCGATTTCTGTTTGTGTTGTGACTACTGAATTTCAATGTGGCCTGACCTAAAACGGAATGAAGGCTCCTGGAAGTCCAGATCATAGATTCGATACCAGACATTCTCCCATTGCTGTGAGCGAACATTTTCCAGAATCAAATGTGAAAACTGCAACAGACGCAATCCCATTTCAGGAAGCTTGCATTCAGTTACCTTTTTCAGTCGGATTACAGCCGAACGTTCAGGCTGTGACGTACAGGAGACAGTCAATTTTACTGTGGGAGAACGACGGTCGTGCCAGTCGATCGCAATGTCAGAGACATCTGAAAAATCATACCAGGGGAAATTTTCAATCAATTCGTCATTGATCAGAAATGTTGTTCCCGGTTTCAGTTGAAAACTCATCAGAATCCCCCTCCCGCTTCCCATTTACGTAATGTTCGTGCTCCTGGCTTGCGCTGGTGAAGCGTCCAATAAACCGGGGGCTGCGCTGATACTCTTTCCGGGGTAGGAAATACTGCTGATCGATGGCCCAGTCGTAAACGCCGGTATCTAAGGGGTAACGGGTTAAAATTCCCGTCAATTGATGCCGGGTTATCCAGATTTCTGCTTTCGCTCTGGATGAAAACAGACCACCGCTAAATTGTGCGGCTTCACCATGAAATACCCAGATCGAGTCAGGATTATGAATTGGCGGCATAAGTAAAATCTTTAAACTGGCCCCTGCATACTTTCTCCATTCGACTTTCCAAATTCTTCGATGACTGCAATATAGAATTGACATGCATCGAATGAAAATGTTCGCGATGAGCCAGAGTTGATGTTATCAATTTTCACAAAAAATAACAGCAATCAATTTCAACCGACTGCAACTGGTCAGGCCTTGAGCGGAGCGGTGGGCAATCTCTTCTGCGTCTTCCGCTCAGCTTTTTTCCAGAGATAAACATCCAGGGGAGGCAGGTTCCATAATACCAGTTCTCGACTCTGGGGGGTACCGAAACAGTCTGCGGCGAGTTCACAGACATTGTTGCGAAACTGATACGTGACGAATGCGCCACCCGGGGCCAGTACCTGATAAATGGTCTGAATCAGCTGACGACCTTCTTCGGGAGTCATCACCGAAAAGGGAACGCCGGAGACAATCACCTCGGGGGCGGGAAACTTCTTCTGCTGCAAAATTGATTTGAGCGCCAGGGCAGAGTTTTCCACAACCGTCACACGGGGATCTGCAAACTCCTGCAGGCGCGCCACAAACTCTGAAACCACTTCCACGCAAAGAAGTTGAGAGTCTGCCGGCATTGCCTCCAGCAGGGCTCTTGTGGTTTCCCCTGTCCCCGGGCCAAGTTCCACCACGCAGCGGGCCGTCTGCAGGCAGGCCAGGGAACTCAGTTTTCGCTGCAGGTAAACTGAACTTGGAACGAATGAAGCAACCTGCAACGGGTTCTCAAAGAACCCCCGGAGAAAACAGGGAATCACCGACGGTCGCGATGCCGACTCCTGTGATGAAAGTTGAGTACTGCTCATCTCTTGAATCCTGGTTAGTTGGAATGAAAAAGTTTAGATTGCATCAGAGTTCAAATTTAATTGAACCAGTACTCATCTTCCAGTCCTGAAAATTGATTTTTGGTTTGACCCTTTTAAGGGCTGCTATTGCTTATCACGCAGAGCATCGATCAGTTCAGCCTTCTTCATTTTGCTGCGACCTTGAATGTTGTTCTCTGCTGCCAGATTCTGCAGCTCGTCGACCGTCCGGTCTTCCAGCCTCGAATTGGGGTTTCCCGTACCCTGCGTCGTTTGATTGGGTGTCTTACCGGCCTGCCGTCTCTGTTTATTGACGGTCCGGGCAGCAATCTCTTCGGCTTTGTCTTCCGAACGGCCTCGGTCAAGCGCACTCTCTTTAATGTGCTGATACTGTCTCTCATCTTTCTCATTCCATGCTGTAGGCATAACCCTTACTCCTGTTCAGGCGGGTTGCAATGTTTGAAGCTGTACTATTGAAGCACCAAGATAATTTCGCACATTTTGTGCCAAAACAACGGTTCATTAAATAAGAAAGCAGGGGATTCCCCCTGGCATTGCAAAACAGGGGTCGAACCGGACGAGCATCTCCGATGCAGAAGCAATTAACGGATTTGGCAGGGAATGTCGTCACTGCTTGGTCGTAAACCACTCTGGTGGACGAGGAACCAGTTATTCCTGCTTTTGATTTCTGAGAAAGAGCCACTCACCGAGAAATATCAGTAGCAGCCCCGGGAGAGCAATCATAATTACCAGGGGGTCAGACTGAACTTTTACGATGATAAAAGCAATCAGCACGATGACATCCAGCAGCATGGCAGTAATCAGGATTGTTGCACTGGCACTGACTTCCTTGCGGAGATATCGAAAGACGCCCCAGTGTATGGCAATATCCATAATGATATAAAAAATGGCTCCCAGCGAAGCAATGCGGCTCAAGTCAAAGAGGATGGTAAAAATAATCGCCAGTACGACTGTATAAACCAGCGTATGCTTCTGAATGTCTCCCGGCATCCCGAAATGAGAATGGGGCACCAGCTTCATATCCGTAAGCATGGCAAGCATGCGTGAAACCGCAAATACGCTGGCGATCACTCCCGATACGGTCGCCACAATTGCAAACACGACAGTAAACCAGAGTCCATACTCTCCAAAGGCTGGCTGGGCAGCACGTGCCAGCGAATAATCTCTGGCTTTGACAATCTCATCGATCGAAAGTGTTCCCCTGATTGCGAGAGTCACCAGCATATATAAGCCGAGGCAGAGGCAAATCGAAATCGTAATTGCCCGACCTACATTTTTGTGAGGATCTTTAATCTCACTACCACTGTTTGTGATCGTGGTGAATCCTTTGAAGGCCAGGATGGCAAGCGCAACGCCACCCAGAAAGCCTCCAGGCCCCGATTGAGCAGATGCAGACGAACTGTTTTCGAAGGAGAACCCGGCTGCCCAAATTCCGCCGACAGCGAAAATAGCAATGCCGGCAATTTTGATAAATGCAGTAATATAAGAAATGGATTCAATGTACTGATTGCTGAGGATATTAATCAGGAATGCAAAGCCCAGTAAACCAACCCCCAGTACCACGATCAGCCACTCGCTGTTTTCAACCTGAAACAACTGCAGGGTGTAAGTTCCAAAAGTGCGGGCGACCAGGCTCTCATTGATGATCATGGAGAAATACATCAACAGGGCGCAGGCCCCTGTCATGGTGGACTTACCATAAGCCTGTTTGAGAAACATGGCGATGCCACCTGCCGAGGGATAAGCGTTTGCCAGCTTCACATAAGAATACGCACTGAAGCCTGCGATGATTCCCGCCGCCAGGAAGGCAAGTGGAAACCAGGACTGTGCCAGTTCAGCCACCTGTCCTGTGAGAGCAAAGATACCGGCGCCAATCATGACGCCAATTCCCATCGCGACAGCGCCGGTTAATGTGAGACTGTTTTTCTGGTAATCGGGTGAAGACTCGCTCGCATGTTCCATTCTACCATGTGTTCTTTACTGACAATTTCAATTCGATTTTTTTGTGACAGGTAACTCCGCTGCCTGCCAGGCAGACATGCCTCCGATGATATTGGTGACATCTTCCACACCTTTCCTTTTCAGAAAGGAGGAAGCGATCGAGGCGCGGTATCCCGAACCACAGATGACAGCCACTGGTTTATCCGACTCCAGTTCACCAACCCTCTCCTGCAAAGTACCTCCATGAATATGTAAGGCTCCCTCGATATGTCCTTGATTCCATTCCTGATCGGTACGAACATCCAGCACGGTCAACTGGTCCTGTTGCGAAAGCTTTTCCTGCAATTGATGGACGGACATTGTTTTCAGTTTTCCCAAGGGATAGCCGGCGGTTTCCCAGGAATTAATGCCGCCTTCCAGATATCCCTGCAGATCATCAAAGCCGACCCGCAACAGGTGCCATACGACATCTTTGACCTGCACCTCGTCATCCACGATGAGCAGGACGGGGCGATCATAGGGTAAGACCCAGCCTGCCCAAACCGGAAGATTGGAGCCGAACGGGATATTGATCGATTCGGGAATATGAGCCGCGGCAAAAGCTTCTTTGGAACGCACATCCAGAATCAGACAGTCTTCACAGACGCGCTGATGAATCTGATCTGCCTGCCAGCGCTCGAGCCCCGGCAATTTCGGGCCGATGATGGCCGGCCCTTCTTTATTCACTTGTTTCATCCGTTTAAAATAGGGAGGCGAAAGCGGCATGTCTTCCAGCAACTGGTCGATCCATTCTTCCACAGGAGCTTGTTTGAAAGCCTCGCTAAAATGCCGCTCGTATCCCAGCGTGGATGATCGGCGGGAACCGATGGCTTTTCCACACAGGGAACCAGCGCCATGAGCGGGATAGATTTCCGTATAATCGGGGACTCCCTCCAGTTGATTGAAGACACTGTCATAAAGCTGACGGGCGAGTTTCTGTTTTTCCTCTTCCCCCAACAGGTCGGGACGCCCGACATCGCCTACAAACAGAAAATCGCCGGTGAACATGCACCAGGGTGACGTTTCACTGCGTGATTGATCAAACAGCAACACTGCCAGATGCTCGGGCGTATGTCCGGGAACATGCCGGAACTCCAGCTTCAAGTCCCCCATTTGAATCGAATCAGATTCTTTTACCTGCCGATCCGCGAAAGACTGATTCCAGTCTGCACCACCATAAGACGAACAATAGATCAGAGGCTGGTCATCCAGACGCGTTTTTAACTCGCGCGAACCGCAGACAAAATCAGCGTGAATATGCGTCTCGATGATATGCCTGATATGCAAATCGTGTTCTCGGGCATAATCAATGAAGTCGTCGACATCACGCGTGGGATCAATTACCACGGCTTCACCTGTTTTTTCATCTCCAATCAGATAGGAAACGATAGCGAGCCCTGGAACAAATCGTTCGTAAAACTTCATGACAGATAAACCTTCTATTGCTTCAGTCAAAATTCAATTGGAGTGAGTATCGACGTATTTTTTCACGAACTCAATCAACTCGGGCTTCTCGCATTCGAACCCCATCTCTTCGGCCTTCTGCAGAGTCTGTTCGCCACTCATTCCCTGTTTGACCGCCAGATCCATCATCACCATGGCACCCGCTCGTTTACCACTTTTACAATGGGCAAAAATGGGCTTAGGGAGAGCCTCATACTGTTCCCGAAACTGATCGACGAGTGATTCATCCAGTGAATTCATCGAGACGGGAATATGCAGATACTCCATATCTGCTCCCTTCACGATTTGCTCCTCGGCCTGGGGGTTAATCGGCTGGTCTTTTTCGTGAGGTGCACGGAAATTAACGATGGTCTTAAAGCCATTCTTTCCGAATTCGTAGATCTCCTTATGATTGGGCTGTGGACCGACGGTTACTTCTTCATTAATTTTCATTGTGCCTTCCATCTTTGATTCTCCCTGTTAATGATCAAATAGTTCGTACCATTACAGGTCGCATAGAATTGCAAAACGCATGCCAGCGATTCATTCAGTGACAAACCATTTCATTTACAGGGAAATTGAAACGAGGAGAACGAAACAGTGAGAGTGATTGATATTCAGATTGACTGATGAACTACCAGAATGGTCGTCGGACTACCGCCTGAGCTGGTTTTTTGAAACACATTGCGTGATATTTGTGGTTTCAATACGCCTAACCTGATGTGTGGTCATTCTCGCTTGGCTATCTGCAGAGTATAGTATGACTTACGGTACTGACCTTTGGTCTTTTTCAGGGAGTTCGCTCATGCGTTATAAGTTGCTACTCATCGTCTTTTTTGGAACATTCCCGCTATCCACGCAACTGGCGAGCGCAGCACCACTGGCGGAGGAGTACCTGAGAACAGGCCAGTTGAGCGAGGGTGCGACTGCGCTTCAGGCACATTTAAAAAAGTCTGCCGCGGATGACGAGGCCCGGTTCGGACTGGGAGTGATTCAGTTCTTCCAGTCTTTCGAACATCTGGGAACGAATTTCTACAACTATGGTCTGTTGACCCGGAGTGGTTTCGGGAATTTACCTGGTCGCGTCAGTGACTTCCTGCCAGCGAATCCAAGCCCCAAAACGCTTTCCTATACTGATTTTCGTCAGATTCTGCAAACTTGGGTCAATGATTTGAACGCAGCAGAGAAAACCCTGTCAGCCATCAAAGATCCAGATGTCAAATTACCTCTGCCTGTGATGAGCATCAAAGTCAATCTGTTCGGTAATGGAACACTGGTTGATGGAAGCTACCTGATGGGCACTGTCAGGACTCCCGAAGAACAGAAGCTTGACAGTAAATTCGTCATTCAATTCGACCGCGGCGATGCAGACTGGCTGGCCGGTTATTGCAATTTCCTGTGTGCCTGGGGAGAAGTGCTGCTGGCAATTGACGGTCAGGAAATGTTCAACTGCACGGCTCATCTGTTTTTTGAAAAAGTGGAGACCCCCTATCCGTTTCTGGTGGAAGGCAATCGCAATTTTAACAGCATCCTGGGAGGCCCACGAGGTTTCAACCGGCCGCTCATCTCCGACATTCTCGCATTTATTCATCTCTGGCGATTTGAACTCAAAGAACCGGAACGGATGAAAACAGCGCTGGCGCATCTGGAAGACATGCAGCGACATGCGAAATCGATGTGGAAATATTATCTGGCGGAGACCGACAACGAGAATGAATGGATTCCCAACCCAAACCAGACCGGCGTCCTCGAAATCAAAGTCACGCAGGAGATGGTGGATACCTGGCTGGTGGTTGTGGATGAAGCGGGAGAAGTGCTGCAGGGGAAGAAGCTGATTCCGTTCTGGCGCGGCAAACCGGGAACACAGGGCGTGAACCTGCGACGTGTATTTACCGAGCCGCGCAAAATTGACCCGTTTCTCTGGGTCCAGGGAACTGCGGCGGCCCCCTACCTGGAAAAAGGAACGATTACGGATTTCGCGAGCCCGGAAATGTGGGGACGCATTAACCGGACCTTTGGCAGAAACAACTTCTTCACGCTGGCGTTCTGGTTCAATTAAACGTTGCGATCTGAAGTTGCCGTTTCCAGACATTCGTCAAACAGCTGAGTGAGTTCCCCGCTGTCGAAACCAGATCCGATGGCGACGACCCGGGTGCGCGGCGGTCGCGGGCCCCAGTCGTCGAGCGCCGTCAGTTCCGTACGCCGACCGACGGCCTGCAGCGCATGTCGCTTCTCCGGGGCATCGCTGCAGAAGACAATGCCTTTACAGCGATAGATGGATGCAGGCAGTTTGCGGCGGACCATCTCCTGCAGGTTTTCGATTGAGAAAGGGCGATCGGTTTCATAGCTCCAGGTCTCAAACAGCTGACTGGCGGCGGCGTGTTTCTGCGGAGAGGTTTCACCCATCGATTTCTGCTTTTGTGACTCCAGATGCGCGGGATCAAACCTCCCGACTGCCAGCAGCACTGCCAGCGGAACTTCGCAGCGTTCTGCATTGACGATGCGGATCCGCTGCAGATGCTGGCCAATCCATTCGTCGATCACTTCCAGATGCGTGGGGCCCACCAGATCGACTTTATTCAGAATCACCATATCCGCAAAGCCGATCTGCCGCAGCTTGAGCGCAGTCAGTTCTTCATTGTCAGCGTGTGTGAAGATCGCTTCCGCATCGACGACACAGGTAATGCTGTCCAGCCGCAGCAGTTTTTCATACCGTGCATTCAGAAATGTCATTACCACGCCTTCCGGGTCAGCAACGCCGCTGGCTTCCAGAATCACGTAGTCGATCACATCCTCACGCGTCAGCAGTTGTTCCAGCGAATTGACCAGGTCATCGCGAATTTCACAACAGATACAGCCATTCGTGAGGTTGATCGTATTTTCTTCAACCCCTTCGACCAGTTCCGCGTCGATGTTGATCGCACCGAAGTCATTTACCAGCACACCGACCCGCAGACCATGATCGCCGTTGAGAATGCGGTTGAGGAGTGTTGTTTTCCCCGCGCCGAGAAATCCGGTCAGCAGTGTGACCGGTACGGGATCACGGCCTTCAATTTCAATCGCATCGAGCCGCGGTGCCGGCGCAAGGATCGGGCGTTCGTCTTCTGTCATGTCGCTACTCTCTGATAAAGACAGGCACGCCAGTGTAAATCAATGACGTGCCTGTAATACGATAATACGTTTTCGATGCGTTACTTGTCCTCGTCGACTTTGATGCCCCGCGATTCGAGCATCTCGCGCGGATTGAGTTTGATACCCGGCCATTTCTGAACCGGTTTACGATAGGCATCGGGCGGATAATAAAGTTTGGGATCGATTTCCAGATCGCGCAGAAACTGTTCCTGCTGCTTTTCGCGTGGCAGTCGGGGCGTAGGCAGTGTGATTTCTGCCGGTAGTTTTTCTCCGGGCTTGAGCAGCCAGCGCGGGTCCATTGAGGCTGGAGCAGCGCCATCAGGCAGCAACGCTTCGCGGGACCAGATCGCATCTTTGGTCACATTGATGACCTGCACATCGGGTCCGCCGAACATGAAGAGTCCATCCCAGTTGGAACGGACTTCCGCCGTCGATTCCGCTTCAAGTGCGGGACCCGCATATTCGTAATGACAGATGGCCGCCATACGGGGCTGCGTCTGTTTAAACAGATAGCCGGCGGCGTAATACATGGTATGGAAAATGTCGATCGTGTATTCCCAGAGTTCCGCAGGTGCGCCCAGCTTCATGGAGGACAGGCTGGGAACATCAATTGTCCCTTCGGAAACGAAGACATCGACCCCTTTGCCATATTTGGCCGACAGTTCATCCGGGCGGCCATCACCGGTCCAGACAAAGGAGAGCCCGGCGTCTTCCCAGTCGAGACGATAGGCGGACGCACCGTCTTTCACATGCGAGCGCGGCCAGTGACGTACTTTCACGCCATCTTTGTCGTAGCAGATACCGTTCTCTTCCTTCCAGTCGAACTCGGTGACTTCAATTTCCATGCCATCGCCGATGGGACAGGCGTTGAAGTTTTCTTCATGCCAGCGATTCATTTCACGCATATGTTTAATCATATGCTTCATGCCCAGTTCGGGGGTTCTGCCTGAAGGACCATAGACCCGCAGTGGTGTATATCCGCCGGAAAAGGCGCGGAAGGGATACATGTAAGGCAGATCGGCAAAGTGATCGGAGTGCAGGTGGCTGATGAAGATATCATTGATCAGCGGCGCAGGAACCTGCATGGCGATGGCATTCGAGATACTGCCGTTCCCCAGATCAAAAAAGAAGCGGCGGGGCTGCGATTCGCCATTCCCCAGTTCCACCAGAATCGAAGTCCCCGACTGCAGACGTGTGGGAGGCCAGGGAGTACTGCCGAGAAACGAGATTCGCATTTCATTTTTCGGCAGGATTTCCGTGCCCGGCATAAACACGTTGCGATTTTTGATCGCCGGCCAGGGCTTATAGTAATCGGGCAGACTGATTCCGCCGCCGGGACGCGCACCGTAGGGGTTTTTCATTTCACAGTCGCTGTCCGCCGCCGATGCCATTCCGGGAACAGAAGCTGCCAGCCCCGCTCCTACTGCGGCGGCACTCCCTTTAAGAAAATTACGTCTGCCCTGATCATTTCCTGTTGGCTTGTTCTGGTTTGTTTCGTCTTGTGTCAAGGCTCTCTCCTCAGTCGGTTAGTTTGATCTCTGTTTGTGATTACGTATTGAACATCCCGAAATAACAGGTTTTTCCTGATAAACGAAACAGGAATCAGCAAAGACAGGTGTAAATGGCTGCGAAATGCATGCGGCGGGGGAAGTTCGATTAATGTGAAAGAACAAGTAATGATTGTATCGACTCCCTGAACGCCACGCCAAGAGTTTCTTTCGGGTTTTCAGGGGACTCCTGCTAAATCAGAGCTGTGAGCTGTGAAGTGGAACTGTCAGATGTTTTTTTAATAAAATGATTTATCACGGCAGAATTTCATTGTTAACATATCACTATCTGAAAACGTTCATGAATTTTTCATCCCCCTGTTCTAGAGAATTAATGATGCGTGCTCAACCGATGATTGTTGTGAATAATGTGGAAGCCAGCAGTGCCTGGTATCAGCGATTACTGAATGTCAAGAGCGGGCATGGCGGCAGCGAATATGAACAGTTGATGAATCATGAGGATACGCTGATTCTGCAGCTGCACATGTGGGAAACGGACGAGCATCCGTTTCTGGGTGATCCCGCTGCGCTGAAGGGTAACGGTGCATTGCTCTGGTTTGAGATCGATGATTTTGAAGACGCCGTCCGGCGAGCCGAAGATCTGGGAGTGGAAATTCTCGACGGACCGCTGGTCAATCCCAACGCCCAACATCGGGAGATCTGGATTCGCGATCCGGATGGTTATACGATTGTGCTGGCGACAAAATATGGGGACCTGTGAACTCACACTAATCATTTTCAGGTTTCCCTTTCTGATTCAACAGGATTGCATACAGTATGACATTCACATCGATTCAAGTCCCCGGTACAGAAGCGGTCGAACGGTTAAATGAGTTGAGAGAGCAGTTTGCGAAAACAGGAAAATACCCGTTTCTGATCGGGCCACACGAAGAACTGACGCGGATTACGGAATCTGCTGAATTTAACCAGCAGTCACCCGAGGAAATCATACTCGCCTCCCAGAAGATCGATCTGGATGAGTGGGTGGCGAAACGTCGGGCGGAGCTGGAAGAGTATGGATTTTCTCCCGATGATGTCCAGGGGGAATGGCCTGGAGCCATTACGGAGAAAGGTTCCCTCAGCCTGCATAAAGATATTCTGACCGGAAGAGTTCACCCCAAAGTCTTTATCGGACAGGTACAAGTCGAAACGTCCTGGCAAATTCCAGCCGTTTTAAAATATGGCGGCTGGAATGATTGCCCTGAAGCGGAGGTTCAATGTGCCTTCCATCGCAAGTGGCAAACTGAGTTTGAAACGGAAATCTGCAGTGTCGCGGGGGATGTTATCGAATGCACGGTCAATCGCCCTCCTCAAGATCAGGAAACCGCCCTGCGACTGGCCTGGGAACAGTACTGGTATTGTGCAGATATTGTGGATCAGGGATGCGAAACGATCAGTAATCTGGCTGCGACGCTTCTGAAATCTCCCTACTGGTTCTTCTGGTGGGATTAAGAGAAATCCCTGCGAAAGCCCTACCAGAACAGCGGGTGAGAACTATAATCTCGGAAGTTTGTTACAAAATTTATAAACCGAAGAGATTGATATTACCGGGGAACAGGGCTGTCCATGACTCAACAAATCACGTCTGAAATTATTGATTCTTTCACCAGCCAGCTGGAAGAGCACCCGATCTACGAAGCGATTGCCACGCTGGAAGATCTACAGCGGTTTATGGAACACCATGTCTATTCGGTCTGGGATTTCATGTCGCTGGTCAAGTATTTGCAGGGAGTAATCGCGCCCACCGGTGCGCCGTGGCTGCCACGTGGCGATGCGAGCGTGCGACGGTTTATCAATGAGATCGTGCTGGAAGAAGAATGCGACGAAACTGCCGACGGCGAATTCTCCAGTCATTTTGAACTGTATCAGACCGCGATGAATGAAGTCGGTGCCAGCACGCAGCCCCTGCAGGAATTTATCAAGATCGTCGATCAGCAGGGAATTGAAGCGGCACTGCAGTATCCCGATCTACCGGAACCATCGCGTCAGTTCACAACCAAAACGTTTGAGTTCATTGCAGATGGCGCACCACACAAAATCGCTGCCGCGTTTGCTCTGGGCCGCGAACACATTATTCCCGGCATGTTCCGTTCGATTCTGAAACAGACCGGCGTCACCGAACAGCAGGCCCCCGTGTTTCACTTCTATCTCAATCGGCACGTCGAACTGGACGGCGACTTCCACGCACCGCTCTCACTGCGACTGCTTAACGGGCTGTGTGACAATGACCCTGCGAAAATACAGGAAGCCATCTCCGCAGCACAAGCCGCCGTGGAAGCACGACTGCGATTATGGGATGGCGTGCTGGAGAGTATTCAGGCGAAAGTGTGAGATACAGGTATTACGGGAACTCTACCGAAAACGAATTCTGCGACTGTTTTCACTTTTATAAGTCAACAAACTCTTTCTCTTGCGGCATTGCACCATGACTTATCCTGCATTCAAAGCGGCTCTGGCTCACGTATCTCCTGTGTTCCTCAATAAAGACGCGACGGTCGAAAAATCCTGTTCGCTGATTCGTGAAGCCGCCCGCAACGGGGCGCAGATGATTGTGTTTCCCGAGACGTATATTCCCGCGTTCCCGGTGTGGTGCGCGTTGCAGGCACCGATTCATAATCACGATCTGTTCTGCGAGCTGGCGGCGAACTCGATCAAGGTCGATGGTCCCGAACTGGCTCAGATCGCAGAGACCGCCCGCGAATGTGAAATGTTTGTCTCGATGGGCTTCAATGAAGGAACCACCGTCAGCGATGGCTGCATCTGGAACGCCAACGCGCTGATCGGCGATGATGGCAATATCCTGTGTCACCACAGGAAGATTGTGCCGACCTTCTACGAAAAGCTGGTCTGGTCTCCCGGCGATGGTGCGGGCCTGGAAGTCTGTGCGACGCGTCTGGGACGACTGGGCATGCTGATCTGTGGTGAGAATACCAATCCGCTGGCCCGGTTCACGCTGCTGGCCCAGGGAGAGCAGGTCCACATGTCAACATACCCGCCGGTCTGGCCTTCACACGATCCCGCCGTCCATGAAAACTACGATCTGAAAAATGCGATTCTGATCCGCGCCGGGGCGCATTCATTCGAAGGCAAACTGTTCAACCTGGTGGCCGCCGGTTATCTGGATCAGTCAGCCTTTGACCTGCTGAAACAGCGAGATCCCGATTCAGCCCGCATCCTGGAAGGCAGCCCGCGCGGTATCTCGGTGGCGATCGGCCCGAATGGCACGCCGATCAGCGAGATCATGCAGGCAGACGAAGGCCTCCTCTACGCCGACATCGACCTCTCCCAATGCGTCGAACCCAAACAGCTCCACGATCTGGCGGGAGGCTACAATCGGTTTGATATTTTCCAGTTGACCGTAGATCGCAGGGCACAGCGTCCCATCCGGTTTCAAACGGAGCACAGTTCGCAGAACGATGAAACGTCTGAGGGTGACACGCTGACCTTTCGCTCCTGACAGGGGAGGCGAGACAGGCTGACCTTACTTTTGTGTCAGCGTGGCATTTTTCCCGGTGAGTGTTTCCGCAGAATAAACATGGATGTCCTGCTGAGGAAACGGTATCGAAATATTCGCCTGGTCGAAGCGACGTTTCACTTCGCGGGTGACCGCGGTTTTTACATCCCACCAGTTTTCTGTTTTCGCCCACGGAC
This sequence comes from Gimesia maris, assembly GCF_008298035.1. Lineage (NCBI taxonomy): Bacteria > Pseudomonadati > Planctomycetota > Planctomycetia > Planctomycetales > Planctomycetaceae > Gimesia > Gimesia maris. Next base: position 6,456,208 of record NZ_CP042910.1, read on the forward strand.
GACAGACAATATTCACGGAGGAATCTGCCAGGGCGTGCGTGACCACGACAGGTGCGGGATCTTTCAGAACCAGTTCGTTCTCTTCGAGCACTTCTTTGATAATCTGTTCGGCCTGTTCGAAATCGTCGTCGTACCCGATGCTGAATTCCAGGTCGACGCGTCTGACTTTATTCGCCGTAATATTGGTGATCACATTATTCCAGATGGAATTGTTGGGGACGTGAATCGTCTGATTGTCAAATGTTCGAAACGTTGTGGAAACCAGGTTCATCTGCCTGACGGTTCCGGTAATCCCCCCGGCTGTCACCACGTTCCCCACATCAAAAGGACGGTTAATCAGAATCATCAGGCCGCTGGCAAAGTTGCTCAAGGTTCCCTGTAACGCCAGCCCGACGACCAGACCAGTGGCACCAATGGCGGCCAGAATAGGTGTCACATCAACTTCCAGCGCCGTGAGTGCAACGGCAAAACCGATGAGAAAGATAATATTCTTAATCGTGCTGCTGATCAGATTTTCGGCGAGTTGCGTCAACCTGACCTTACGCTCCAGGATCCAGCGTACCACCCCGGAACCAATTCGGGCAACCAGCCAGGTGATCAGCAGCGTTGCAATAAATTTACCGACGTTCCAGGCCATCCGCTGACCGCCTTCCTTGGAGATGATCCAGCCTTTGATCCCGGACCAGGTGGCACTGGCATCAGACGTGTCCAGTTCAATCCCCGATACAGCAGCAATATATTTTCGGTAGGTCTCGACATCCCCTCCCTTGAGGGCCAGTGAGGTCAGCACAATTTCCAGCCGATCGCTCAATGCAGTCCGTTCGTCCTGCAGTTTCGTCAGATTGACCAGAAACTGTTCTTTCATTACTTCTGCGGTATGGGTGGGTGTTGAGTCTACTTCTGGTGCGGTCGCTTTTCCCGTATCATCTGTTTCTGAACTGCCGGCAACCTGCTCTTCTGCGGTTGTCTTTTCGGCCTCGGTCTGATCCGGTTTGGCGGCGTCCACGGCCACATCTACACCCAGGTTTTCCTGTGCTTTCTTGACCAGATCTTCTTCTGTTTCCTTCGCCATCTTGTCAGCAGTCTTCTGAACGGATTCTGCTTTCTTCAGTGATTCGAGGGCCTGCTGATCATCGTCGGTACTGATCGCTTCGTTGGTTTTCTTAACCCCCAGCCGGGCGGCGGCGATCTGACGCGCCTTGTTGCGTAATAATTTAAACCAGGCATCTGCTTCAACCTGCAGTTCCTGCCTGGTGAGAGGCCTGACCATAATTTTCAACTGGTCAAGTGGAATCGTGGGGTCGATCGTGGTAAACGGTTTCAGGTCTTTTGCGGGTTGAGACGATTGTACCTCTTTTGCCTCTTCTGTCTTTTTACCTTCTTGCGCAAACACCGGCATACATGGGACAAAACAGCACACAACCAGCATCAACAGCAGCTTTTCAATTCGCACGTTCAACTCCAGAATCACATTAGAATATTTTTATCTTGGCGCACCGACCAGGTCGGTTTTTTTTATAGTAGCATATTACAGCCAACCCTCCAAAAAATTTTCAAAAGGTGCTCTCACTGCCTGAAGATCTGACATGCTGTCACTGTTTATTCAGAAAACTTTTGAAACCAGGTAGCTGAATTTCTCGAGCTTACGTTATATTTCCGTAAACTTAAGGAGGCATTTCACCGAAATTCAGTTCATCTTCACCAGATATCAGGCAGCCATTTCATGACAACAAACTACGACCCTATTGCTGAGCAGTATAAACGGTCTAAACAGCAGCCCTGGCGCACATTTATTGAATGTTACACGCTGCTGGAGCTGGCCGGTGATCCGCAGGGTCTGTCCGTTCTGGATGTCGCATGCGGCGAAGGCTTTTATACACGCATGCTCCGTGAACGTGGTGCCACACATGTGATGGGCATCGACCTGTCGCAGGGCATGATCGAACTCGCACAGAGACAGGAAGCGCAGAACCAGCAGGGAATTGAATTTATCGTCGGTGACGCACGGGAGCTGCCGGTATCCGAACAGTTTGATCTGGCTGTCGCCGCCTATCTGCTGAATTATGCTCGCACGCGTGACGAACTGCAGTCCATGTGCAACGGCATCGCGAATGCACTGAAGCCGGGCGGACGCTTTGTTACCGTCAACAGCAGCCCGATGTTTCACTTTCCCGGCAGCCCGTCGTTTCGTCACTTCGGCTTTGAAACGTCTGCCAGCACAGACTGGCAGGAAGGCACGCCAATCACCTGGACCTTCCACCTGGATGACGGTCCGTTTGACATTGAAAACTACCATTTGACGGCGGACACCCACGAGGCCGCCTTCCGCACAGCCGGCTTTAATGAAGTCCGCTGGCATGCCCCGCAACTCTCATCGGACGGCCTGACAGACAACACGCCGGAATACTGGTCCCCCCTGTTAACGAATTCTCCCATCACATTCATTGAGTGCGTGAAATAGCTTCCGCCCGGAAGCAGACGCCCCCATTTCGGTCCCAGAAGAATTTTCCGCCCCATTAATCGTCCTCACAATAGTTGTCTTGACAAGTATTGTCGAAACGTCCATAATTTCAGACATGACAGCATCCGTGCCCCAACCCAATATCGAACAGGTTCAGTTTGACTCGCCGGAACAGGAAGTCTACCTGCAGCTCTGGCGGACGTACGACTGCCTGAAGGCCCTCGAAGAAGCCCTGTTCGTGCAATATGACCTGTCGGCACAGCAGTACAACGTACTGCGTCTGCTGCAGGCCGTCGCTCCGGGCACGATGCAGACGATGGAACTGGGTAGGCGGCTGATTTCGCGCGCCCCAGATACCACACGGATGCTGGATCGACTGGAAAAGCGATCTTTCATCCAGCGGAGTCGGCTTCCTGAGAATCGGCGGGTCGTGGAAATCGCCATCACAAAGCAGGGCCAGGCTCTGCTGGAAAAAATGGCCAAAGCGGTTGTGAAGATGCATCAGAATCAACTGGGGCATCTGACCATGTCACAACAGAAGCAGCTCGTCAAACTCCTGAAACGCACCCGGGAACCGCATGAAGATGCGAGTTGTGACTGGCTGAAATCGGAATGATCGACCGGGCAGCGCATTCTTGTCGATCAAAGTGATAAAGTAAATCGAGATACTGAGATGACGAATCAGCCGTGGTGGAATTCTGTGAAAAAACTGTGGCCCTTTGGTCTCTGGCTACTGGCATTCTATACGGTCTGGCTGACGATCCTCATCGCCACTGACGGCTGGCAGTCACTGCAGCATCACTGGCCGATTGCACTGGCGATGGCGTTGGGTTCGTATATCGCCGGTTCCACTCCCATGGGTGGGGGAACCGTGGGTTTTCCCGTGCTCGTATTACTGTTTGACATGCCAGGTTCCCTGGGACGCAACTTCGGACTGGCCGTGCAGTCGATCGGCATGGTATCAGCTGCGATCTATATTTTCTCGGCACGACGACCGCTCGACTGGGGACTGTTACGGCCCGCGCTCGTCGGTGCACTCATTGGTACGCCCCTGGGTGCTGTCTGTGTCGCACCGTTTGTACCTGACTTATGGGTCAAGCTGACATTTGCCGTCGTCTGGTGCAGCTTCGGCATTATGCATCTGCTGAAAATGCGCGAGCTGGTTTCAGCGACGGGAGTCAGTGATCGCTGGCGGACCTATGACCGGCTGCTGGGCCTGGCAGTCGGTCTGTCCGGCGGCATCGTCGCTTCCATTACCGGCGTAGGGATCGACATGATGGTCTATGCGACACTGGTGCTGCTGTATCGTGCGGATCTGAAAATTGCAATTCCGACGTCAGTGGTCATCATGGCGTTTGCGTCGGTCGTGGGAATTACGACAAATGTGATTCTGTCGCACATCAATCCCGGCCTGTATTACATGGACCCCGAAGTATATGCCAACTGGCTGGCGGCCGCCCCGATTGTCGCGCTGGGCGCACCCTTTGGAGCGCTGGTGGTGAATCTGATTCCCCGCACGCCGACACTGTTGCTGGTTTCCCTCTTGTGTATCGGGCAGTTCTTCTGGACGATTGCGCATGAAAATGTCTCCGGATTGGTTCTGCTCTGTGCCATCGCGGGTGTGCTCGCGGTCAACGGAGTCTTTCACCTGCTCTACCGCTGGGGACGCAACGAAGACGCCTTCCCGGCACTGCAACAGAACGCGGTGGAAACGTCTGCGGTTCAACTCGCCAGTGAAGAAAACGCAAGCTGAAATATCGCTACTCCGTATATCTGCGAAACAGAATACCTCGCAATTCATTCCGAAGCAGCGATTCCCGCTTGGCTCATGTATTCTTGTTGAGTAGTATGAACGGCAACAGTTCAAAGACACTCCCCCTGTTGACGATCAGAAGAGAACCGAATTCATGAGCAATGCGAAGAAGCTGGAATCGATGCTCGAATTCCTGTGCAATGATGTTTACGAGGCCCTTTCAGACAATCTGGACAAGATTCTGGAATATACAGGCCCAGGTAAACTGGGAGATCGTATTACCGGACTGTTGCAGTTAGCGATTCAGGACGAGGGTACACTCCTCAAACCAGCGATTAATGCTTCCGCAATCAACAGTGTTCTCACAATTATACGCGACGGCATTCTTGCCGATACGGAAGTTGCTGACTCAGAACTACAGGTCTCTGCGGAACTGCTGAAACATTCCCTGCATCGTTTCAGTTTCATGGAAGATTACAAACAATATCTCTATGGCTGTAATGCAGAAGAGTTTCGGGAACTATTGATCCAGTGGGAAGCAGACAACAGCTGGCTCGGTGGTGCGATTCTTGACGGAGCCGTGATTGAACCCTTTCGACTGTTGGTCATGATTGCCTGCGATATCAAAAAAACTCCTGTTTTATTTCAGTCTTACAGTAAAATCCTGCGGCTGACGGCGAAAATCATCCTGAATGCCAATGGAATTCAAAAGGAAGACCAGACATATTTTGCTCAATTGAGTAAGGGCCTGTCCGAGATTGAAGCAGCAATCTGTCAAGACCTGGAGACCGAAGCTGAGCAGCGCAGCACACAGGAGTCAGTTGGTTCCGAGAAAACAACCAGTCAGATCACTCCCGAAGAATCATTAAAACAGGGGCTGCGGGGACTCAACGCGCTGATCGGTCTGGATGCGGTCAAAGCGGAGGTCACGCGGATGGCGAACTTTCTGAAAATCCGCCAGCAGAGACAGGAAATGGGGATGCCTGTCGCTTCGCAGACACTGCACTTCGTCTTCACGGGAAATCCGGGGACCGGGAAAACGACGGTCGCCCGGATCATCGCCAAGATCCTGTATGGCTATCAGATTTTAAAGACCCCCAATTTTATCGAAGCCGACCGGGCGACAATGGTTGGCGGCTTTATCGGTCAGACGGCGATCAAAACCAACGAAGTCATCGCGAAAGCCACCGATGGCGTGCTGTTCATCGACGAAGCCTACACACTGGCAAAATCGGGTAGCCAGGATTACGGACAGGAAGCCATCGATACGATCCTCAAGAAAATGGAAGACCTGCGGGAGCGCCTGGTCGTCATCGTCGCCGGCTATCCAGTCGAAATGGCGGAGTTCATCGAATCCAACCCGGGGCTGGAAAGCCGCTTCAGCCGCTATATTGTGTTCGAAGATTATCACGTATCAGATCTGTGTCTGATTTTTGAACTGATGTGCAACGCCAATGCGTACCAGTTGACGCCCGCCGCCCGCGGCAACCTGGCGATCCTGCTCAACCGGGTCTTCACCGACCGCGATCAGAATTTCGGGAATGCCCGCCTGGTCCGCAACGCCTACGAACGCACGCTGGGCAATCATGCCGACCGCCTGGCGATGAGCACCGAGCCGATCACCCGCGAAGCACTGTCGACCATCGAAGCAGTCGACCTCCCGTTTCGCATTGCAAAAGGGATGACAGGCCCCGTCGATCTGAAGACTTCTCGCTGGAGAGTGAACTGCCCGCACTGTGAAAACACGACCATCGCGAGTCTCCCCTTTCTGGGACAGATCGTTAAATGCAATGCCTGCGACACCCGCTTCCGCTGCCCGTGGTGGAACCTGGACCGCGATTCAGTCCCCGGCTTAAGCGGTTTTGAACTCTACGAACGCCCGAGTGATCTGGATGGATACGATATTCAACCTGAGGAAACGACCGCGCAAACTTAAGAAAGGTCGAACCATGTTGACTGTATTGAAACGCATCTGTTTGTGCAGCCTGGCTTTGAAGCGGGCTTTCTGAAAGCTGAATATCAGATTGTGCAGTTAATTACCGACAGGAAAACAACCGGGGCTAACGACGTTCAAACATCTTTCGATCAAGATTATAAGCCGACTGGCGCCTTACCCCTTTACTGTTTTTCCACACTATAAACACCCGCTCAATTTATAACCGTTCTTACTAAACTAAAACGCATTTTTTCGGTCCGGACAAATAAACTGCAGTCAAATTCTCACAACGAATCGTTTATACTGAACTCAGCGAAACACCAACCTGCGACTCAATCGAGAGGAGAAATCATATGACCGCCCCACGTATTACCCGTCGCGAAGCACTGCAGACAACGGCTGCCCTGGGAGCGGGGCTCTGGCTGGGAACATCGACGCAACCGACGCGGGCTGCTGCGAATGAGAAAATGAATGTTGCGGTGATCGGCATTGGTGGTCGCGGGGTGGCGAACCTGAATGGAGTCGCCAAAACCGAAAACATCGTTGCGCTGTGCGATGTCGACGACAAACGGGCGGGCAAAGCGTACGAGCGATTTCCCCAGGCGAAAAAATACGCCGACTACCGCCGCATGCTGGATGAGATGGAAAACCAGATTGACGCAGTCGTCGTGAGCACTCCCGATCATACGCACTTCCATCCCTCCATGATCGCGATGACGATGGGCAAGCATCTGTACTGTGAAAAGCCGATGGCTCATTCAGTCTGGGAAGTGCGCGAGATGACAAAACTCGCTGCTAAGAACAAGCTGGCGACCCAACTGGGCATGCAGCGACACGCGCTGGCCAACATGCATCGGGCTGTCGAACTGATCAAGTCGGGCACGATCGGCGATGTGAGTGAAGTCTACAGCTGGATCAGTTCCACGCGAGGTATGCCCCCTGAGCCGGTCAAAACGGCCCCCGTTCCCGAAACGCTGGACTGGGATTTGTGGATCGGTCCCGCGAAGTTCCGTCCTTACGCGGTCAACTCCAAAGGGGAAGGCGCGCTGGCACCGTACAACTGGCGGTTCTGGTGGGATTACGGCACCGGGGAGACCGGCAACTGGGGCTGTCACATCCTGGACATCCCTTTCTGGGCGCTCGATCTGAAATATCCGACCCGCGTCGCCGCCTCGGGACCAAAGATCGACGCCGAGCGCACGCCGACCGAAATGTTGACGAGCTTCAACTTCCCGGCCAACGACAAACGGGGTCCCGTGAAACTGCACTGGTCGCAGGAGAAGAACGGACCGACGATTCTGAAAGAAAAGGGACTCAGCCTGAAAGGAGCCAACACGCTGTTTGTCGGCTCCAAGGGCATGCTGCTGACCGGGTTCGGCTCATTGAAACTCTTCCCCGAAAAATCGTTCGACGGTTTCAAAGCACCTGAACCATTCATTCCCGATTCGCCCGGCTTCTACAAAGAATGGACAGATGCCTGCAAAGGGGGCAGCCCCGCGACCTGTAACTTCGACTATTCGGGACCGCTCTCAGAAACCGTGCTGCTGGGCAATACCGCCTACCGCGCAGGAGGCGGCTTTGACTGGAATGCTGACACACTCACGGCCACCGGCAATGAGAGTGCGAAACCATTTCTGCATTCCGAATTCCGCAAGGGGTGGGAGGAGTTTACGAGTTAGAATCAGGTACTCCCATGCACGACATTCTGATTCGGGAAGCGACACCCGCGGACGCTGCAGCAGCGACCACCGTTTCTGAAACGGCGTTTGCACCGCTGCGTTCCATCTATCGTCCCACCGGCGCTGCGCTGGCCCGCCAGGCGGAACGTGCTCAGGCTGGCACACGAATCGTGGCTGAGCTGGACGGCCCCATTGTGGCAACCGTTCAATATGATCTGCATGCCGATCACATCCATGTCATCGGCCTGGCTGTCCATCCCGACTTTCAACGCAAAGGTATCGCGCGGCAATTACTGGACTGGATCTGTATTCAAGCAAAGAAACTTGGACAGCCTGCGGTCGTGCTGGATACAATCCGGGAGACAGGCAATGTCCCCCTGTTTGAAACACTGGGCTTTCGCATCACCCATGAAGAGACAGCAACCTGGTGTGTCAGCGAAACGTACCACGAACTTCATGTTGTCAAACTGGAACGCCTGGTTTAGCAGCGAACCAGAATCAGGGAACCGGCGTCATTAATCAACAGAGAACTCCGGCGGTTTCGGGCAACCGCTGATCTCTCACCTCTTTCCAATTCACAAAAGGCATGGCGGCGATGAATATTCGGCTAGCGACATTAGCGGATCTCGATGCGATGACCGAGATTTATAACGAAGCCATTCTGACGACAACAGCGACCTTCGATATGGAACCGATGACACGGGACGAACGCTTGCCCTGGTTTGAATCGCATGACGAACGGCATCCGATTTTTGTCGCTGTCGTGGACAACCAGATCGCGGGCTGGGCCTGTCTTTCCCAGTGGCGTCCTCGACAGGCTTATGCAGATACGGCGGAAACCTCGTTTTATGTCAAAGCCTCTCATCGCGGCCGGGGTATTGGGCGGCAGTTGAAGCAGGCGATCATTGAAGAAGCACGCCGCCTGGGTTATCACACACTGATCGCCGGCGTCGCGGAAGGGAACGAGGTCAGCCTGCATCTCAATCAGAGTTTTGGATTCGAAGTCGTGGGTACATTTAAAGAGGTCGGAAAGAAATTCGGCAAAGTCCTGGACGTGACCTATCTGCAACTCATGCTGAACTGACACGCGATGAAGCGCACCAGAATTCACTTCGGAATTGCACTTTCGGTCCGAAGCTGGTAAGAAAAACAGAGCGACCTGCCTGATCTCGAACTGATTACTCCTGCTCAAGAAAGACTCTGCCCATGAAACGCGCGCACGTCCTGGCTGTCTGTCTCTGTCTGTTCGTCACTTCCTGGCTGGAAGCCGCGGAAACGTCTGCCATCACTCAGGAAACCGTCATGGTCCCGATGCGGGATGGTGTGCTGCTGGCGACCGACGTCTACCGCGATCCCAGTCTCAAACAGGCACCCGTGCTGCTGATGCGAACTCCTTACAACAAAGACCGCGTTAAAAAAACGGCAGAGCGGTTTGCCACCGCCGGTTATGTCGCCGTCGTGCAGGACTGTCGCGGCAAGTTTCAGTCGGAGGGAGTGTTCTACCCTTACGATCACGAAGGCCGCGACGGCTACGATGCGATTGAATGGCTGGAGAAACAGCCGTGGTGCAACGGTCGCATCGGTATGTGGGGCGCATCCTATGTCGGTGCCACTCAATGGCTGGCAGCCAACGAACGACCGCCGGGACTGGTGACGATTGCACCGACGGCGACCTTCAGCAGTTTTTATCGCAATCTGTACCTGGGCGGTGCGATGCGGCTCTCGCTGATCACGCGCTGGGCAGCGGGAAATTCTCAGAAGCCGGAAGAGGCAACTGTCACTGACGACTGGCGGAAAACGCTGCTGCATCTGCCGATGAGTGAAATCGACGAACAGATTGGCTGGTCGATCCCCTGGCTGGAAGGCATGCTGACGCATCCACGACATGACGGTTACTGGAAGCCAACCGAGTTGACGGCTGAGATCGTCGATCTGAAACTGCCGATGCAGCATATTGTGGGCTACTACGATTTCTTCTCGCGTGAAACCGTGGGCAACTTCAGTCGAATGCAGCACTGGTCTACCGATCTGGCAACGCAGCAACGTCAGCAGCTGATCCTGGGCCCCTGGGATCATGGCTCAATCGGTCGTGCGAAAGTGGGGGACGTCGATTTCGGTGAGAACGCAGTCATCGACAAGGATGGCGAGAACCTGAAATGGTTCAATCAATACCTGAAAGCGGACTCCGCCAAAACGCCTGCCGTTGCTGTGCCTGTGAGATACTTTTCGATGGGCGATAATGTCTGGCAGGAAGCACAGACCTGGCCGCCTCAAGGTTTTACGCCGACGGCCTTTTATCTGCATTCGGAGGGCAGCGCGAATACCGGTGCCGGGAATGGCAAGCTCGATATTTGTCCGCCAGTGACTGCGGAACCTGCGGACCGTTTCCAAGCAGACCCTGCTGATCCTGCGCCTGCCTGCCCGGTGACGGAGAAACGTCCGTTGATCGCAGCGACCTGGGCTCCCGTGGATCAGCGTCCGATTGAAAAGCGAAACGACGTGCTGGTTTATACGTCAGAACCTTACACGGAGCCGCTGACGTTCGCGGGCAATGCGCAGGCAAAGCTGTATGTTTCCGCCGACACGCCTGATGCGGACTGGGTGGTGAAACTGATTGACGTCCACCCCGACGGATTCGCGCAGAATCTGGCGGTGGGAATTTTGCGCGGACGATTCCGCGATTCAGAATTGAAACCGACGGCTCTGCATCCGGGCGAAGAATACGAAATCACCGTCGACCTGGGACCGATCGCCGCCCAGATCGGAGCCGGTCATCGATTGCGTGTGGATATCTGCGGTGCCTACTTCCCGCTGTTCGATCGGAATCCGAATACGGGGGAAGGACCATTCTGCAAAGGGACGAAAATCGCGACCGAACAAGTGTATCACGATGCGGTCCGGCCGTCGCGGATTATATTGCCTTGCCGGGAGTAAGAGTTGCGGTGATCGATTGACAGGCCCATACAAATCGGGAGACAACCGGGGCTAAGGCCCTGCGGCTAATTAGAAGGAATCGGGACGACTTTCAGGTTGACTTTGGAGTCGTCAATGATGCTTAACACATCGCGACAGTATTCGTGGCAGTTGATGCAGGTATTCAGCGAATGCATGTAGGAATAGGTGGCACCATCGAGATTTCTCTCTTGCGCCATCTTCGCGAGTTTCTGTGCCTGCTTGCGGAGTTCGGTGCGATGGTGTGCATACACGGGATCTTTATGTGCCGCCCAGGCGGTGGCATTGCAGATGCTGCTGAGTTCGTTGGCGCCGCGGTGAATCTGGTCAAAATCTTTCGTGACCAGTCCATTGGTGATCTTCTGACTGCAGGCGAGTTTCGCGAGCATCAACGCGGCCTGCTGGTCGCCGGGATCGACAGCCGGTTGGTCTGATTGACTAGAGGCAGAGACTGCACCCGCGATGAAAAGTACGCCCGCTGTTACCAGTAACCATCGTTGCGTCATGCTCATTTCTGATCCTCGGAACGCGCGACAGGTAAGCCTGTGACGCAAAATAAAATGCCCTGTTGCAGGAGGCCGTCCCTGTTTTCTTAATCCATACAATCGGCCTGATACTTCATATCGGCTCTGGATATCCAATTTCTGAAATCAAGGAACAGGAAAGGCTCAAGAATCGTCTGAGAAAACGATTGAATACCTGGGAGATTGTAGATATTACATCGAATCCGTCCTGCAGAAATCCCTCCCCACCCATGCGCTTTCTTTTGCCACAGCCAGTGTGCAGGGCTGAGTCTATCTTCTTTTCTGACGAGAATCTGGTAAAATGATGTGCGAACGAATTTTAAAGCAGGCCGAATCTGCATTCCTCAAATGGGTCACCCAGCTTAAAGAGTCCTAGTATCTCGGGTACGAGCGGCATTGGACCAGGCTTACAGAATTGATGTGGCTGGTTATATTGATAAGAGCTCATCCCTGATGGCCATCAGGGATGAGCTGCGACTTTGTAGATCGTCGAGTCCTGGGTGCTGATAGACACCGTGGGTCAGTTGGATCGCAGAGCCGCATCGTTTTCAACCCGAACAGTCGCTAGAGCCACTCAGGTGAGCTCGTATTTTACTAGGATGGGACACACGATGAAAGACTCCTCTTCAATTTCTGTGGTTGGCATTGATGTTTCTAAAGATTCACTCGATCTCTTCCATACGATTAATGGCCAGCAGCAGAAGATCGCTTATCAGCAGGATTCCCTCAAGCTGCTTGCCCGGCAGATCATCAAGCTCAACGCAACCGTCGTCATGGAAGCCACGGGTGGCTACGAAAAGAAACTGGTCAAATATTTACAGAGCCAGGGAATTGCATGTGCCGTGGTGAATCCGAAGCTGATTCGTGACTTTGCCAGAGCCTGTGGGAAGCTTGAGAAAAACGATGCCATCGACGCCAGGATCATCGCCTCTTTTGGACAGATGATGCAACCGAGGACGATGGGAAAAATCGATCGAAACAGGGAGAAACTCAAGTTGCTGGCAACTCGTCGAGAACAGGTTCAAAGTATGATTACCCAGGAATCCAATCGTCAGCAGCAAATTGAGGATCGGCAAATTCGGGCCTTCATTCAACGGGCGATCCAACTCTATCAGAAACAGCTTAAAAAACTGGACAATGAAATGCTGAAGGTCATTGAAGCCGACCAGACCATGAAACAGAAGTCCGAAATTCTGCTCTCTGCGAAAGGTGTCGGCCCGGCAACAACCGCTAACCTGATTGCCGGGCTGCCTGAACTCGGGCAACTGAATCGGCAGCAGATCGCCAAGCTCGTCGGCCTGGCTCCTCTCGTTCGGGACAGTGGCAAATTCAAAGGGCAGCGCAGAACATATGCCGGCAGAAGCCAGATACGGCGGATCCTTTATATGGCGACCTTAGTAGCCACGCGCTGGAACAGTCGCATCAAAGCATTTTACTTGTCCTTATTGGAAAGAGGTAAACCGAAGAAGCTGGCCATCACAGCCTGCATGAGAAAGTTTATCACCATCCTGAATTCCATGATGAAAAACAATCAGACGTGGGATCAAAATCTTCTTGCTTCTTGACATAATCCAAGACAGTCGCTGACCCCTTTATTTTCAGTGAGCCCTTAATGAGTCAGGAAGACCAGCCGCGCATGAAGTTCGGCACGTTTGGTGGCGTTTTTACACCATGTACGCTGACCATCCTGGGGGTGATCATGTTTCTGCGGTTCGGCCAGGTGGTCGGACAGGCGGGCGTGCTGTATGCGATTCTGATCGTGCTGGCTTCGAAAACGATTACCACACTGACGACGCTGTCGCTCTCCGCCATTGCTTCCAACACGCGCGTCAAGGGGGGCGGTGCGTACTACCTGATCAGCCGCAGCCTGGGTGTTGAGTTCGGCGGGGCGATCGGCGTTGTGTTCTATCTGGCGCAGGCCATTTCGGTGGCCATGTATGTCATCGGTTTTACCGAGGCGTTTGTGGGAACCTTCTCTGCCTGGGAAAGCCATTTCGTCCTTATCGCTACGCTGATCAATGTCGCGACATTCGTCTGCGTGTATATCGGCGCAGGCTGGACCATCAAAGTTCAGTATTTCATTCTCGCCATCCTGGGGGCAGCGTTGGCGTCTTTCTATCTGGGTGCTTTCTCCAGCTTTGAGTTCGGTATCATGCGCGAGAATCTCATGCCCCATTACGACGCGGGCGAATCGCTGTTTACAATGTTTGCACTCTTCTTCCCGGCGGTGACCGGCATCATGGCGGGAGCCAATATGTCAGGGGATTTGAAAAACCCTTCGCGATCCATTCCGAAAGGGACATTGGGAGCCGTCATCGTGACCGCGGTGATATACCTGTCACTGGCATTCGTGCTGGGGGGCACGCGGCCTCATGCGGATCTGATCGACAACAACCTGATCATGAAAAACATTTCTGTCTGGCCGGTGCTGATTACCGCCGGCGTCTTCGCCGCGACACTCTCGTCGGCGCTCGGCTCCATGATGGGCGCGCCACGGATTCTGCAGGCGTTCGCTCGTGATGATATTTTCAAACGGCTCTCGTTTTTTGGTGCGGGCAGCGGCTCCAGTCGTGAGCCACGCAGGGCAACCGTACTGACGTTCGTGATCGCCCAGATCTGTATTCTGCTGGGCGACCTGAATGCCATCGCTCCCATCATCACGATGTTTTTCATGATCACGTACGGCTTGTTGAATCTGGCGACGTTTTACGAAGCGATCACGAAGAATCCCAGCTATCGACCGACGTTCCGCTATTGTCACTGGTCGGTCTCTTTAGCGGGCACGGTGGGCTGCCTGGCGGTGATGTTTTTGATCAACTGGATCTGGGCAAGTGCCAGTATCGTAGTGATCAGCGGCTTATACTGGTTTATCCACTATCGCGAAGTCGAGTCCCGCTGGGGCGATCTGCACAGCGGTATGGTATTCGAGCGTGCCCGTCAAAGTCTGTTGAAGCTTGAACAGGAAGCCTATCATCCCAAGAACTGGCGGCCGATCATTCTGACATTAAGTGGCACAGCCTGGAATCGACCACATTTAGCGGTCTACGGTCACTGGCTCACGGCAGGGCACGGCATTCTTTCGATTGCGCACGTGGTCACGGGAGATATCGAGGAGCATGCGGAACGCCGCGAGAAATTCGAAAACACCCTGCGCGCATTTATCGCGAAAGAAGAACTGCTCGCGTTTCCGGCAGTGGTGGTCTCGGAATATCTTTCGGATGGTGTCGAAGCGCTGGTGCAATGTCACGGCATCGGCGGTTTGCGACCAAACACCGTTTTGCTGGGCTGGCCGAACAATCCCCAGAAGTCAGAGTCTTTCGGGTCGACCGTTCGTCTTGTTTCCCGACTGGGCCGCAGTATCATCGCGCTGCGTTTTCTTGGCTATCGGGAAGATGAAGGCGAACCCACAGGCCCGATGGTTGATCCCTGGGATGTCCCCATCGGTACGATCGACGTCTGGTGGCGTGGCCGGCGGAATGGATCACTGATGCTGCTGCTGGCGCACCTGTTACATCAGAACCCCGCCTGGCGCCGCAACCGGATTCGCGTGCTGCGTGCCGTTGTGAATGACGAAGCGGTCGATGAAGTGACACGCCACATCGAAGAACTTTCCGCCTCCGCGCGAATTGCCGCCGAACCGGTGATTGTGGTCTCTTCCGATCCTGCCCAGGCGATTCAACAAACCTCGGCAGAAGCGGCGGTTGTGATTCTCGGATTTGAACCGCCTGAAGAAAGCGCTGAAGCTGCGTTCTTTGCCCGCATGGAATCATTCGTCGGAGATCTGCCGCGCGTGCTCTTCATCGAAAGTGCCGGCGGCATGGAACTGGAATCGTAACCTAAAACAGGCTTCTTGACTGGCTCCTGTTGTGCATCGTGAGCGTGTCGTATTGTGCCGTTTTGTGTGGACCTAAAGGAATTGTGACAGACGTTCGAATAACTCTTCAGCGACGGCCACGACCAACAGAAATACCATGCAACCCAGCGCGATAATTCTTACATCCCAGGTGGGGTGTTTTCTGGTGATGTGATGCCAGGAGAGAACTCCCAGAACCAATCCCAGCAGTGCACCGAGGATCTGAGCAAAGAACTGCTGTGACTGCGCTGCGGGAGAGACCCTGGTCATCCCGTCCAGACGCATCACGGCTGTGTTCAGCCACAGAAACAACACTGATGTGGTAAACGCGACTGCCAGAACATGCAGAATTTTCAGGAACTGTGATTCGCCATGCATGGATAGACGCCTGATTTTATTATACCAACCTGACCTGGTTCTCAACGAATTTATTTTCGAGATCTGAGTAAAGAAGCCGTCGGACGATTTGTCATTTCTCTTTGGCTTCCGTTCGCTGCGGAGTCTGATAGAATAAAGATTACCACTCGGAGTATCTGAAATCACTATCAAACAGGAATATTACATGCGTCACTTACTGCTGAGAAATATTGTGTGTCCCCTGATCGCGGCGGCGGTTGCGTTTTCGTTGTGTCAGTCTGTAATGGCAGCTGAGAAGTACGAATTGAAAGTCGTGACGGATCGGCCCGATGCGATTTATAAAGCAGGGGAAGAGGCGACGTTTCTGATCTCCGTGACGAAAGACGGAAAACCTCTGGCTGATGAAAGTGGCGAGACGATAACATATCGAGTCGATGATTATATCAGCAGTGGTCCTGATTATCCGAACGGAAAACTGACCGTGGGCAGCGAGCCGGCGGTAGTCAAAGTGACGGCGGACAAACCCGGATTTCTCCGCTGTGTGGTCACCCTGGATGCGAACAAAAAACTGACAAAAACCGCCGGGGCGGCGTTTTCACCACAGGAGATTGAACCCAGTCTGCCCGTTCCGGCTGACTTCGATGAGTTCTGGGCGGAACAGAAACGCAAGCTGGCAGAAGTCCCTGCCAAAGCGAAGCTGACGCCGGTCACGCAGACAAACCCGAAAATCGAATGTTTTGACCTGCAGGTGGACTGTCTCGGCGGAGCGCCGGTTTCCGGTTACCTGGGGAAACCGAAAGATGCAAAACCCAAGAGCCTGCCTGCGATTCTGTGGGTCCACGGCGCGGGAGTTCGCAGTTCCTCACTGGGCAATGCCATCAAAGGAGCGAACGCAGGCATGCTGTCATTGGACATCAACGCACACGGCCTGCCTAACGACAAAACAGCAGAATTTTATAAAGAACAGTATGCGGGCCCCCTCAAAGGATATCCGCACTTCGGTCGAGAGAACCGCGAGACGACGTATTTTGTCGGCATGTTTTTACGTTTGATTCGGGCGATAGACTATCTGACTTCCCAACCGGAATGGGACGGCAAAACTCTGATCGTGATCGGCCACAGCCAGGGAGGCGGACAGGCGCTGGCTGCCGGTGGTCTTGATGACCGAGTGACGTTCATCGCAACCGGCGTGCCTGCGATTTGCGATCATTCCGGACGGGCTGCCGGACGCATCAATGGCTGGCCGAAACTGGTCACCACACTGCCCGACGGAACGCCTGCCGCCGAGGAACTGAAAGCAGCTCAGTATGTAGACGGCGTCAACTTCGCCAGTCGCAGCAAAGCCGATGCGATTATGAGTGTCGGTTTCATCGACGTCACATGTCCCCCTTCCAGTTGTTACGCTGCTTATAACCAGTTAAAAGGCAAGAAGCAGGTCATCAACAAACCCCTGATGGGCCACGCCGCTCCCGGTGACATTCACAAAGCATTTTTTGATGCGGTGAAAGCACATGTGAAGGAGCAGGCAGGGAAGTAGGGGCTATTTTCCAGGAATTACTAATATGACCGGCGGTTGATTTTGATATTGAAATTATTATTCTGCGGGAAACAGACAGGTCGCATTTGAACCGAAGACCTTAGCCGCTTATTGGATCTTTTTCTGTCTTGCGGTTTGCCGACACCGATGGCTGCCTGCAATATCTGATTTAGTTACTGCCGTGAACTAAGTCCGGAAAACAGAACGGCTTCTCTTTAAGGGTGTGTCTGTTACACTGGTAGAGAGACTCTGGTCTGAGCTAGTAACCTCATCACAGGAACACACCATGTATCCACGACTTCTGAAAAATATAGTCCTGCCGCTGACATTACTTCTGTCACTGTCTGCGATCGCTGTCGCGGCAGACAAGTATGAACTGAAAGTGGTGACTGATCGTCCCGATGCGATTTACAAAACCGGTGAAACGGCGAAATTCCTTGTTTCGGTGACTAAGAACGGCAAGCTGTCCTCAGGATATACAGTCACGTATTTCGTAGATGACTTTATCACTGGTGCGCCCGGTTTTCCCGAAGGAACAATGACACTGGGCAAGAAACCGATTCTACCGGTACCCGTGACATCCGACAAGCCGATCTTTCTGCGTTGTGTGGTCAAGGCAGGTGCCCCGGTGAACCAGACGAAGATTGCTGCAGTAGGGTTCTCACCCGAGGAGATCCAGTTGAGCCAGCCGGTGCCAGCGGATTTCGATGAGTTCTGGGCCGATCAGAAAAAGCAGCTGGCACAAGTACCTGCCAAAGCCAAACTGACTGCGGTCAATTCGCCGGATGCGAAGGTGGAAACTTTCGATGTGCAGGTGGATTGCCTGGGAGGGGCTCCTGTATCCGGTTATTTCGGGAAGCCGAAAGGTTCTCATGCTCTCCCCCTGCCGGCGATTCTATGGGTGCACGGGGCCGGGGTGCGAAGTTCCTCACTGGCGAACGCCGTTAAAGGGGCGAAATTCGGAATGCTTTCGATGGACATCAACGCGCACGGTCTTCCGAATGGGAACACGGCTCAATATTACAGTGATCTGGCACAGGGTAAACTGAAAGGCTATCGGCAGGAGGGACGTGAAAGTCGCGAGACGGTTTACTTCCGCGGGATGTTCCTGCGTCTGGTACGGGCCATTGATTTTCTGACATCGCAGCCGGAATGGGACGGGAAGACCCTGATTGTCATCGGCCACAGCCAGGGGGGCGGCCAGGCACTGGCAGCCGGCGGTCTGGATGAACGGGTAACGTTTATCGCGACGGGGGTCCCTGCGATCTGCGATCATTCAGGACGCGCTGCTGGCCGGATTAACGGCTGGCCTAAACTGGTTGAAACCGGTGCGAACGGAAAACCCGATCCCACCCAGTTGCAAGCGGCGGCGTATGTCGATGCTGTCAACTTCACCACACGGGCGAAAGCCGATGCGATCATGAGTGTAGGCTTTATCGATGCAGTCTGTCCTCCATCGAGCTGTTATGCGGCTTATAACCAGTTAAAAGGCAAAAAGCAGATCATCAACAAACCCCTGATGGGCCACGCTGCCCCAGCGGATATTCAAAAGGCATTTTTTGATGCCGTGCTGGAACATGTGAAAGAGCAGGCAGACAAGTAGGAGATTGTGTGATGGACGTATCGTTTACGAACACACGTGAGGAAGTTGCTGCGGCGAAGCAGGTCGAAACCGACTGGGCGAAATTGAGTGTGGGACAGCAGATTCGTTCGCTGGAGGTGGATGGATATGTCGTCATACCAGACCTGTTGTCCGCAGAGCAGATTGCGGGAATCCGTGAAGAGCTGATGGAACTGCCGACACAGGGGACCGATTACAGCGCGCATCAGCGGGGATTCAGCGGCGTACAGTGGACCGACTCGCCGACCGTGATCAAAACGATTGCGCTGCCAGCGATGATCTCGTTCCTGGAACGGCTGTTCGGGGATGAGCTGATCTGTACGTCGTGTACCTATGCGGTTTCACAGCCGGGTCATCCGGGAATCGCCATTCATACGGATGCGCAGCCTTACGGTTCGAAAATCTTCGGGCTGGGTGCGAGTTCGCCCTGCCTGGTGCGGATACTGTATTACCTGGATGACCTGACGCCTGAGCACAGCCCGTTCAAAGTGATTCCCGGCTCGCATCTTTCACTGCACGCGGACGGCAACCCGTATCGGCGTTATCTTTCGCATGAGGATGAAATACTGGTGACCTGCCGGGCAGGCTCGGCGGTGATCATCAACCAGAAAGTGTTCCACGCCAATTATCCCAATTTCAGCGATACCGACCGGCACCTGCTGGCGATTGCCTATCGCCCGGCGTGGGCGGGGCCAATTGGAGAAGTGCCCGATTACGACCCGGAGCAGGTGCAGACGTTACCCGAAAACGTGCGACCGTTGTTTCGCAGCCTGAACACGCAGAAGATTGACTATGATCTGCCGAACCGGCCCGATAATATGGCGAGTTCTGCGCCGGGAATCAGTCCGAAGCGGTATGAGTGAGTCCGGTTGCAGGTTGGCCAGCGATTGAGTAGGGTGAGGGTTCTACAACCAAACCTGTTCAACCTGCAAGGAGTGTTTTGATGAGCGAACGAATTATCATGCGTACGGGGGAATGTCTGGTCGCCGGCGGTCCCCCGTTTACGGCTGCGGAACCGGAAGTGGTGATTGGCGAACTGGATGGTCCCGTGGGAACGGCGATTGCCACGTTAACCGGCGGGCAGTCGGCGGGTCACTCGAAAGTGTTTGCGATTTTGAATACCGATATCCAGGTCAGACCGGTCACGCTGATGGTGAGCAAGGTGACCGTCAAGAGCAGTGCCTACACGAATATTCTGATGGGAACCGTGCAGGCGGCAATTGCCAATGGGGTGCTGGATGCCGTTCGCGCAGGTGATCTGCCCAAAGAGAAAGCGAATGATCTGGGCATTATCTGTTCGGTCTGGCTGAATCCTGGCGCTGCCACCGACGAGAACCTGGACCACAAAGCGCTGTTCGAAATTCATCGTAAAGCGACCGCGCTGGCGATACATAAAGCGATGCACAACGAACCCACCATCGACTGGCTGCTGGAACACCAGGACGAAATCACACACAAGTACTACCAGAAAGGTCTGGACGGAACTCTGTAAGCGGCTCGATGTGACAAGCTGTCGTCCCTGAACTGAGCTGCATCAGCGGACAGGGAGCCACGACAATTCTGCAGAGTAAACCTGTCAATTGTGACAATCAAAAGCGAGGCCTGTTTCTGACGGGGCTCGTTTTTTTTACGTCTCTACGTGACTGCCGTGGTGAGAAAAATCAGTCGACTGTGCGCTGCGCGACCAGTCTGAAAGCTGAGCAGACACATCAGAAGCAAAAAACGGTTTTGTTGACGATCAATTCACCGTCGCTAACGAATCGTTTTCGCGAAGAGAAACAGGAATCGAAAAAGACAACTGCAGTCTTCATCCCCACTTTGAAAA
This sequence comes from Gimesia maris, assembly GCF_008298035.1. NCBI lineage: Bacteria > Pseudomonadati > Planctomycetota > Planctomycetia > Planctomycetales > Planctomycetaceae > Gimesia > Gimesia maris. The sequence goes on from NZ_CP042910.1 coordinate 6,476,706, forward strand.
AACAGGAAGGCCATCCGGCGATACTTTCTGTGAGGTTTTTGATGGCTGGCATATCTGTTGCACATTTTTCAGTCATCGCAACGCCGGCAGGGAATGCTGAGAGGTTGCACGATGTGCGAGCACGTTTTCGGATGCAGCGAACCTGGCACCTCGATCAGGTTGATGACTCTCAACGAGTGTCCGGCATCTGAAAGAATGTCGCAGTAGAAGCGCGAACTACTGCAGCGGGTCGGCGGTCAAAGCCGAAATCAATGCCTTTTACATATTCAAGAGAAGGAGATCGTAATGGTAATACAGATGTCGAAGTATTTCTTCATCTTAACCTTATCTTTGTTTCTGAACCCCTGGAGTGGCGCAGTGTTAAATTCAGTGAATGCTCAGGAGCCGGCTATTTCCAGTCGCGATATCGACCCGGCTTTTGAGAGGGGAACAAGCAGATACGAAGACGACCACTGGTTCGACAAAGAGTGGTGGTACGACAACGAAAATGAAGACGAGCAGTGGTTTAGCGACGACTGGTGGTACGACGACGAGGAAGAATATACCTATCGCTATGGAGAATCTGACCTCTATGACGACGAATTCTATGGCGATGACCATTACTACGAAGACGATGACTGGCCGGAAGAATGGTGGGAAGATGGCGAATCGGAAAACCGTTACGGAGATTACCGGGAACCCAATACAGATTACTTCTTTACCAATGAATTCTATGGAGAGGGAGTTCGTCCGGAAAATGAAGAATATCTGGATTCCGACTGGTGGGAAGAGGATCGCAGTGAGGAAGGATACGACTCCAGTTACTCCGACGACTACGATCGATATTACACCGCTGATGACTGGTGGGACTAAGCTCAGGGGGAGAGTAGAGCGTTGAGGGACGATCCGTGTACCCGCTGGATCAAAGTGATTTTCTCCCGGCGGGGCACGGTTTCCTTCTCCTGTTGAAAGTTCCGAAATCTAAAATAATTTGAGTCAACAACAATTAAAGGAGTTTGATTAATGAATTTCAGTAAGTCTGTACTGTATACGTCTGCCTTTGGTCTGGCTGTGGCACTGGTTGTGCCGGCACAGGCTGATGACAAAACCAGATCTCAACAAGATCAATCAAGTCAGAAATCAGCGCAGAAACAAAGTCGACATTCAAAAGACAAACCACATTCGCAGCGCGGGGACCGCGCGCGACAGCAGTCATCAACAGATCGTAATCAGAACCGCTACCATCTGGATATGGAAGGCTGGGTCCATGTGGGCGTTGACTATGACCGTGATGGTATGTACGACGCCGTCGAGACGATTTTTCTGTACGACCTGGAAAAAGCCCAGAACCAGAGTCGGCAGCGATCTCAAGCACGTCGGGGTTCGGCGCGCCTGCAGCGCGGAGAGCGCGGCCAGCGAGCCCAGCAGGTGCAGCTCACCGGTAAAATCAAAAATCTTCAGGAAAAGAAAATGACTTCTTCAGACCAGAAACAGATGGTCGCGAAGCTGAAGACCGATGAAGGCAAAACCCTGCGAGTCTGCCTGGGAACGAAAGAGAAAGTGAGCCAGCTTGACCTGGAAAAAGGTGACGAAATCAATGTCAAAGGCGTTCGAGCCAGAATCAATGATGAAGCCGCTGTCATGGCGCAGTTCGTTTCCTTCGAAGGCGAGTCGATCCAGAATCAACTTCCCCAGCAACAGCGACTGAGAAAATTCCAGGGAACCATCCAGAATACGCGAAAGACCAGCTTCCGGGGACGCAATGGTCGGTTCCTCGTTGCTGATTTAGCACTGAATGGACAAGAGAAAACCCGACGTGTCAATCTGGGACCCGCCAGTGAATTTGAAGATGTGGAGATCTCGGAAGGGACATCCATTAAACTGCTGGCGCGGGAAGGCAGAATTAATAATCAGGAAGCACTGATCGCGCAACTGATCCGCGTGAACGGACAGAGCATCGATGTCCGCGAACCGACCCGACGTACGATTCGCGGTGAAATGAAATCTCGCAAGTCACTTGAAGCGCGCGAAACGCGTCAGGAGACAGCAGATTCCAATCGCGATGAGCAAAGTACTCGTTAATCATAACGGTACGCTTGCCGACAGCTCATCAGCGTAACGAGGCGATGGCTTCCGCTTTCAGGCAGCCATCGCTTTTTTGCTGCGCCCTGTAATACTTCATTGGGTAAGAAACAGTTCTGGCAGACGACGAAGCAGCGGTTCAGACTTTGATATCACACAGGGGGATGATGGTGCTGGTGGATTCCAGCAGCTGTTTGATCGTGACGCGTGCGAAGGCGGCTTCGGTTTCGGCATAAACGCGATCCAGTTCTGCATGCAGCGGGCACAGGCTGGTGTGCGACTTCAGCCCCAGCGGACAGGCTTTGATTCGCTCCAGGGGAGCGATGGCGTTGACGATATCCAGAATCGTCAGTTCGCCGCTCTCTGCAATCAGTTCGTAGCCCCCTTTGGGTCCGCTTTTGGAGCTCACGATTCCCGATGCCGCCAGGTCCTGCAGGACGCGCGTCAGATAGCGACGGGGGACTTTGGTCCGCTCGGCCAGGAAGTCGGCTGATGCCGGTTTTCCGGGTTGTCCTGCCAGACAGGCGACCGCGCGCAGGGCATATTCGTGAGTTTTAGAGAGCATTTCGGAGTTCCAGGTCGTTTTTTAAAAATATCCTCAATTCTACACCTTGACATGCAGAATTATATTCTATACCTTTTGGTGTAGTATAACAGTTTTAACCTGTATTTCAAGGTTTCTCTGGGGAGAACTCATTATGTTAAGCGCTAAAACGATCCAAATTGTCAAGGAAATCACGCCGACGGTCGCCGCCAATGCGGAAACGGTCACCCGGGTTTTCTACAAACGCATGTTCCAGGAGAACCCCGAAGTGCAGGCCTATTTCAACCAGGCCCACCAGCATTCGGGCGGTCAGCAGAAAGCACTGGCGGGTGCCATCTGTGCTTATTTCCTGCACATCGATGATCTGGCAGCGTTGACCCCCGCAGTCGAGTTGATCGCGCAGAAACATTGTTCGCTGGGTATTCAACCCGAGCACTATCCGATTGTCGGCAAACATCTACTGGCAGCCATCAAAGAGGTGATGGGGGACGGTGCGACCGACGAAGTACTGGCTGCGGTCGGGGAAGCTTATCAGTTGCTGGCGGATGTCTGTATTGGACGCGAACAACAGATCTATGCAGCCCAACAGGCGGCGGTCGGGGGCTGGAACGGTTACCGTTCGTTTGTCGTCGATCGTAAGGAGCAGGAAAGCGATGTAGTGACTTCGTTCTATCTCAAACCAGCCGATGGTCAGCCGATTCCCGACTATCAGCCGGGACAGTATATCACGGTGAAGATCGATCACCCCACCACGCCGACTTCTCCGCGGAACTACAGTCTCTCGGATCAGCCGGGACAGGGATATTACCGAATCAGTGTGAAGAAGGAAGACCCGTTGACGGCGGATGCGCCTGGTGGATTGATTTCAAATTATCTGCATGAGCAGGTTGAGCTCGGCGATACGCTGCAGATCGGGCCTCCCTGTGGTGAGTTCACACTGGCAGCAGATTCCCCGTCGACACGCCCGGTGGTACTGCTGGCGGGTGGAATTGGTGTCACGCCGTTACTGGCGATGGCGAAAACACTGGTCGCGACTCAGCCGGAACGGCCCGTTTACCTGCTGCAGGCCGCCCGCAACAGCAGTACGCATGCCTTTGCGGAAGAAGTGCAGCAGCTGCAGACGAATGGTTCAAAGGTGCAGACACGTGTGATCTACGATCAGCCCCTGGAAGGGGATGTGGAACAGCAGCGCTGTGATGCGACGGGTGTTGTCAGCGAAAGCCTGTTGCGGGAATGGACGCCGTTTGAAGACGCCGAATACTATTTCTGCGGGCCGAAAGCCTTCATGCAGAACGTGTATCGCAGTCTGCAGGCACTGGATGTGGGCGACGATCGGCTTCACTTTGAATTCTTCGGTCCGCGACAGGATATCGAGAGCGCAGCTGCGGTTGGCTGATGTGGTTTTTATGAAGTGACTGTCAATGATAAACGGCTTCTGGATGGGTTTTCATTCAGAAGCCGTTTGACATTAAGAGGTTTAATAACAGACGAGGCACAACCGGGGCTAATTTTGGGTTCCTCACGTGCGACGTAAGGACTATCACCGTTTAATCGGGTGGTGCGTTTTCGTCGCATTTTTTGCAGTTGAGTTGATGCCCCAGCATTGAATCGCGGCCGGCTGCGGTTGTGACCCAGGTGCGTTCTTCGAGCGGCGGGTTGTGGCGGACATGCTGATAGTGGCCGCAGGCGAGCTCTGCGACCCAGTGTCCTTCTTCGTCAGTATGATAACCGGTAATGGGCTGCTGCATTTCGTGTCCTGCTGAAATCGTTGCTCAGTCGCTGGAACTTTTTTTGAACTGCCCGTTGATTGACTTGAGGGTTTCTTCGGTGAGGACCTGTCCCCCTTGCGGGCCGACGTTGTTGCTTTCGATGATCGCGCTGTAACTGCCGCCGCGCACCGCGCGTTCGCTGGGTACGTAGGAACCGGGGCCGCAAAGCTGGATCACAAACGTCTGCAGGGCCGGACTGCGGGATTTCATCTGGGTGCCGAAGTCGGTGAAAAGTTCGAAATCGTTCGTGGCAAGAGCGACATCGCCCAGTCGCAGGGTGTGCAGTTCCATCTCATACGGCTTTTCTGTGCCGGCGTGTTGGGCATCGTAACGATCGAGGACACGCTGTTTCCAGTTTTTGATCCAGACCTTCGAAGGATCATCGGCGTACGCGACAACCTCTTTTTTCACGCGGGCATAATCTTCATCGGAAACGATCTGCCGGGGAAGTTCGATGGTTCTGACTTCGTGCTTCAGAACCGGGTCGGCATGTTTTTCCTGTTGGGCACCGGCGTAGGCTTCTTCCCAGGCGTTGACGATGCGACGTGAAATCTCTTCCAGCAGTGTCAACTCGCGCAGCTTCATCATGCGGGCTTCGGCCGATTTGCGATACATGGGGCGGGGCACCTGATCACCGCCGGCACCGGTCCAGCCGAGCACGCAGAGCTGGTCGCCGTACTTCTTTTTTAATGTTTCGCGGACGGGATGCCAGTAGTCGGCGTTGACAGCGGAGCGACCTTCGACGGCCTGTGCGGGGCAGGCGACATTGACGGCGGTGGCGATCAGTTTGTCTTCATTGTTCCAAAAAAAGAGAACTTCGACGCCGTGATCTTCATAGCCTTCGATGCCGCGAAAATCTTTGACGCTGGTGCTGCCATACATTTTCGCCCAGCCCCCTTCGTACAGGGCCCGCCGATTCTGTGCGACAACCGCATGCCCCAGTCCCCAGCCGACGCGGCCCGGCTGACGATTATTCCAGGCTTCGATGATGGCGTCGGCGATTTTCTGCGCTGCGAATTCCACGAACTCGGCCGGTTTGGTGACGCCGGTTTCCGGCAACGTGTAGCGTCCTTCAATCATCGTAGGAGCAGTATGGGTGTGCGTGGCGTTCATGATGACCTTCTTGAGATCAAGGCCGGGCACTTTGCCTTTGAGTTTTTCGCGTACTGCTTCATGAATGCCGCCGCGAATGCAGACCAGGTCGCAGGAGACGAAGACAGCGTGTTCGAGTGATTTGTCTCCTTCGCGTGATTCCACTACCAGCGCGGTAGCAGTGACCGGACTTTCCACTTTTTTCGCGATGCGGGTTCGCATCTGGCCGGTCAGAGAGACCGGCAGTTTGGGTGTGATATCAGTGGTTGCCGCGCCCACGTACAACTCGGCGGCCTGCGAGGGTGTCGCTAGCAGCAGAACCAGGAGTATCAGTGAGAACAATCGCTTCAAATCTGAAAACAGGTGGTCGGACATGGGATACTCCTCCGGCAAAGGGATGATTTTGTTTCAGGCACTTTCAAGGGGTTCGAAGTCGGCTTCCTGGAAATCGTCGACGCTGTTGAGCCAGTGCTCCTGAATGAATGTCTGATGCGCAGCGTGATTGCTGTAGAAGTCGTATTGTTCCTGCGTGTCGAACCGCATGCTGATGCCGAACGTATGCGGATTTTTGGGGCTGGTCTGGCGACGGATGACGAAGTCTTTGACATCCTGAATTTCCGCCAGGGCCGCGGCCGCGGTGAGGAACGTGGTTTCTTCGGCAGAACCGTGCGAATGTTTGAGGCGAAAGGTGACGGTATGTTCAATCACGGGTGACTTTCCTGTTGTTCAATATCGATTTCATTTAGCCGTTGATGCTGACTTACATGGTAAATTAAGAACGTTAATTATGCTATCATATCGGGACCTGTTTTTTCTACCACGAAAAATACGAAATGACACGAACGAGTTCTGGTGACCGGGATCTGCACAGAATAGCATGAAGATTCAGCCTGTCATTGAATCGCTTATTCAGATGAATCAAACATGGATATTGAGAGACATTGAAATCCAACTTATGAATAAATTTCGAATCAGAAGATTTTCGACACTCTATTATTTCATTCTGCTCTGTTCTTGCAGTCTGTCTGTGAGTGGCGCCGAGCCCGATCAAAATGAATTATTGAAACAGCAGATCGATCAGGCATGGCAGGTGACCTGGACGCGGTTTTATCGGCCCAAGACACATCTGTTTTATGATTATCTCAGCAGCTATGAGCCGGGCAAAGAACTCGGTCATCTGCCGACCGAGGCAGAGGTCAAGCGGCAGTTTCCCAATCCGTGTGGATACAGCACTGGGATGGAAGACGGCATGATCCTGGGGGGAGCCATGCTGAGTACCATTGTCGACATGTACGACGTCACCGGGAATGAAAAACTGAAAACCGATATCGACAACGTGTTTCAAGGCATCAAGCTCTGCGCGACCGTGCATGGCGTCCCCGGTTTCATTGCCCGCGCGGTCTGTGTGGAAGATGGGAAAAGCGTCTACATCAACTCGTCCCGCGATCAATACACACATTGTGTGCACGGCTTGTGGAGGTATTATCACAGCCCGCTCTGCAATGAGGAAACGAAACAGGAGATCCGTGCGATCCTGTCTGCGGTCGCCGACCGGATGATTGCCAATGTGACGGCAGAGACGAACTATGATTTTCTCCGGGCGGACGGAAAACGCTGCCCGCTGGGCATCTGTCGGATGTGGAACGTGCGTCCTCACGAAGCAGCGCGGCTGCCCATGATTTATGCGGCGGCCTGGGATGTGACGGGGGAGGAAAAGTATCGGAAACAGTACCGCCACTACCTGACGCCGGCAATCCGACAGACCCAGTCGATGAAACCGGACGAACATCATGCGGCTTACGTGTATGTGCAGATGCAATGTTCGTTCGAGTTGCTGCATCAGCTGGAACAGGATCCCGAACTCAAAGCCGACCTGCACGGGTTGATGAAACAGACGGCGGAAAAGGCACTCTCGAAAATCAGTCATGCCCGCAAAGCCCTGTATGACCTGGACCTGACAGTCCTGGGGCCCGACTGGCGAGAGGCCGAAAAATGGATCACGCAAGGCGAGTATCGCAATCCGCAGTGGGGCGCCTACCGACGCGTGTGGCATGCGATTCGCGAAGCAGGGGAACTCTCGCTCGTCCCGTTGATGGTGACCGACCTGTCGATCACCGACTCACAGAAACAGGATCTGGAAAAAATCATCCTGCGGATGGACTACGAACAGACCTCCAGTTGCGGCATCATCTACCATCTGGCCGCCTACTGGAAAGCCCGTAAACGCGGGTTGTTTTAAAAACAGTGAAACTTTTTTGCTACCACGAAAAGCACGAAATGACACGATACATGATAAGGGGTAAGCCTGAATGCAATTCGGGCCGAGCGGAGCGAGCAGGAGGTCGCAGCTGCTGGATTCGTTTCAGATCCGAGCATCCTATACTTTCCCGACACGGTCGGACGAGCCGGACCGTGGCACACGGGAGCGTGAATCCAGTTAGCCACCGTTCTTTCCGAAATGTCCGTTAACCGCGGCTAACGTCGTACGGCTAATGGTGAAATAACGGATGGCCCCGGATGCAATCCGGGGTTGTCATAGACAACAGGAAACTGTCAGGAGAGACATTCAAACCAGATCAACAACTTCGAGCTAATCAACCAAAGTGTACAGTCCCGTATGACACCTGTCTGGTGAGGATTGCATGAGATTCACATCCTGGAGTATTGTATTTATTATCGCAAATAATACGAAACGAGAATGAGTGGACAGGGGACGTACTTTGATGACACAACAGGAAAAGATGGACGAATTCTGGTTGTGGTTTGAGAGTCAAGCCGAACAACTCGTAGACCAGCCTTCACTGGAAATCATAGACGAACTGGCAGAACAACTGGCGAATGTTGACAGTGGAATTACCGCTGAAGTGTCAAACATGACTGAAAACAGTGATCGCGAACTGATAATTACTGCGCACGGCGATGCTTCTCGTTTTAAACTGATCGGGACGCTGGTGCAACGGGCGCCGCAGATTCCAGGCTGGCGGGTTCTGGCTTTGAAACCGCCCCGTGGATTTTCATTTCACGTTGACGGCAAAGAGCGTCTCTCGATCAGTGACTGGCGGTTTGTGCCTCTCAAGTCTTCGCCCGAATTCGATGAAATTGGCTTGCGCATTGAGATGCCGGAACAGGATGCCCAAAAACTCGATGTGGATGCGTTGTCTCTGGTGCTTGAAGAAGGAGTAGGTGAGGTGTTATTGTCACTGTGTTCTCATATCGAATTCGGGAGCAGCGAGACAGCCGGCGCGCTGTCGATTCATTCGCTGGCCGAAACGATCTCTGACTGGGCCCTCGCGCGGGGACCGAAATCCATGCGAGCCTGGTTACCACCCCTGGAGCAGCACTGATGTTTGCATGGCTTGTCGAAGAGATGGCATCGATCAACACCAACAAGTTTCACCTTGTCGATGGTCCGCTGCCACCTGAAAAACGAAAACTGGTGGAAACGACGGAAATCCCCGTTCCCCCTTCGTACAAAAACTTCGTAATTCAGTTCGGCAACGCACAACTGTATCGGAAAGGGAGTAATTACGTCGTGCAGATCTACGCCGTTCCGCAGGACGCAGAATCGGAAGAGGGAGAACCGCTGTTGAATATTGGCAAAGCGGGAATGGGCTGGGTTTACTTTAAGGAATCACAGTTGGTGGAGGGAGAAGAATCCCCGGTCTTTGAGTGGCGGCATCGACAGGGGCTGCGGCAGACGGCGGACGGCTTTGATGAATGGTTGAGAAAAAAGTGTACTGCCACGCGAAAGCAGTACAAGAAAAAAGAATGGCGGCTGATTGAAGAGGGCCCCGCACCATTCTCGGAGCAGGAACAGGCGATCGTGGATGCCCGCAGCCAATTTCGCTGGCGCGTGATCGGTATTTCCGCTAATGGTGATCTGCAGCTCGAAGTCCATAACGGTTCGGAACTGGTGCTCCCCTATCTTTCGATTGGGATTCGAGGCAAAATCAACGGAGGCGTTTATCTGCCCATTGGCGAGATCCAGCCGGGAGAGACTCGTGTGATTGAATGCGATTGCTATAAAGACCATGCCGCCGCCGAGGATGTAGAAGCATACGAAAAGCCGGAACCAGGTCCTGAAGATCGTCAACAGTATTGGGAGTTCAAAGCGTTACAGGGGAAAAGCAGCACCACTTGAAGGCATGAACAATAAAGTTGAGTGAAACTGATCTCTGTTTTTTCTACCACGAAAAGCACGAAATGGCACGAAAGAAGACGAGGGGTAGGCCTGAATACAATTCGGGCCGAGCGCAGCGAGCAGGAGGTCGCAGTTGTCGTATTCGTTTCAGATCCGAGCATCCCATACTTTCCCGGCATGGCCGGACGAGCCGGACCGTGGCACACGGGAGCGTCTTTGTATGTGATATTATTTCCTGTTGTATCAGCCGTCCGTGTGCCACCGCTCGGCTTGACCGACGGTGCTGATACACCATTCGAGAAGCACTTCACGCATCTTCCAGAACCCGTTGGAGCGTGGTCAGGCCGAGGGGGACGTGGCGGGGTTCGTTGCTGTCGTGTAGGGTCAGGCCGATGTGCAGAGCCCAGCCCTGGGCGCGTCTGATCTGCGCCGGTTCGGCGTTGTAGAGGGTAAAGAATTCCTGCCGTTTGCCTGCTGTATCGAGGAGCAACCAGGCACAGGCCAGATCGGTGGCGGCGTCGCCTCCGTTCAGGTCTCCCCAGTCGATGATGCCGATCAGAGTGCCGTCCCGGATAATGATATTGCGGGGATGCAGGTCACCGTGCAACCAGACGCGATCGGTACTGGCAGGTGTAGAGCAGAGTTCTTCCCAGAGTGCTGCCAGCCGGGGGGCATCCACTTCGGGATGATTCCGCTGCCGCGCAAGTCGTTCGGTGACTCCCTGGTGGCGGGTGTGCAGCGGTATGCCTCGAAAGGGATTTTCGGGGGCATCGGACGACGCGGGCTGATGCAGAGCCTGTAATGTTGTGGCCAGAAAACGAACATCGGCGGCACTGAAATCATGCGCGTCGGCGGTGGTACCGGGAATCCAGCGGACGATGCTCCACGACCACGGGAAGTTGGAGTCCGGTTGGCCGAGATGAATCGGCAGGGGGACTTCGAGCGGAAGCCGGGCCGCCAGTTCCGGGAGCCATTGCTGTTCATGCAGCAGTAGTGGGACGGCCAGTTCGCGGCGGGGGAGACGGACCGCGTATTCGGTGCCAAGCAGAAAAGTGACGTTGTCCCAGCCTTCATCAACGAGCGTAATTGGCAGATCGGCCAGTGCAGGATATTGCTTTGACAGCAGTCGCTGGACTGTCTGGATGCCGATTTGAATTTCAGCGCGGGGTTGGTTCACGTGGGAGGAGGCTTTCGTAGAATTGAAAGGCGTTTCCTGAAGTAATTCAGGAGACAGTTTAACAATGTTTTTCTCTCTGGTTGATTGAGTTTACTCAAAATGCAGGAATTTGTGGTTAATACGGATTGGGGATCAACCGGGGCTAAGGCGATTTTATGACTACCACGAAAAGCACGAAAGCACACGAAAGATTATCACTTTCATCCAGAGTTATCCGTACTAATTTGAGAGATCCGGAGAGTGTTTTTCTCATGTGGTATCGGCACCGTCGGTCAAGCCGAGCGGTGGCACACGGACGACTGATATAATAGGAGTGAACACAATACACAAAAGACGTTCCCGTGTGCTACGATCCGGCCGTGCAGGGAAAGTATTGGATGCTCGGATCTGAAACGAAACCGACAGCTGCGACCTCCTGCCCGCTACGCTCGGCCCGGATTGCATCCGGGCTCACCCACTTTCACTTTCGTGTCATTTCGTGTTTTTCGTGGTAGAAATATCACGATTGCATGTGTCACTGGTTTCCGATGTTGAGTGATACTGGTTCGATCATCGCCAGGCGGGCGGATACGTGGGGGGCGACTCTACACGAGGGGGCAGGTTTTTACCTGAAACCTGATTGTAAGCTTTCTCTGACAGTTTCCTGTTGTCTGCGACAACCCCGGATTACATCCGGGGCCATCCGTTATTTCACCATTAGCCGTACGGCGTTAGCCGCGGTTAACGGACATTTTGGAAAGAACGGTGGCTAATTGGGTTTATCTCACGTGTCCCACGGTCCGGCTCGTCCGGCCGTGCCGGGAAAGTATTGGATGCTCGGATCTGAAACGAAACCGACAGCTGCGACCTCCTGCTCGCTGCGCTCGGCCCGGATTGCATCCGGGCTTACCCACTTTTACTTTCGTGTCATTTCGTGTTTTTCGTGGTAGGAAATTTCAGTTCGAGCGTTTCATTGGTTTCCGTTTTAGCTTGATACTGGTGTGATACTCGCCAGGTGGGCGGACACTTGGGTCGCGCCCCTACGAAGGAGGTCGGTTTTGTTACTCTGAATTGCCTGACTGCTCTGTCGGTTTCCTGTTGTCTGCGACAACCCCGGATTGCATCCGGGGCTACCCGTCTTTCACCATTAGCCATACGGTAATTGCTGCGGTTTCTGCAGGTTGGGACTTAACCGGGGCTAACGCCTAATGGCACTTACTTTAAATTAAGTTGGTTACCCCTGCCGTTTGGTATGGGATTTGCGCAGGATTCTATTCTTGAAAATAGACTGCCAATTTGCCAGGAGTAACCACGCAGTGAAACAATCACCGGAACAGATTCTTGAATTCGATCGTGCCTTCGAACAACTTAAAGATTTGGTGGACTTACGCCAAGCCGATCAGCTGCATCCCAGGCGACCCAATGCAATCTATACCGCCTGCGTTGTGCTGTGGATGTTGATTTTTCAACGCCTCAAACCAGATGCCTCACTCGAAGCGGCGGTGAAGCATCTGATTGAAAATCAACCTGACTACCTTCCTGAAAACAAACGATTAAGCCAGGGTACACTCTCGTCCAACAGTGCAGCATACAGCCGGGCTCGCAGCGAACTGCCGTTGGATGTTGTGAAATGGTTTTCCAATGAAATCACTCGTGCCATCGTCGGGCAATCTGAAACCCTGCTGGACGGTCGTCAAATATTTTTACTCGATGGAACCACGATCACATTAGCACCGGAAAAAGAATTACAAACGAAATTTCCGCCCGCCTCAAATCAGCACGGTGAAAGTGTCTGGCCTGTTGTCAATCTGACCGTTTTTCACGAACTCAGTAGTGGATGTGCCTTGCTGCCACAGCTGGGGGCCATGTATGGACCTGAAGCGGTTTCCGAAACGGAACTTGCCCGAAATGGCATGCACTGCCTGCCAGACGAATCGATCATCATGGCTGATGCAGGATTTGGGATCTTTGGCGTAGCTCACCAGGCACAACTCCTGGGGCATGATTTTTTTCTACGCATGAAGAAGTTAAACTTTGAGTCACTTCGAGCCAAAGCAAAACTCGTATCGCAAAGCCCAAAACATAAGACCTACCAACACCAGTGGACTCCGACCCCCAAAAACCGTAAAACACAACCCGGGCTCCCCAGGGACGCTTCGCTGGCTGTTGTTTTGCACGAAATCATCGTCAATGAAACCTTGACGCTGTATTGCGTTACCAGCCTGCCGCAAGACGCTGCCACCCTGGGCAACCTCTACAATCAAAGGGTCAATGTCGAAGTTGATATTCGTAACTTGAAGGTCGTATTGGACACCGAGAACATTCGCGCCAAGAAGGTAGACACGTTTTTGAAAGAGCTGTATACGTCAGTGGTCGCCTACAATTTAGTTGGTCAATTCCGCAGACAGGCAGCTGAACTGAATCAGGTTGCTCCGCGGCGGATGAGCTTTAAGCGAACCTGGACAACATTCCAAACGTTCCTGTTGAAGCACCTGCACACTGAGCCAGAATCATGGCGTGAATCCTTCGAGCGAGCACTGTTCTACGCGACCAAAGATAAACTACCCAATCGCGCTGCCAACCGAAGCGTAAAAAGAGAATGCTACGCCAAACGTTCAAAGAGAGACCATTTCGAAAAAAGAAAAAAGCCCCCAGAGAAATTGAAACACACTGATCTAAAGTAAGTGCCATTAGGCTAACGCCCTGCGGCTGATTTTTTATCTCGTGGAGGCTTACCCATTGACTGTGTTTAGTGGTTCGTGATTTTCATCTGCTGGAGTGGGATGCATCTCATTTATAATGCTTCTCGATACGTGAATTGTCATTGTCTTACCAGCACAGTTGGACAAGCCAACTGTGCCACACGGAATTTTTCTGGTTGGACTGGTTCTGTTTTTTCTACCACGAAAAGTACGAAACGACTCGATCGTTTCATATGATTTTACGAAATAGGGAATGAGGTGGAGTGATGGATTGTTTTCAAATTTTACTCAAGCATGCGTTTTGTGAGAGACCTGAAATCGGGATCAGTCTGTGTTCGTTGATAACAGGATTATTCTCTGCACGGGCTCGGGGGAGTCAAGGGGGGATGAACAGAATCGGGTGGCGATACAGGTCGATATGGGTCCGATCTGGGGCGATATCGGGTCGGTTTCGCGACGATGTTGTGCGAAGTGCGGCGACCCGCAGGCATACATGCGGAATATGTGAAGTTATGCAAACTGAATATCTGGAAAAAAGGGCCTGTTTTATGGTGAAGATGACGAACAAGTATCGCGTGTTTCAGTGCTCTGTAAACTGGGCACGCGCGCGACTCAGAACAGCGCTTATCGCCGTTGGCGCGGCGGCGTCAAGGGGAAGTTGAGCAGTGAAATGCATGTGTGGTGCGCGGAAAAGCAGTCGATGTTTTTCACAACTGTCGTTTCAGAACCAGAGACTTTTGTCGGCGAGAGTCAGGAAGGGCTGGCCGTTTATGAAGCAGCGAATATTTTCCAGGAGGGTTTCCAGATGACGTTCGGGAACACGGGTCGAGGCGGCGGCGATGTGGGGGGTGATGATCACGTTATCCATTTGCCAGAGCGGGTGATTCGCTGGCAGCGGTTCGATCTCGAAGACGTCGAGTGCGGCGCCGGCGATCTCTTTCTGCTCCAAAGCGGTGGTGAGATCCTGCAGATCAACGATGGCACCGCGGCCGATGTTGATCAGGTATGCGGAAGATTTCATCTGGCGAAACTGTCTGGTGCGAAACAGTTTTTCGGTCTGTGGTGTATGCGGAGCAGCGATGACGACAAAATCACTGATGGCCAGGAGGTCGGGCAGGCGGTCGATGTCCCAGACGTCATCGACGATGCCGGGCACTTCGCGGGTGAGGGGATCGACGGCGTAAACAGTCATGCCGAACGCAGCGGCGCGGTGACAGACTTCCGCGCCGATGGAGCCGGCGCCCACGACACCGAGGGTACAGTCGGAAAGATGCAGATGGCTGCGATCGACTTCGCTGACCTGTCCGGGTCCGGTGACAAAATCGGGTTTGCCGGCGACTCCGCCGATAGGTTGCCATTCTGCTTCATACTGCTGGCGGATGTAGCGATGCAGATTGCGGGCGAAGCAGAGAACGAAGCCGAGCACATGGTCGGCGATGACATCGTAGAACAGGCCGCGCATGTTGGTGAGCTGGCAGGGATGTTCGACCAGTTCGGGGAAGACATAATGTTCAAGGCTGGCGGTGGGGGACTGGACCCACTGGAGGTTTTCCGCAGCAGCCAGGAGTTCGGGAGTGATCTTGCCGAAGAAGGCGTCGGCATCTTTGATTTCGCTCAATGCCTGCGAGAGGTCACGGGCATTACAGACGGTGAGCTGGTTCGAGACCTCTTGTATTCGTGCGAGCCGCGTGTCATCAATGGCGGGATAGATGAGTAATTTTTTCATAACACATTATCTTAATCAGAAGTGTTCGATGGTGCCACTGATGATGCGTTCGAGACCGGTTTCGGTCTGGAGAATGAGGTATCCCTGGTCGTCGATTTCGAGGCAGGTTCCCTGTTTGACTTCGAGTCCGGTATTGATGCGAATGGCACGACCGGTGAGCAGGCAAAAGCGTCGCCAGTCAGCCATGAAGGAACTGGTCTTGCCGGTAACATCATAAAGACGGTTTTCGATACCATTAATCAGATCGATGAGGGTGGAGGGCAGAGAAAATTTTTGACCGGTGGTTTCGTAGAGAGAAGTGCCCCGTGACTGGAGTTCTGCTTCGGCTGAGAGGAAGGAGTTATTGAGATTCACGCCGACACCAATGACGACAAGCCCGGGTTGACTGGCTGCGGTTTCAACGAGGATACCGGCAACTTTTTTCTGCTGCAGATAGACATCGTTGGGCCACTTGAGCTGCAGCGAGTAATCGGGCAGATGTTTTTCCAGGGTTTCACAGACTGCAAGGCCGGTGGCGAGTGCAATCAGGGATTGCTGTTCGAGTTGAATCTGCAATACACGGGTATCGACCACCAGGGAGAAAGTGAGCCCCCCTTCCGGGGACCACCAGGAATTGCTGCCTCGCCCGCGGCCGGCCGTCTGATTTCCGGTGAGGACCAGGCTGGGGTGGCTGGTTTCGCGGAGGGTAGAAGATCCGACGGGGATACAATGTGTGCTGAGGGCCCAGGAGTTGGTGGAGGCCAGGCTTTCGAAGTAGTCCAGATGCTCGATAAAGGTTTCGGTCTGGATTGCTTTCAAATCGTCGGCTGTGAACGGCAGCATTCCAGGCTCATTGCAATCAGGTAAGAAAGGAGGGTTATGAATTCGTATTAATGGCAGTCACGGCAGCTTCCCGGGTCTCATACAGAGGCCAGAGGCTGCCGACTTTGATACATTTTAAGATATTCTGCATATTTTCACAGGCATTACAGAAGACGGCCTGGCCGCCGGTCTGTCTGGCGCGCTGCAGAAGCCGGATGATGGAGCCGATGATGATGGAATCGAGATAATCGACCTTGGAGAGATCAATAATGACATTCTTGATTTCCGGCGCATCAAAGAGCCTGAGTACTTTGTTGGATTCAGTCTGGACATTACTGTACAAAAACTGCAGAGTGGACCCCTGTGGAATGACAACCAGATTTGGTGCAGACAGTTCGACCTCGAAAATTTCCAGATTATCTACCATTATCAATCCCGTTTGCGTACTAATCAGTATGAGCTGAAAACGTCAAAAAAAAAGAACAGGGTATGCTGAGCGTTACCTGATCTTAAAGCAGAGCATAACCAACCTGAATTGAAATTTCAGGCTCTGACACAAAAAAACATACCGTTTCCAGAAAAGTGTACATAAAGCGCAGGTGACGGATGTGAAGGGTAGTTTTCAACGACAGGAGTTTACTGCGGTTGGAGATTGGACTGATGTTATCAGTTGCCTAACAGGAAATCGCTTAACTAGAATAGAAGCAGACTGTTAATTTTAGACGAACCATTCCGGCGGTGCCGCTGCGAAATTGTATAATCGGACTGACTGTCACAACCTCCCTGGGGAATACGACCGCATCAGCCGAACATTTCATAAAGTAGCGGAATTTTGCCCGGTTCTGACCGATAAAATAATCCTATGACACCGATTAAGTAAAATCGTGGTCCCATTTCCAGGCTGGCCCCAGACTGGAAGAGACTCATAGAAAAAGCCTGTTGAAATAGCGATATGTCACCACCGAAACCAGCCTGGAAATACAGTCCGCGAATGCTGCTGCGTTCAATTTTAATGCTGGATGACAGTGCCCATTCGATTGCGTTGGGGACGGCCATCGGGATGTTTATCGCGTTGACACCTACAGTTGGTATTCAAATGCTGATGGTGCTCTGCGTGGCTTTTCTGACCCGCCCCTTCTTTAAATTCAATCAGGTCGCATCCCTGATCACCGTCTACGTTTCGAATCCACTGACGATCGTGCCGATTTACTGGTTCGATTATAAAATTGGAACCTACTATGTAGGCGGTTCGATGACCCAGAAAGATTTCGCGCGGATTCTGGAATTTGAGGGATTCAGCGGCTGGTGGGAAACGGTGAAGCAGTTGCTGCTGGAAGTCGGCTCTCCCCTGATCATCGGATCGCTGATTGTGGCCACTTTTTTCTCGCTGATGACCTACCCGATCATGCTCCGCCTGTTGATGCATTTCAAAAAGCAGAAACCAGCCGACAGCCCGGACGATCCGGAAACACAGACTGTGCTTCCCTCTCAAGCAACCGACCCGGGGCAGAACTTAAAATCTGTGCATCTACATTCCAGTTAGGTGTTGATCTCTACCTGCACTCTCGCATAATAATCAGTTCGTAAAAAATCCGACTGTATCGAGAAAAAAGGTATTCGAATGTCGTCTCCCAGCTATGACTGTTTATGTGCGGGCATCATTGTTGCAGATCATGTGTGTCAAGCCATCGATCATCTGCCCCGACCGGGAGAACTGGTACTGACTGACCAGATGGAACTGACGATTGGCGGCTGTGCCTCTAACGTGGCTTCTGATCTCGCCCGACTCGACAGGCAGGTAGCGATTGCGGGCATTGTCGGACAGGATGTCTTCGGCTGTTATGTGGAAGAGCGCCTGATTCAATCAGGAGTGCACTGCGATTACCTGATGAAGTCGGAGGAACTGCCGACCAGCGGTTCCTTTGTCATCAATGTGCAGGGAGAAGATCGCCGCTTCATTCATTCTGTTGCAGCGAATGCCCTGTTTACAGGCGAAACGGTCACACGCGAGCAGATTGAGTCGAGCCGCATCCTGTACCTGGGGGGCTATTGTCTGTCCGAAGAACTGTCACCAGAAAATGTGGCGGAGATGTTTCGGATGGCGAAAGAGGCGGGAGTAACGACGGTTCTGGATGTGGTAACTCCTAAACCGGCAGACTACTGGAAAATGCTGGAGTCGGTATTGCCTTTGAGCGATTATTTTCTCCCTAACAATGACGAGGGTGAGCTGATCACGGGTGAAGCAGATCCCCTCGCACAGGCCCGCGCGTTCCGCAAAGCGGGTGCAAAAAACGTCATTATTACCTGCGGCGGAGAGGGGAGTATCCTGATGAACGCCGAACAGACCTTTCAATCTGAAATTTACCCGGTCAACCTGGTCGACGGAACGGGGAGCGGTGATGCGTTTGTCGCGGGATTCATTCATGGCTTACTCGAAGGAGCGAGCCCGGAGGAATGTCTGAAATTTGGATCAGCCCTGGGACACAGTTGTGTACGGGCGACCGGCGCGACAGCGGGTATTTTCACGCGTGGAGAGTTACATGATTTTGTCGGGGCGCACGACCTGCAAGTCAGAACGATCTGACCTGCAGGCAGAAATGCGACTGGTCCATTATTTCTTAACCATATAAGGCTGTACGGCTTTTTTCCAGATCAAGTAGCCGGGGTGTTCCATATGCAGACCATCGGATTTGAACAGTTCCGGTCGCGGTTTTCCCTCTTCACCCAACATGGGTTCCCAGACGTCGGCGAATTCAAGCAAATCATTTTTGGCGCACTGCGCGGCGATGAGTTTATTGGCTTGCTGGATGGTATCCGCCAGTTTCCAGCGACTGAGACTGGGCTTAATGGCGATGAAGACAATGCGGGTTTCGGGCAGACTTTTATGAACCTTTGCGACAAATTTTTTGAAATCTTTAACGACTTCTTCCGCGGTTTTCTTGCGTGCGAGATCGTTATCGCCGGCGTACAGGAAGATCACTTCTGGTTCATGTTTGATGATAATTCGATCAGCGAAGTGGGTGGAATCGACAATTTCTGAACCACCAAAACCGCGGTTGAGTACGTGTTGCTCGGGGAAGTATTTATCCAGATCCCACATACGGATACTGGAACTGCCGACAAACAGGTTTCCTCCTTTTTTGATTCCCTGATCCTGATCCTGCTTTTCAAACTGAGAGATCGATTTTTCCCAGCGTTCAAAATTGTGTTCCGTTTTTTCAGCAGCATGGGTGCTGACCGTCAGCAGTGTCAACAGTGCCAAAGCCATGGTTCGCGAGAAGAGATTCAGATTCATATCGATTCCTTATACTTAATACTTAATTAGTCTGATTGAATTATGTTGTGCCTCGGGAAGTCACAGCCTGCCAGGCAGCGATGGCATCCCGGTTGGCGGCGATATCGTGCAGCCTTAAGATTTCGACCCCCTGATTTGCGAGAGCCACAGAAACGCCGATGGTACCGGCCAGCCGTTCTTCGAGCGAGCGACCGAGCAGTTTTGATAAAAAACGCTTGCGGGAATGCCCGATCAACACGGGAAACCCGAGTTCTTGAAAAGACGAAATCTGAGAGAGAATCTGCAGATTATGATCTGCGGTCTTGCCGAAGCCGACGCCAGGGTCGAGGACAATCCGCTCCGGTTCCACACCTGCTTCCAGGAGTGCCTGTACCCGCATTTGAAACCAGCTTTTCAGATCAGCAACGACATTATCGTATACCGGATTTTCCTGCATCGTTTGCGGCGTTCCCTGGATGTGCATACAAATCACGCCGGCCTTTGATTCAGCAGCCAGCGGAATCATCGCGGAATCAAAAGTCAGACCGGAAATATCATTGATAATGACAGCACCTGCCTGCAGCGCCTGTCGTGCGACTTCTGCTTTGGTGGTATCAATCGAAATGGGAGTTTTCGTCTGAGCAGAGAGTGCTTCAATCACGGGGACAACCCGACGAAGCTCTTCCTCCAGGGGAACAGGATCAGCGCCAGGCCTGGTGGATTCTCCCCCAATATCCAGAATGTCTGCACCATCTTGAACCAGTTGTAACCCCTTTCTGACAGCGGACTCTACTTCAGTGGCTTCGCCTCCATCAGAAAAACTGTCTGGAGTGACATTCAAAATTCCCATTAGAAGTGGTAACTGGCTAAAGACCAGTGTTTCAGAAGCACACTTCCAGATTCGCTGCGATTTGGATTGACGGGGTGGGGAATCTGGAGAAGGTATATTCACAATGCGAACTACTCAATAACGTGTTGTGGTTTAATTCATCCGGCTGAAGATTTCACTCAGGATGAACGGTGCACAGAAATCTCAGTCAGTGAAACAGTCGCGTTTTGCTGAAAGAATTTCCCAGCGAGAAACAGGGCCGGATCATGTATTGGTTTTACTAATCGGGAATGCGGGTTGCAAGGAATTTAGCAGTAAGAAGCCGCTGGAAGACATGTACAGCGTGCTATTCGAAGAACAATGATCAAACTTTATCACAGGACAAATTTATAACCTATGCTTCAAACAGAGTCTTCAGGTCTGGGCGATTGATGTGTAGTCATAACTGCTTGAAAATCAAGTAAAAACAGGCATTGTTTGAGACTTCAGGAAACAAAGGATTTTTAGAGAAACTTTATTTTTAGTGTTGTCTTTACTTTGACATCGCATTTCGTTCTGGTATTGTAATCAGCGTATTTGCCGTAACCGGCAAATCTTACCAAACCAGAAAAACAGACCTGTTTTCCCCAAGTGCGTAGGCTTGGGGACATCGCGGGGGGGTGAAGTAGTGACTCATCTTTCAGCGAAGTGGAACCACTTTTATTTATTGAATCTGAGGAGTACACCATGATTCGAAAAACTGTCACACTTTCTTTGGTCGCTGTTCTGACAATGATCGCTGCTTCTTTCAGCGTTTCTGACGCTGAAGCATTCGGTTTCCGTAACCGTTGCTGCAAGCCAGAACGCGTAAAATGCTGCAAACCAGAACGAGTACGTTGCTGCAAGCCCAAAAAAGTACGTTGCTGCAAGCCAGAACGAGTACGTTGCTGCAAGCCAGAACGCGTACGTTGCTGCAAGCCAGCTCCAGTAAAGTGCTGTGCACCAGCTCCTGCTTGTGCTCCAGCCCCAACTTGCTGTGCACCAGCTCCTGCCTGTGCACCAGCTCCTTGCTCAAGCTGTGCTCCTGCAACACCAGCTTCACCTGCTCCTAAAGTAGAAGAAGCACCAGCTCCTCCAAAGAAAGCTCCTGCACCAGCTCCTAAGAAAGCCTAATGCAGAATGAGCTCCTTTCGGAGCATCGATGAATTCAAACGGTCCCATTGCTTTAAGCAATCGGGGCCGTTTTTTATTTCCCGTCTGAAATGCAGGGAGCGATTTGGCCAGATACACTCGAATGGGAGCCGCGTAGGGAGAGCAGGATATGCATTCGCGTTCCAAGAATTCAGGCAGATTTTGCGTAGTCCTGTTCGAGCGGCTCTACTTGTTCAGCATTTTGTGCTGAGAGAAGTTTGCGGAGTTTTTTCTCCAGCCTGGGAAGCATTTTATTCCCTGCATTGGTGACTTTATAGAAGACTCCCGAATCACGTCCCGCAATCTGGAACTTGAGCAGATCAAAGGCGATTAATTTGCCATGAATACGAGGCAGATGTTCGACGACAACACCATCCACTTCATTCTGGCGGATGACCCAGCCATCTGACTCCGGATCCTGCTCTTTAACTTGAACCTGCATTTGGCTGTAGTGCCTCAAAACAAGACACCACTCGGGGTTTTCCAGCATCTGTTCCTGTTCAAAATCTATCATGTTGTAGTTATCGACACGGCACCTAATCCAGTGTTATGGAATTCGCTTTGCCGACACGACCGACATAACAGGACCACTGTCTTACCCCTCCAGGCAAAAAATCGACGAAAACAACTCAAGATTTTCCGAAACAAACTGACTGAGATTCCAATCGGCAGACGGGAGTGATTTACAAGAGTTCACACGACCGCATCAGTAATCCGTGATGAGTTCATCCGGATGGGCTGGACTACATATTGGTCTTGGAATCAGAGACCTCACCCAACGCAGCATTGAGTGCATTGGTCATCTCAAAATCATGCAGATGGTCGCGGGTATAAATCCGGAAGATCAGAAAACTGACCGGAAGTGCGCGGAACAACTCATCATCGTGCAGTTCCTGTGTCTTTTCAGTCCCCTGATCCAGCAGGAAGTTCTGGCCTCCCGCGGGCAGACGGCCACTGGGGCGATGATAGTGCCTGGCAACGTCGATGCGCAGGGGGATCTGTTTTAGTTTCGCGGGCAGTTTCGCTCGAACCCGTTTTTCCACGAGTTCCGGCTCTGAAAAAATCGATGTGTGTACGGCGGTGCCGGAATGAAAATTGAGTGAGCGTTCGCAGGCCATTTTCCACTCAACATTCCGTGAAAGAATTCCCTGCCAGCGTTCTCCCAGATCCTGAACCGCCGGGTCCGAACTCTTTTTAAAACGCCCCACATCAACCAGAAAAGAGGATTCCGTGAATCCCAGATACTCGTCCAGGTGCTCCAGAGGGTTCCCATGAAACAGGTGCTGCATGGTTTCTGCAAAGATTTCTTCCAGGGCCAGATCGAGCGCGCGAACCGTACGGTGATAATAAATCGTACGAAACAGATTGGCCCGGGTTTCAATAAAATTGACGAGCGCCTGTAATCCACGTCCGTGAATTGTTAAACCTTCTGCCGTAAAGAAGCTGTAGTGGATTAACCGGGATACATCGACGGCTCGAATATTGTAACCTGACATATAAGCATCACGCAGGACAAAATCCATATTATCCACGGTATAAATCCCACTGAACATGGCGCGAAGTTTACAGAGCCAGTCCGGGTTTCCTGCTTCGCTCTGCTGATCTCCCGAGGGACGGCAAATCAGCCAGCCAACCTGTTTCGGATCCAGTTCTTCCAGAGGTTTCAACCGACCATTGGGATTCCTGCGGATCCCGCGGATCAGATCCCCCAGTTCATGCTCGATAATATGAGCCCCGATATCTTCATGGGTTAAACCGTACTGATCCAGATAATGATCATCAAAGAAATGACCAAAAGGTCCATGGCCGACATCATGCAGCAGCGCAGCGAGACGCACCAGGCTTTCCACATAAGGCAGTGAAGGGACATTGCGACAGGCACTATTGAGTGAATCATACCAGGCATGGATGGCGACTGATGCCAGATGCATCGCCCCCAGCACATGCTGAAACCGCATATGTTCTGCCGAGGGAAACACCCACCATGCTGTCTGCAACTGATGGATGTGCCTTAACCGCTGAACCCAGGGATGATCGATGATCTCCTGTTCTGAGTTTTCCTCATCAGGCATTCCCGTCCTT
Organism: Gimesia maris; assembly: GCF_008298035.1. Taxonomy (NCBI): domain Bacteria; kingdom Pseudomonadati; phylum Planctomycetota; class Planctomycetia; order Planctomycetales; family Planctomycetaceae; genus Gimesia; species Gimesia maris. Next base: position 6,500,053 of record NZ_CP042910.1, read on the forward strand.
GATGTAAACGGAATATAGCCATGGATCGGATCGTGAGCCAAACTTTCGGAAATAAAATCGCGTACCATTATCTCACTGTTTCAATTGGATTAAATAGCGAATAGAATCTGAACAGGTTTTCATAAATCCTTTTTTTGTTGCAGCTTATATTCTTATGACGTTGTCACATCTTCCCAGCCGGATTCAGTTCCAGACACATCATCCCCGCCGATGCCGTCTGCTGCGACGTTATGAAATCCTGGCATTGCTCGTTGCTCTGATAGCCACTGTTATTTTACATGGCCTGCTGAAGATTACCACTATCGTCCACTGGGAACTAGGCGTGATTATCTTTGCAGCAATGCTGTACTTCACACTGAGCCTGGGGTTTCGCTATATCTGGCACCTCTCCCGCAAAGAGTTCCTTCGCAAGCATGCCGTATATGTGTTTCTATCGGGCTTCTGGACCAGCAGTGTAGCCCTGATCGTCATTTTTCAGGATCTTCTACCAGACTCTGCACCTGATCGACTGCTTCTGATCCTGGGAGCTTCAGAATTCTGTGTCATTCTGCGGAGCCTCTATGAATCGATACTCCTGATACGGCGTGTCTCTTCGCGCGGCTGGAATCCGGCGTTGATTGTCGTCTCTTCATTCCTGGTTCTGATTTCCGTTGGAACGATCCTGCTGATGTTCCCCTCAGCCCGTGTTCAGGACCCCACCTCCGTGAATACAGAAGGCGCTCCCTTTTTGACTGCTTTGTTTACCTCTACCAGCGCCAGTTGTGTGACAGGTCTGATAATCGTTCCCACGGGCACTTACTGGAGCAGAACAGGGCAAACCATCATCATGTTCCTGTTTCAGATTGGCGGACTGGGAATTCTGACTTTTGGTGCCTTCTTCGCGGCAGCATTTGGAAGGTCGATGCAAATACGCGAGAGTGTCACATTTGGTGAAATGCTCGAATCTCATCAGCGTGGCGATATGCGACGACTGCTGCTGGCGATCCTGGGGATTACTATTTTCACCGAGCTGGCAGGAGCCGTCTGTCTTTCTGGGTTATGGCCGGAACATCCCTGGCAGGAACGAATCTTCTTCAGCCTGTTCCACTCAATCAGTGCCTACTGTAATGCTGGCTTCAGCCTGATGGACGACAATCTGCTGGGTATGGGCCATCACTGGCAGGTCTGGGGCGTGATGCCGGCATTGATCATCATTGGAGGACTGGGCTTTGCCGTGAACTACAATTTCATGTTGTACGGTATCACTCACTTTTCCAATTTGACGGTACGTAAGCCCCTGTTTCACCATCCGACCCAGAAAGTCAGGCTGACGATTTCATCACGCCTGGTTTTTTTCACGACACTTTTTCTGCTGCTGGGGGGGACCATTGGAATTTACTTTTTAGAGTCGATCCATGGTAACCACGAAATCCCCTTCTGGGAGCGACTGAACCAGGCGTGGTTTCAATCGGTGACAATGAGAACCGCAGGCTTTAATACAGTTGACCTGGGAGAATTCCAACCTCAATCCAAACTGTTTTCTGTGTTGTTGATGTTTGTGGGTGCCTCACCCGGTTCCACCGGCGGAGGCGTCAAAACAACTGTTTTCGCCTTGTCGATCCTGTCAGTCTGGGCCCTGCTCAAAGGCAGAGACCGCGTGGAAATCATGGGGAGAACGATTCCGCCAGCTCTGATTCACAGGTCATTAACCATCATTTCACTGGGAATGCTGGTGCTGATGACATCTACTCTGCTGGTCGTGTTATTTGAAAATCGACAGGATATATTTCTGGACCACCTGTTTGAAACAACCAGTGCCTTTGCAACAGTCGGCGTTTCAACAGGGATTACCGCAAAATTAACAACCCCCTCACACTGGGTGATTATTTTTACCATGCTGATTGGTAGAGTTGGACCTTTGACAGCTCTGATTGCTTTGTCGAATCGTGGGCCCTCCTACCGATACCGATACCCGGATGAAAGTGTGAACCTGGGTTAATCCCTGTAGCAGAATACGTTAAAATACTGTTTCATCCGGCATACATTTATTTCATCCCCAAGGGAGTAATGATCCAGTGATAAAAGTAGCTGTCATCGGTTTAGGACGATTCGGAACGGAACTGGCAAAACGACTCGGTGCCAGCCAGGTTGAAGTCATCGCCATCGATAATTCCGACAAGCTGGTCAATGAAGTCAAAGATGATGTTGCCATTGCGGTCCGCCTGAACGCGACGGATGAGCTGGCATTGAAAAGCCAGGACATTGACAAGGTGGATGCCTGCGTGATCTCCATCGGCGAAAATTTTGAAGCGGCTCTACTGACAACTGTCATACTCAAAAAACTGGGAGTCCCTAAAATCATCTGCCGCGCTCAGACCAAGTTCCACGCGGAAATTTTTACTCAGGTCGGCGCCACCGATGTCATTCAACCTGAAGTTCAGGCCGGCGCACACCTGGCACGACTGCTGGCGAATCCTCACCTGGAAGACTATATCCAGGTGGGCGACGGTTATACCATGATCGAATTAATTACACCGAAAGAATTCATCGGGAAAAATCTGACGGAACTTTCCCTGCGATCTACTTACTCGGTGAACGTTGTCGCGATTCGCAAACGGAATTCTCCTGAAGTGGAGGAGAAAACCGGTAAGCTTTACACGACGGACTGTGTTCCTCACCCGGACTACCAGATTCAGGAATCAGATATTCTGTTAATCATCGGAACAGACCAGAACCTGCTGCGGCTCCCCACCAGCAATACATGAACTGATCAGACCGACAGAGTCTGCAGGTCAGACCCAGTCTCTGGATCGTTCGATAGCTTTTTTCCAGCGTTGATACAGATGCGTTCTCCGCTGTTCATCCATGGCAGGCTGAAACTCAACATCTAGAGCCCAGTTTTTTGTCACTTCGTTCTGATCATGCCAGAAGCCGACCGCCAGCCCTGCCAGATAGGCGGCTCCCAGAGCTGTGGTCTCGTGTACGACTGGTCTTTGTGCGGGGACATCCAGCATGTCCGCCTGAAACTGCATCAACAGTTGATTTGCCGCGGCTCCCCCATCCACTTTCAGATTTTTCAGTTTGATCCCGGAATCCTCTTCCATGGCATGCAATACATCACAACTCTGATAAGCCAGCGATTCCAGAACAGCTCTCGCTACATGTGCTTTCGTAGAGCCACGCGTTAATCCGATTAATGTCCCCCGTGCGTTCTGATTCCAGTAAGGAGCTCCCAGCCCCACGAATGCAGGTACAAAGAATACGTCGCCTGAATCTTCTACCTGGGATGCTAAACCTTCTACTTCTTCTGACGATTGAATAATCTGCAGACCATCCCGCAGCCACTGAATCGCAGCACCAGCAATAAATACGGATCCTTCCAGACAATAAGTAACCTTGCCATTAATACTCCAGCCAATTGTGGTCAACAGTCCGGTCGTGGAGGGAACCGGTTTGTCTCCCGTATTCATCAGCATGAAGCAGCCGGTTCCATAGGTATTCTTAGCAGAACCTGTTTCAAAACAGCCCTGCCCGAACGTTGCAGCCTGCTGATCACCGGCAATTCCAGCAATTTTAATCGACGCACCAAAGAGTTCAGGCGCCGTTTCTCCATAGACCTCACTGGAACTTTTTACTTCCGGCAGCATGCTACGTGGAATATCAAAGACCTGCAGCAGTTCATCATCCCAGTCATGAGTATGGATGTTATATAACAGTGTTCGACAAGCATTGGTGGGGTCGGTAACATGGACTTCCCCCCCCGTCAGCCTCCAGATGAGAAAAGAGTCGATGGTCCCAAACAGCACTTCTCCTTTTGCGGCCTTTTCCCTGAGTCCTTCAATCTCGTTCAACAGATACTCAATTTTGGTACCGGAAAAATAGGCATCGAGGACCAGTCCTGTTTTCTCACGGAACAGTTTTTCGTATCCTTCCGCTTTCAACTGATCACAGCGTTTTGCGGTCAAGCGGCTCTGCCAGACTATGGCATTGGAGACCGGTTTCCCTGTATTCCGATCCCAGAGAACGATGGTTTCACGCTGATTGGTAATGCCGATTGCTGCAATCTCCGAGAGACTGACACCGGACTGCTCAATCACCCTTTGTGCGGTTGAGAGTTGCGAATCCCAGATGGCATCAGGATCGTGTTCTACCAGCCCGGGCGAGGGAAAGATCTGTTCAAATTCCTGCTGAGCGGTTGCCTCAATTTTTCCCTGATGGTTAAACAGTATCGAGCGGCTGGACGTCGTTCCCTGATCTAAAGCCAAAACATACTTAGCCATATCATACTCCTTGAGGCGAACACGAACTTCAAAGCGAAATACTTAAATGCTTACATCCTGTTACATTAAGTAAGCGAAGCCTGGTACACAAGGAATTCCGGAGAAATCTTGAAGAGAGATCTTCTGAGGATCTCAGGCAGCAGTTCAGAACTGGAGCCCTGTTTGGGGAGTGCGCATAAAAAAACTGATGGCGAGAGAAATCATTTCTCAAGCCATCAGTCAGTCACACTTAATGGTACCTCCTGCAAAGTACCAGTGTATCAGCAGTCTGTCCTAGTGGTATGCTTGCATTCCGTGCTCAGACAGGTCCAGACCTTTCAACTCGTCTTCTTCAGATACTCTCAGCTGTCCGATTACCTTCAAGATTGTGAAGAGAATGAACATGGTGACAAAGGCATAAACAGGAATCACAACTGACCCCAGAATCTGAACGCCGATATCAAACCCGCCGAAGATTCCAGTAGCAACGCCACCCCAGATACCACAAAGTCCGTGGACAGGGAAAGCACCAACTGGATCGTCGATTTTCAGTTTTTCCAGTGCAAGGATGCCGAAGACAACCAGCAGACCTGCAACGACTCCGATAATCAGAGCTTCAATGTTGGTGACACTGTCACAGTTGGCAGTAATACCGACCAGACCTGCGAGAACACCGTTTAGTGCCATGGAAATATCAGGCTTACCATACATGATCCAGCCCAGAACCATAGCCGCAAAACCACCGGCTGCAGCAGCCAGAGTCGTGTTGGTGGCGATTAACATGACAGCGTTTGTATTATCGGTTCCGGCAAATGCCAGCTGACTACCAGGGTTAAACCCATACCAGCCGACCCACAGGATGAAGACACCCAGCGTAGCCTGAGCAATGTTGTGCCCTGGGATGGGAACAGACTTACCATCTTTAAAGCGACCGATACGGGGTCCTAGGACAATCGCACCAGCCAGACCGGCAAAACCACCGACAGCATGCACTACAATTGAACCAGCAAAGTCATAGAATCCCATGGCGTCCAACCAGCCACCGCCCCACTTCCAGTATCCACTGATCGGGTAAATAATACCGGTCAGGATAACACTATAGATCAGGTAAGAGCTGAATTTCAGTCGACCGGCAACAGCACCAGAAACGATGGTGGCAGCAGTCGCTGCAAAAGCAACCTGGAACAGGAAGTCAACTTGAGGGTGCAGAACACCAGGACCGGCATCTCCTGCTTCCCCGATTCCAAATCCGGCGTAACCGAAGTAACCATTTCCTGCATCACCCGGATACATAAGACCGTAACCCACGGCGAAATAGATCAATACGCCGACACAGACATCCATTAAGTTCTTAAAGAGAATATTGATTGTGTTTTTGGATGAGTTGAATCCTGACTCAACCATTGCGAAACCGGCCTGCATGAACAGCACCAGCACGGCACACAGTAACAGCATACTGTTATCAAGTGCGTAGTAAACTTCAGTTAATGAAAGTGGGGGGGCTTCTTCAACAGGAGCTTCCTCAGCCGGAGCCTGTGTCTCCGCTGTTGCTTCCGCTGCGGGCTTTTCTGTCGGTTCAGCTTCATCAAAAGCCAAAGTGGGTTGAGAGAACGCTAATACTACGACAAGGCTTGCCGTTAAGCCTGTGAGCGCATGTTTCCAATTCATTTTGTCGCAAACCTTTCCCGGAGTCTAATCAGTCGTTGTTTCTTCTACAATTTTTGACAATCGTTAATCCTGATTAGGGCCCCTAAATACCAATCAATAATTTGAGCACTTTCTTTGGTAGTGGGGCTTAATGCAAACAATGTGCCTCAATCATTTTCCGGAAGAGGTAACATGAACTTATCCTGTTTGTTAATTAGTACTTAAAATCTATCACAATAAATTCATATTTGATGTTTTTTACGTTTTGCAACATTTTCAATGTAGACAAATCAGGCATGAATCAGCTGATCTGCCTCCTGTTTAAGCAGGCTGTCTGAATATTTCTCTGGCAATCGCCAACCTTCAATTTTGACTGGACACTTTAGACTGGAGGCACCATCGAATCATCAATCGATCCCACAATGGATGGAATGCTATTTGGCATGCTCCCCTTCGCTGCCAACTTGGCAGCCTGACTGTGGTACCTGAAACTCTCCATCAACGTAATCCCCTATAATAAAGCGTCTTACGATTCATCAGTCTGATTGGCATGACGATTGCATTTACTGATCACCGTGGTCGGGGTCCAGATAAATCCCTGCCAACTTTGTTGTATTACACCTAAACGTACTCACGCGACAAAGAATGCATGCAAGTGAATCTGTCATGCGCGTGAGAGATCATCGTGGTCATGGGCAAACATTATTGGCCATTATTGCTGGTTGAGGAGAGACTGTGGCAAAACTTTTAAGCTTTGACGAAGAGGCCAGGAAGAGTTTATTGGCAGGAGTCGCTAAATTGTCGCGAGCCGTAAGCAGTACGCTTGGGCCGCGAGGGCGAAATGCTGTCTTGGACAAAGGCTGGGGAACACCAAAGGTAACTAAGGACGGTGTCACTGTAGCAGAAGACATCGAACTGGAAGATCCCTTTGAGAACATGGGAGTCCAGCTGGTTAAAGAAGCTGCTTCAAAAACAAATGATGTTGCCGGCGATGGAACCACAACAGCAACGGTTCTGGCAGAAGCCATTTTCCGTGAAGGGCTGAAGTACATTGCTTCAGGCGCTGATCCAATGGCCTTGAGCCGTGGAGTTCAGAAAGCCGTTGAGGCAGTTGTTGAGCAGATCGGAAAGATCTCCAAGGAAGTCAAAGGCAAAGACAAGAAAGCCATTGAGACTGTGGCTACGATCGCCGGAAACAATGATCCGGAAGTCGGTAAGATTCTTGCAGACGCCCTGTTAAAAGTGGGCGCTGATGGCGTAATCACTGTTGAAGAAGGTCGTGGCGTCTCGACAGAAGTCGATCTGGTTGAAGGGATGCAGTTTGAACGCGGATTCCTGTCACCACACTTTGTCACTGATGAAGATAACCAGACCTGTGATATGGAACGGGCGCGCATCCTGATCTACGAAGAAAAGATCAGCTCAGCCCAGGCTCTGGTACCACTGCTGGAACAGGTTTCCAAAGACGGTTCGCCACTGTTGATCATTGCAGAAGATATTGAAGGCGAAGCACTGGCGACCCTGGTTGTCAACAAATTACGTGGCATCATCAAAGTCTGTGCAGTTAAGGCACCTGGCTACGGTGATCGTCGCAAAGCCATGCTGGAAGACATCGCAGTCTTGACTGGCGGCAAAGCCATTTTCAAAGACCTGGGGATCAAGCTGGAAGCTGTTGAACTGAAAGATCTTGGTCAGGCCAAGAAAATTCATGTCAGCTCTGACAACACAACAATCGTCAGCGGCGGTGGAAATAAAGCTGCCGTCAGTGGCCGTGCTGATCAGATCCGGGCTGAAATCGAAGTCACCGACAGTGAATACGATCGCGAAAAACTTCAGGAACGCCTGGCCAAACTGGCAGGGGGAGTGGCTCAGATCAACGTAGGTGCTGCCACCGAAACGGAAATGAAGGAACGCAAAGACCTGATCGACGACGCACTGGCCGCGACCCGTGCTGCCATTGAAGAAGGCATTGTCCCCGGCGGTGGAATCGCCCTGCTGCGATCCAGCAAATCACTCGACAGCCTCAAGCTGTCTGGCGATCAGGCCCTGGGAGTGGCATTGATTCAGAAAGTTCTGGAAATGCCACTGCGGGCGATTGCCGAAAATGCAGGACAGGATGGTTCTGTAGTTGCCAATCGTGTCAAAAAAGATAAAAGCAGCTCATTTGGTTATGATGCACTGAATGATCGATATGGCGATATGTTTGACTTTGGTGTCGTTGACCCGGCTAAAGTCGTGCGTTCCACACTGCAGAATGCCTCCAGTGTTGCCTGCCTGCTGATGACAACAGATTCCATTGTTGTCGAGGAACCCAAAGACGAAGAAGACGACCACCACCACGATGACCACCACGACATGGGCGGCATGGGTGGCATGGGTGGCATGCCCGGAATGGGTGGCGGTATGCCTGGAATGGGCGGCATGCCCGGCATGGGTGGCTTCTAAAAAACCATCGCCATGCTCCTCTGATACAAGAGCATGGCAACAGGGCCTTCACCGGATCCTGACTGTTACAATATAAAGACAAATTACTTCCGGGAAATGCTCCCGGATTCACACATACAACCAGACTAATTGGAATACTTGGGAGTTAACAAAATGGAACTGAATCCTCTTGATGACCGTATCGTGATTGAACCCAATGTTGCAGAAGAAACAACTGCTGGTGGGATTGTTCTGCCTGACACAGCTCAGGAAAAACCACAGAGCGGTACTGTAATCGCTGTAGGACCGGGGCGTCTTCTGGAAAGTGGTGAGCGTTGCCCGGTTGCTGTTGAAGTCGGTGATGAAGTTCTCTACGGCAAATACGGCGGAACCGATATCGAAGTCAGTGGTAAAGACGTCAAGATCCTGCGGGAAAGTGACATTCTTGCTAAAATCATCAAGTAAAGAACGTACAGAATCGGACCATTCGGACAGAGATAGTAATTGGATAACTCAACACTGTCTCTGTCTGCTTCGAGAATTTTAATCAATCACAATTCACGCAGGGGAGAACGGAGCAATCCGATTGAATGTTCATTCCTGTTAAACAGAGGAGTTTATAAGCGTGGCAAAGCAACTATTGTTTGAAGATCGCGCACGTGCCAAGCTGCAAAAAGGCGTGCAAACTATCAGCGACGCTGTAGCCATCACCATGGGTCCCACGGGACGCAACGTGATCATCGATAAAAATTTTGGCAACCCCCTGGTGACCAAAGACGGTGTTACAGTCAGTAAAGAAGTTGAACTCGAAGACCCGTTCGAAAACATGGGTGCTAAACTGGTCAACGAAGTTGCAACCAAAACCAGCGATGTTGCCGGTGATGGTACAACGACTGCTACCGTTTTAGCCCGCTCTATCTATCAGGAAGGCCTGCGCGGCTTGTCTCTGGGAGCCAACCCCATGATCGTTCGTCGGGGAATCGACAAAGCCGTTGAAGCTGCTGTCTCTGCGATCGAAGCACTGGCCAAGCCTGTCACTGAAAAGGCAGAAATTGCTCAGGTTGGAGCGATCTCAGCTAATAATGACAGTGTCATCGGCAATCTGATTGCCGACGCCGTTGAAAAAGTGGGTCGTGACGGAGTGATCACCGTTGAAGAAGGCAAGGGAAATGAAACAACCTTGTCTTTCGCAGACGGGATGCAATTCGATAAAGGATACATTTCACCTTACTTTGTCACTGACACAGAAGGGATGAAGTGCATTCTGGAAGACTGCTATATCCTGATTCACGAATCCAAAATCTCTGCCCTGCGTGATCTGGTGCCTCTGCTGGAAAAAGTTTCTCAGACAGGAAAACCACTGTTGATTATCGCTGAAGACGTTGAAGGCGAACCACTGACCGCTCTGGTCGTCAATAAACTTCGTGGCGTTCTTAACATTGCTGCTGTCAAAGCTCCTGGCTTTGGTGATCGACGTAAAGCCATGCTGGCAGACATCGCTGTGCTGACCGGCGGGACCGTCATTTCTGAAGACCTGGGGATCAAGCTCGAATCAGTGGAACTGGCTCAACTGGGTCAGGCCAAGCAGATTGAGATTACGAAAGATTCCTGTACCCTGATTGAAGGTGCCGGAAAAACAGATGCTCTGCAGGCTCGGGTCGCTCAGATCCGCGGACAGTTGCAGAAAACTGAGAGCGAATATGATCGTGAAAAATACCAGGAACGCCTGGCAAAACTGACTGGCGGCGTTGCCATCATTTCTGTCGGTGCAGCAACTGAAGCTGAAATGAAGCAGACCAAAGCCCGTATGGAAGATGCTCTGCATGCCACACGTGCTGCTGTCGAAGAAGGCATTCTCCCCGGTGGGGGCGTTGCCCTGCTGCGATCTATCGAAGCCGTTGAAAAAGTCAAAGGCAAAAACGACGACGAGAAAATTGGCATCAGCATCGTTGCCCGTGCTCTTGAAGGCCCCATTCGACAGATCGCAGAAAACTGTGGAACGGATGGTGCCGTTGTCGCCGATGAAGTCAAGCAGTTGACTGGCTCCAAAGGTTATAATGCCAACAGCGGCGAATACGTCGACATGTTCAAAGCAGGAATTATTGATCCGGCCAAGGTCGTGAAAAACGCCCTGAAAAATGCCGCCTCGATTGCTGGCCTGATGCTGACCACCCAGGTACTTGTCACCCGCAGTGACAGCACCGAAGGTAACAAGCTGGCTGACGTCGAAGGTAGTGTTCGATAGTTTCTGACACAACCTGGGTTCTATGACAGGAATTCAGGAGAAACATTGTGATAACAGACGGGCCGCCGTAAAATGGTGGCCCGTTTTTTTCAGTTCTGATTAGAACGAGAATAGCAAGAATCTGACCAGTGCGGACATGGTCTGATTCAAAACCTTTTAGATATACGACGAGTTGTGATTTATGGCATCGAAACGCGATTATTATGAAATTCTCGGCGTATCGCGCGAAGTGACCACCGTTGAAATTAAAAAAGCGTACAAGAAGCTGGCGCTGGCCAATCACCCGGATCGCAACCCGGGTGATGAAGAAGCCATCAAACGTTTCAAAGAAGCCGCTGAAGCATTTGAAGTTCTGGGTGACGATAAAAAACGTGCCCACTATGATCGCTATGGGCACGCTGATTTCGGCGCAGGCGCCAGTCAGTTCCATGATGTTTCCGATATCTTCAGTGCGTTTGGCGATCTGTTTGAGGGCTTTGGTTTTCGAAATTCATCGCAACGCGGCGGCAATCGTCCGCGACAGGGTGAAAGCCTGAGAACCAGCCTTCAGATTGATCTACTGGATGCTGCAGCTGGCTGCGACCGTGAAATCCATATCAATCGCCAGGAAACCTGCGATACCTGCCATGGCACAGGTGCCAGACCAGGTACAGAACCAGATGAATGTGATTACTGTGGCGGCGCCGGCCAGGTCGTGCAGTCACAAGGGTTTTTCCGGGTACAGACAACCTGTCCCCGGTGCCGAGGGGCCGGCAAAGTCATCGTCGAAAAATGTTCGGACTGCCGTGGAGAGGGTCGTATCGCACAAGAAACGACTCTGGAAATCAAAGTCCCTGCCGGCATCGACAATGGTATGCAACTCTGCTTGAGAGGCGAAGGAAATCCGGGCGCCAATGGGGGACCGCGAGGTGACTTGTATGTCGTCATCGGCGTTGATGAGCATCCCCTGTTCCGACGCCAGGAGCAGGAACTGAGCTGTCATGTTCCGATCACATATACACAGGCTGCTTTAGGAGCCAATATCGAGATACCAACTTTGGAAGGACGACACGATCTGAAAGTTCCTTCGGGAACTCAGCCAGGTGAAGTCTTCCGACTGAAAGGGCTGGGCATGCCCAATCCTCATGGGGGCCGACGCGGCGACCTGCATGTCGTCGTACAGATTGATGTTCCCAAGAAGATCTCAGAGCGCGAAGAAGAGTTGTTGCGTGAACTGGCAGAAATTGAACACGCGGAAGTCTCTTCTCACCGCAGCCCGAATCGTAATTCGTTTTTTGACAAATTGAAGGAGTACTTCACACATTCCGATTAATCGATGTGAACGTGTGTCAGGAAGCATTCCGTTTTTTTTGTTTTCATATTCAAAACAGTTTGAAACAGCGTAGCAGGTCAGAAAAATGGCAGATATGGAACAACCAGAAGAGATTCAAAACCAGACCGAAGAAATTCCGGTTGAGGAGAGTGAAGTGACAGACGAAGCGCCGACAGTCGAAGAACAGCTACAGTCCGCGATTTCTGAGCGAGATGAGAACCAGGATCGTTTTCTGCGTTCGCAGGCTGAACTGGACAACGTTCGCAAACGGCATCAGAAAGAAATGGAACTGCTCCGCCAGTACGCTGCAGCGCCCTTTATCCAGGATTTATTACCAGCCCTGGATAATCTGAAACGGGCCGTCGATGCCGCTGAAAGTGCTGACCAGGTCGGTGACCTTAAACAGGGCGTCGAAATGGTGGCAAAACAGCTTCTTGACGTGCTCTCCAAACATAATGTGACACCCATTGATGCCCTGGGAAAACCGTTCGATCCGAACCTGCATGAAGCACTGCAGCAGATGCCCTCCGATGAGCATCCACCGATGACCGTCATCCAGGAACTGGAACAGGGTTTTATTCTCAATGACCGGGTGGTTCGCCCCACCAAAGTCATTGTTTCTTCGGGTCCTGCCGAAGGTTAATTACTTCTCATTGCCTTTTCATTGTGAGTCTTAATCGATGCCAACTTATGATTATGAATGTTCCCAGTGTGGTCATAAATGGGAAGAATTTCAGTCCATTACTGCAAAGCCGCTCAGAAAGTGTCCTGAATGCGGAAAGCTGAAAGCAAAACGCGTCATCGGCGCAGGCGGCGGAATCATCTTCAAAGGTTCTGGTTTTTACCAAACTGATTACCGGAGCAGCTCTTACAAAAAAGATGCTGCCGCTGATACCAAGACACAGTCACCGAGTTCCGATTCAAAAAGCAGCGGTGATTCAGGTTCTTCCAGTAAGAGTGGGTCAGCGGATTCCTGATTACCTTTGATATTTCCACTGGAATGATCTATAAGAGAATCAGACCCCGATTTCGCTCCCCTTTTTGTCTGAGGATCCGATGATCCAACCACAAACATGTCCCATTTGTCGCAAGGTTGTCACCTTCCAGGCAAGTGATGATCAATCCCCGTTTCCATTCTGCAGCCAAAAATGCCGTGACGTTGACTTCTTTCGCTGGTCAGATGGCCGTTATGCGATTGTAGAAGAACTCGACCCGCGCATCATCGAGTTGCAGCAACTGGAGCAAGAGGGTGAAGACGATTAAAGAGACTTCATCGGACGCTCCTGCTTTGCCTGAAAGCTCCGAAAGCGAACTTACTGGTGGACTTTCCCCCACCGTGAAGGGCACGTTATATGGACTGTTATCCGCGTTAGCTTATACTGCTGCCAATATCGCACTGCGCGAAGCAGCTGTGGACAACAATGCCGACTGGGCCATCTGGATCTCTGCTCTTAAATCGGTCCCCGCCACTATCGTTGGCTGGGCCCTGGTTGCTTACCGCGGATCGCAGGGACTGCCTGCACTGCCTCCGAGACGACTCGTCCTCCCTTTAATTTTAACCGGGCTTGTCATGCAGTTTGGTGGAAACGTCATGTTTCAATGGTCGCTCAGCCTGGGAGGGTTGGCTTTTACCGTTCCCCTTTGCTTCGCCACACTGTTGACGACGGGGGCTCTACTGGGACGAATTTTCCTGGAGGAGGCCATCACCCCGCGCATGTTCGCCTCCATGATCATTCTGACTGCGGCGATTGTGATCCTGAGCCTGGGCGCCCATCAGGCTGAAGTATCCGTTTTTGAAAATATGGAACACCATTCCAGCTCAATGGCGACTGTGGCACTTACCATCTTTGTGGCAGGGTTTGCCGGCTGTTCTTACGGGGCAGGAGGTGCGGTCATTCGTGGTTCGGTCCGAGGGGAAACATCCATCTCGGCCACTCTGGTTTTGATCAGCACCACAGGACTGATCTGTCTGACGGGTGTCGCCGTTTATCGGCTGGGAATCTCAATCTTCTGGATCACGACTCCCTGGCAGTATCTGGTGATGCTGGTCGGAGGCATCATGAATGCGATTGCGTTTTTCGCCATTGGTGCCTCCATGAAATATCTGACGGTCACCCGCGTCAACCTGTTAAATGCATCTCAGACGGCAATGGCCGCCTTCGCTGGCGTACTTTGTTTTGGTGAACAGTTAACCGTCTGGCTGTTATGTGGTACCGCCCTCACAATCGGCGGTTTATTCCTGATGGAAAAAAAACGAGCCACCATTCCGAACAGCAGCCTGACTCAGACAACCGGAATTTCAACACAGCAAGAAAAAGGTCCTTCTGATGAATCATGACTCCGCTTCACCTGACTGGCCACATAGACAAGCGGAGATTCCCGCTCCTCCCGAATTCCCTTATCCGGAAGTAGACTGTGACTGGCAGGCACTCCATTCTTCGCCAATCATCGATCCGACAGCCTGGGTGACACCGGATGCGATTGTCACCGGAAGAGTGCGTCTCAAAGCGCGTAGTACAGTCTGGCATCAGTGTGTGTTGCGCGGCGATCTGGAGTATATTGAAGTGGGAGAAGAGACCAACGTGCAGGATGGTTCAATCCTGCATACCGATTATCAGCACCCCTGTATTCTCGGTGATCGCGTGACACTGGGACACGCTGCCATCGTACACGGCTCGATTGTGGAAGATGACGCCATGATCGCCATCGGTGCCACGGTTCTCAGCCGCTGCGTGATCGGAAAAGGTGCATTAATCGCAGCAGGTGCCCTGGTACGGGAAGGTATCCACGTACCGCCGGGGACACTCTGGGCAGGCTGTCCCGCCCGGCAGATTAAAGTACTCACAGATCAGCAGCAGGAACGTCTCAAAGCAACCTGGCAACACTACGTGAATCTGGGAGCAGCCAGTCTGCAACGCTTTGGTAGAGATCATATCGACGCGTTAATAACTGAGATTTAACTCTCAGCAGACCTGTTCACAGGTCCAAGCACTCTTGCAAAAACCTGTTACCAGATCTGCTTTTTGCCTCGAAAACAGTAGGTTGTGTATGGTATCCTAAGGAATCAGTTTTTCAATGAAACTAATTAATTCAGGATTATCGAATGAATACCGACCGACCTCAGAGTTCTCCCTCAACGACGCGACGTGAATTTATTAAAAACGGCACGGCAGCTGTCGCAGCCGCTTCTTCATTATCAAGTGTCGCATTCGCTGGTTCCGCTCCGCTGACGGCGCTGCAATCCAGTCTGTTTGCCGGAGGCAGTGATGTGATTCGCGTAGGCCTGGTTGGCTGTGGTGGACGGGGAACCGGAGCCGCCGCTCAGGCACTGGCAGCCGACCCCAACGCCAAACTGGTCGCCATGGGTGATACATTTTACGACCACCTCGACAAGAGCTTTCAGAACCTGAAAAAGAATCCCGTAGCTGAGCAGGTTCAGGTAGACACCGATCACAAATTTGTCGGCTTCGATTCGTATCAGAAAGTGATTGACTGTGTCGACGTCGTGCTGCTGACGACACCGCCCCACTTCCGTCCCATGCAACTGCGGGCCGCCATTGAAGCTGGCAAACATGTCTTCGCTGAAAAGCCGGTTGCCGTTGATGCCCCCGGCGTACGATCCGTTCTGGAAACCTGCAAGCTGGCAAAACAAAAGAACCTTTCGATCGTCTCCGGACTCTGCTGGCGGTATCACGAAGGGATGCGGGAAACGTTTAAGCAGATTCATGATGGTGCAGTCGGCGATGTAATGGCCATTCAATGCAGTTACAACACCCGTGGATTATGGATGTTTGAGCGGCAGCCCGAATGGAGCGACATGGAATGGCAGATGCGCAACTGGCTGTACTTCACCTGGCTTTCCGGGGATTTCAATACCGAGCAGCATGTCCACAGCCTGGATAAAATGGCCTGGACCATGAAGGATCAGACCCCCCTGGCCTGTAGTGGAACCGGCGGTCGACAGACCAGAACCGGGAAAGAGTACGGCAATGTCTTTGATCACTTTGCCATCGTTTATGAATACCCGAATGGCGTGAAAGGTTTCAGCCGCTGTCGACAGCAGGATGGATGCGCCGTCGATGTTTCCGACCATGTCTTTGGTACCAAGGGACGTGTCGATGTCTTTAAACATCGTATTTATGATCCGAAAGGCGAAAAGACCTGGGACTTCCGGGGTAAAAGTAAAAACATGTATCAGGTGGAACATGATGAATTCTTCGCAAGCATTCGCTCTGGCGAACCCATTAATAATGGCGACTACATGACGAAGAGTACCATGCTGGCGATCATGGGGCGTATGGCTGCTTACACGGGTAAATCAATCACATGGGACGAAGCCATGAATTCAAAAGAAGACCTGACCCCGGCCAGTTATGAGTGGGGGCCGATTCCTGTTCCGCCGGTCGCCATGCCCGGTATCACAGCGTTCAAATAGAAGCTGATTGACCGAAGTCCTACATCAGCCAATTTCAAAACGTCTGCAGTTTTCCTGCAGACGTTTTTTTTTGGACAAACTGTCGCATTACCATATTATTCTGTTCGTAGAAATTCTCTGAGATTATTGAGTTTTCCGAAACATTTTCTCGTCTCCCGGGTTTGATATTTGTAGCTTAAATGTGATTGAGGTACACAGTCGCTTCCACTCATACAGCAATTCTTCACAACCGGTGTTAATTCAGTGAAAACAGACTGTAAAACCTTATTTCAATTTAATATACAACCAGTGTTGTAAACCCACTGGTTTAGGACACTTAACATTTCTGAATCACATTCCCGGAGACCCTCAAATGCGTATGTCACGTTTATTTTCAACTGGTGCTGCCCTGCTTGCCATCAGCGCCACCACACTTGTATCAGCACAGCCTCCAGAAGGGAAAGACCGTCCGGAAAGAGGCGATCGTCCTGAAGGACGTGAACGTGGCGACCGCGACCGCGGCCCTCGGGAAGGTGGTCCCCGTGATGGCAGAGGAGGTCCTGGTGGACGTCCTAATTTCATGTTGATGTTACCGATCTTCATTACTCTGGACGTAAACAAGGACGGCGAACTCTCGAAAGAAGAGATTGAAAACGCCACCGTCGCACTCCAGAAACTGGACAAAGACAAAAACGGAAAACTGACCGAAGATGAATTGCGTCCCGATTTTGGTGGTTTTGGCCGTCGTGACGGAGACCGTCGTGGACCGGGAGGCCCTGGTGCATTTGGACGTGGTGAAGGCGGCCGTGGTGGTCGAGGCGGCGATTTTGTCGAACGAATGATGGCTAACGACAAGAATAAAGACGGCAAACTCACCAAAGAAGAACTGCCTGAAAGAATGCAGTCCATGTTTGATCGGGTGGATGCCAACAAAGACAAGGAAATTGATAAAGCCGAACTGACTAAAATGGCAGAACAGTTCAACTCCCGCAATCGATCCGGTGGCAGAGACCGTGGCGAACGCGGTGGTCGTAACTCAGACGGGGATCGCCCCAAGCGTCCCGAATCTGATAACTAGTGTGCATCACATTTAAATGTAGCGTCTCTCAATCTCGTATACTCGAGTCAAACAGCCCTGGAGACGTTACAGTAAAACTGTGACACAGACTAGCCTGTATTTTGAAACTCACTGTTATCCGTTTGGTTTATTAACGCATTCAGTTTCAGGGAATATGCCATGCAGCCCAAAATTGCTGTCTTCGCTTTGTTGATGTTCATTTCCTCAAGCGTTCAGGCAGACTGGA
This sequence comes from Gimesia maris, assembly GCF_008298035.1. NCBI lineage: Bacteria > Pseudomonadati > Planctomycetota > Planctomycetia > Planctomycetales > Planctomycetaceae > Gimesia > Gimesia maris. The sequence goes on from NZ_CP042910.1 coordinate 6,517,637, forward strand.
TGAGGTTTCGTGGACCAAACGGATCAGGGGTTTCAGATGAAAAACAGGCCACTCCTGATAGATGGAGTCCTCAACAGAACCTCAAATGGAAAGTGGCTCTGCCAGGTCATGGCTCATCCAGCCCGATTATCGTAGGTGATAAAGTTTTTGTCACCTGCTGGTCGGGCTATGGGATGACTCGCAATGATCCCGGAGATCAAAAGGATCTGCGCAGGCACCTGGTCTGCCTGGACCGAAAATCAGGAAAAATTCTCTGGGACAAAACAGTAGATCCAGTACTTCCGGAAGACATCTATACCGGCATGTTCGCCGAGCACGGTTATGCCTCCCATACCCCCACTTCTGACGGAAAAAACGTCTATGCCTATTTCGGTAAATCGGGAGCAGTCGCTTACGATCTGGATGGAAACAAGCTGTGGCAGACCATCGTCGGCGATGAACTGGATCCCCGTAGATGGGGTTCTTCTTCCAGCCCGATTCTCTACAAAGACCTGTTGATCGTAACAGCAACGGCAGAAAGTGAAGCCCTGGTGGGGCTCGATAAAAAGACCGGCAAAGAAGTCTGGCGACAGGAATCGACGGGCTTTAATGCGACCTGGGGCACACCCGTTCTGGTCAAAGGGAGTGATGGTGAGACAGACCTGGTTCTGGGTGTTCCTTATGAAATATGGGGCATGAATCCAGAGAATGGCAAACTACGCTGGTACTGCGAAGCCATGGACACAGACACCTATTGTTCCAGCGTGATCGCTGAGAACGGTATTGTCTATGGCATTGAAGGGCGGGGCGGCGGATCCATTGCTGTCAAAGCAGGTGGAAAAGGCAACGTCACTAAAACAAACATACTCTGGACGGGACGTGATGCCAACCGGATTGAAACGCCGGTAATGTACCAGGGACGAATTTATTTCTTCTCACGCGGTATCGTCAATTGTATCGACGCCAAAACTGGAGAACGGATCTTCCGTGGTCGACTGGAATCAGGAGATTCAGTTGCCACGGACGACCGGGAAGAGGAAGCGGGCGGCAACCGCTTCGGCGGACGTTCTGGTCGAGGTGGCGGTGGCGGTTTTCGTGGCAGTGATTATTCTTCACCGGTCATCGCAGATGGTAAAGTCTATTTCACATCCCGCTCGGGTGAAACCTATGTCATCAAGGCCAGCGCTCAACTGGAACAGATCTCTGTGAATCGTCTGACCGATGAAAATGAAGATTTCAGCGCATCACCTGCGATCAGCGATGGAGACCTCTTTATCCGCTCAGACAAACACCTGTATTGCGTGGGTAAATAAAGACTGTGAAAGCAGAATCAAATCGATCTATTCGCCTTGAATCGTTACGACCAGTCTGCGACTGCCGCCATGATTGCGATGCTCACACAAATAGATTCCCTGCCAGGTTCCCAGACAGAGGCGCCCTTCGCTGATCGGGATCGTCAACGAATTTCCAATCAGCGACGCTTTGACATGTGCGGGCATATCATCGGGTCCTTCACAGGTATGCACGTAAGGAAATGATTCCGGTGCAATCTTGTTAAATGACATTTCCAGATCCACGGGGACATCCGGATCTGCATTTTCATTGATTGAAAGTGAAGCGGAGGTATGCATGATAAAGACATGCATTAAGCCAACCTTGATCGTTGAGAGTTCTGGAATTTCACTGAGAACTTCTTGAGTGACAATATGAAAACCACGTCGAAACGCAGGCAGACGAATCTGCTTTTGTATCCAGGCCATGATGGATTTCTCTTTCAAACGTTGTGAGTGCGATCCGGAGCCGCTGCACATTGCGCCCGCCAGCGTAACCAATGGTCGGCCAGCGTGATGGCAATCATTGCTTCCGCGATGGGAACGAAGCGAGGCAACAGACAGGGATCATGCCGCCCCTTTGTGCGAATCGTTGTTGCCTCTCCCTGGCTGGTAACCGTCGGCTGTTCGATCAGCAGACTGCTGGTTGGCTTGACCGCTGCTCGAAAGACAAGGGGTTGCCCCGTGGAGATCCCACCCAGATTGCCTCCATGACGATTCGTGTCCGTCCCAATTACAGGTTCCCCACTTTCGTCGCTCTCTTCAGCAATGAAGTGATCGTTATTTTCACTGCCCCTCATGGTCGCACAGCCAAACCCGGAGCCATATTCGACTCCCAGAACGGCGGGAATACTGAACAGGGCTTTGGCTATATCTGCTTTCAGTTTGTCGAAAACCGGTTCTCCCAGTCCCGCGGGGACATTGATGGCAGCAATTTCTGCGACGCCACCAATCGAATCGCCATCTTTTCTGACAGAATCGATGAAGTCGAACATCTGACGCGCCAGATCATGATCGGGACAGCGGACCGGGTTCAAACTGCCATCCGAAAATGTCTCGACCTGTGCTGCTGTGATCGAAGTCGGATCGGAGATTTTTGCCTTGAGATGTCCGACCTGGGTCACATATCCGATGATGCGTCCACCGAATGCGGCATTCAGAATTTTTTTGGCGACCACACCCGCTGCAACACGGACATTCGTTTCACGTGCACTGGAACGTCCACCGCCACGGTAATCGCGAAAACCGTATTTGGCGTCATAGGTGTAGTCCGCATGCCCCGGGCGATATTTGTCTTTGATATCGCTATAGTCTTTACTCCGCTGGTCCTCATTACGGATGAGAATCGCCAGACTGGTTCCTGTTGTGATTCCCTCAAACACGCCGGAAAGGATCTCGGGATGATCTGCTTCTTTACGCTGCGTGACAATCTTGCTTTGTCCCGGTTTGCGGCGATTGAGATCAACCAGCAGATCTTCCACGCTGATTGGAATCCCTGGCGGAACGCCATCTATAATCACGACATTGCCCGGACCGTGGCTTTCGCCTGCTGTTGTAATCCGAAATGCTTGTCCAAAACTGTTTCCTGCCATACCCTGATTGTAGCGGGACTTCAAGGAATTTCATCCTTCCCGGCTGTCTCCACGGTATGAATTCAGCGAGAAGGTAGGAATTGTTCCGAATATTCCCGCTACAAACCTGCAGGAACTGGTGCTGCCCGCTAAAATACCCGGGCTAAACAGGGTTTCCTGAACCAGCCCTGTGTAAATGTATCGAACCAGCAGGGCCGGTAAAGTACCAGAATAGAAAGATGTTTGACCGTGTCGACACAGCCACCCCAGCAATTTCAGACGCCTCCCGTTTCAGGTTGCATGATACTGAGTCTGATGATTTTTATGGGCTGCATGCTCCCATTGATCTTTGTCGATCTTGCAGAGACTGCCTTACGAAATCTGCACCTCAGTCCACAGGCTGCCATCCTGGTTCTATTTGGAATGATCTTTGGCTCTCTGATCAACTTCCCCATCGCAAGGTTTCCCCTTGACCGGGAAGTAAATGTTCCCGTGTTTGAGTCTCTGGCCGGTATGCAACTGATGCCGAAGATGCAACGCTTGAGGCAGGAAGCAGTTATTGCCGTCAATCTGGGAGGTTGCGTGATTCCCGTTTTACTGGCGATCTGGCTGTCTCGCTTTATTATTGGAGGGGGCATCACACCGGTTCTGGTAACAATCGTGGGGATCTGCCTGAATACCATGGTCTGTTATCGTACCTCACGGCTGGTACCGGGAATGGGGATTGCCATGCCGGTCTTCATCCCGCCCCTGGTGTCGGTCATCGCAACGATTCTCGGCTTTGGGATCATCGGACCGCTGACCGGTAATGCGGATATGAATTACCAGGCTTTGTATGCCCCGATTGCCTTTGTGATTGGTATTTCCGGTCCGCTGATAGGAGCCGACCTGTTTCACTGGAACGATTTCAAAAAACTGGATTCCCCATCGATCAGTATCGGCGGTGCCGGGACCTGGGACGGAATCGTCCTCTCAGGCATGATCGCCGCACTTATTGTTTGAGGGTTTCTGTTTTCAACAGGCTCTCTACAAAAGGGATTACATCCCGCTTGTAGGTGTATCCTTCTTTGCCGTATTCTCGGCGTTCATTGTCAAATCGTTTCGCCTGCTTGCCCTGCCGATCATAAACATAAGTCGCCGGCATTGAAGCCAGATCCAGTGTGGGAAACAGTTCCTCTGCGGGCACATTACTGACGATATTCGTCATATAAGCCTTGTGTTTAGTGAGAAACTTTTCGACCGGTTTTTTATAATACTCGGGTGGATAATTCTTGCCTCCGAAGTAATCACAATTGAAAGAAACACAAACAACCTCGTTCGGGTACTGATTCTGTAAAGAAACAAGATCCGGAAATTCACGCAGACAGGGAGGACAGGATGTTGACCAGAGATCAACGACCACAACTTTCCCCTGATTTTCTGCGATGAACTGCTCAACATAGCGCCAGTCAGCAATTTTCAGCGTGGGTTTCACAACCGGTATACCACTCACACTGCCTGACTCGTTTGATTCATTCACATCAGCCCCACACCCCGAAAGCAGAAATAAAAGTGTCGCACAAATCACGGGGAGCAGGATTTGCTTTTCTTGAAAAAAGATTGTGAATGTTTGTCGTAAATTGAACTTCATTCTCTTGGTACTCTGTCATAGAAAGCTTTACACTCTAATCTACGTTCAAGTTTACTAAACTGTGCTGAAAACGAACAGATTAGTAATAGAGACGCGAGGTTCAGACAGCATTTATCTTAAACTCTGAATCAATTTTGATCCCCACCCTGTGGGACAGTTCCGAACATCCCAATCCATTTCTGAAGGAAAGTAGAACCCGTTGGTCTGGTGGCATTATTTATTACTGGCGGGTGTTGGCTGTATTGCCGGTATCCTGAATGTTCTGGCAGGGGGGGGCTCACTTATACTGATGCCCATCATGGTGTTTCTGGATATTCCCGGAGCCGTCACAAATGGTACTGTACGTATCGCGATTTTAGGTCAGAACCTGACGGCAGTCGCCGGTTTTAAACAAAAAGGCTTTTCTGATTACCGCCTCAGCCTGACCCTGGCGCTGTGCGCACTGCCCGGTACTGTCATTGGCGCTTTTTTAGGCACTAAACTCAGCAATGCCTGGTTTAATCGCGTCCTGGCAATTATCATGTTGGGAGTTCTGGTAACAATGATTCTTGGTAATCGTAAAAAGAAAAAACCAGAACCGAAAGAGGAAGAAACTTCAATCAGTTCATCAATCGATGGGAATCTTTCCGAAACCACGGTTTCTGAACCTTCGGTATCCGTCACCGGTTATCTGTTGATGGTTCTGGCAGGATTTTATGGAGGATTTATTCAGGCGGGTGTCGGTTTTATTCTGATAGCCATTATTCATAATTTGATGAATATTGATTTAGTACGAACCAATATGCATAAGGTGTTTATCGTAGCCGTCTATACGATCGCAGCGATCGGAATCTTTGCATGGCAAGGGCAAATCTGGTGGCTTACCGGATTGATCCTGATGATCGGAATGTCGATTGGCGGCTGGATTGGATCAAATCTGGCCGTTAATAAAGGGGATGCATTCATCCGCACAGTTTTATATATTGCCCTTGTCTGCATGTCGATCAAACTACTATTTATGTAACAGCAATCGTTCATTTTTGGATGATTGTCTTTTTCAGATCATGAAACGGGTTTCCATGTTGTGGCGACTGAAACAAACGGTGGTTTATCTGTCCCTGTTGATTCTGGTGGGAACGGTTTCCCTGACCGGCGGCATTGCAGATGATCCTGAAATCAGAACTGCATTTGACGCAAAACGCTCGTTTGAC